>JBAWAP010000389.1:0-1644 GCA_049589355.1 Anaerolineae bacterium
TCTTTGATCTCACCGCCAAATGGATCTACGCTCCATTCTTTCGGATTTGCAGCCACAACGTCCAAATGTGAAAGCAAAAGCAGATTGGGCTTCTTGTCCGAACCCTTGAGACGAGTCACCACGCTGCCTCTTCCAGGCGAGGACTCGAACAATTCACATTTGAAACCATCCTGTTCTAAGGCTTCGGCAACGTACTTTGCGGCTGCGGTTTCGTTTCCAGGTGGATTGGTCGTGTTTATGCGGATCAATTCGCTTAGAAAATTCGTTGCTTCTTCTTCGATTTCCTTCAGTAGTCTAGCACACATTTGGGGGTTCACCTTTTGCTCAATGTATAATGCTAATCTGTTTAAGGCTTTATGCTCTAACCACATGAAGCGTCTAGCATTCTAAAATCTTAAGTCCAAAGCACTGAATAGGAATTGAGGGGTCAGACATGCGGAGCAAATCTGAAGCCCAAAAACTCGCGGTGAACATTAAGCGAGTTGCATGCGACGCAGGCGCAAATCTCGTCGGGATTGTTACAGCTGAGGCTATTGATGCTCTCCCGCCCGTTCGGGTGGGATGGAAATATCAAGAGTACACCAAGAAGACTGCTGACATGTTGCCTAACACGAAATCCATTGTTGTCATGGGCTACCATGTTTGGGATGACGCGCTTGAAATCGCAATTCGGAAAAATCAGAAATGGGTTTACCCTGGCTATTTTCCATTACCAGTCCTAGCTCTCACGGTAATCAACCACTTAGAGAAGAAAGGTTACAGGGCTGTTATGGCGGACTTGATTTCATACAAGAGGCTGGCGCAGTTAGCTGGGTTTGGCAACTACGGGAAGAACGCGTTAATAGTCAACCCAGAATATGGTCCATGGATACGACTGATCCCTATTCTAACGAATGCTGAGATGACTGCAGATGAGCCCTTTGACCAGGACCTCTGCGGTGAATGCCAAAGCTGCATCAGAGCCTGCCCAACTGGCGCCTTGACGCCCTACAAGGTCGATGACGCAAAATGCTTGGTAGGCTTTCACATTACAAGCGAAAATCTGGATAAGTATAGCGAGAAATTAGCAAAGTACGAGCCTTCCTTAACAAAGAACGCCCACATAATGTGTGTGGAATGTCAAAAAGCTTGCAGATATGGAAAGACAAGACGCTAACCAGACCTGTGCATGGTGTTTGCATCCTTCCCTTCCCTCTAGGCTATTTATTTCACCAAGTAGCAATAGATCGTATCCAAGAGGGCCTTGATTGGTTAGCGAGCAAACGCAAATTCTGCCCAAGCTGCGAAGAAGCGATTCGGCCAAGATTGTGGGCTTGATAGCTGATACGCACGTACCTGTGCGCGCAAGAAACTTGCCGAAGGAGGTTTTCAAGATTTTCGAAAACGCCGAGTTCATAGTGCATGCGGGAGACCTTGTAAACCTGTCTGTTATTGAAGAGCTGGAACAGATCGCTCCAGTTCTGGCTGTTTACGGAAATATGGACGAACCAGATGTTCGAAACAAACTGCCAAAGATGGACTCCTTCAAGTTCTTTGATTGGAAGATCGGAGTCATGCATGACCCGGGTGCGCGCTTCGGAACCGGAAAAATGCGTGAAATCGCTCGACAAAATGAGTTCAACGTGCTGGTCTACGGGCATACAC
>JBAWAP010000390.1:0-18246 GCA_049589355.1 Anaerolineae bacterium
CGCCACCGCCAACAACACGAACACCAAAACCAAAGTTACTGCTCTTTTGCTCAACATTTCTACCTCCTTCGTTCATTGAAGTTGTCGAGGGTTGAAACATCAATCCTCAAAGGCTAGCAGCTACTTAATTTCCCTGGCCACCACCCCCTTTCAGCCAGCAGGTCTGTCGGGAATGAGTAATGAGTCAACGAGTAACGAGCTAACAAGTACCTCATTGACTATTTTATCACCTTGACTGTAGTTTGTCAAAACCATTCGCGGCTCACTCTACCTTGAAATAGGGTTCCAACACCTTTATCGTCGCCGCCCGCGCTGCGGTGGCCAATTCCGCTGGATCGCGCTCCCAGTATTCGGGCCGAAACAGCTCGATGGAGCAGAGGCCGTCGAAGCAGATTCTTTCGAGGCGAGACAGGATATCGTCCAACGGGATCACTCCCTCGCCGGGCAGCAAACGGTGAGCATCCTCTATCGTCTCCTTGGGCCGATCCTCGACGTCGTTGATGTGAAAGATGAGGAGCTTTTCCGGATCTACGGCTTCGATGGATGCAAGCTCTGAGCTGCCAGCATAGAAATGGCAGGTGTCTATGACCAGGCCAACGTTGGGCCTGTTTACTGCCTGCACGATCTCCCAACACTGGGCCAGGGTGCGCACCGAGCACCAGCCAAAGCCCAGGAACTCGAAGGCCAGGTTCACCCCATAGGAAGCGGCGATTTCCGCCAAGTCATGCAGCACTCGCACTGACTCAGCTTTTATGTCCTCCCAAGAGGCACCCTCCTTTGGGGTGGGACTGGGCACGACGACGATTTTGTCACAACCCAGCACATCGGCTCTGGCACATAGCTCACAGCAACGAGCTTTGATCAGCGCGTAATCGTCCGGTGAGCGGAAGGTGATGAACTCGATAGAGTTGATGCTGGCCGGCTGAACACGGTGCTGAGTGAAGATCGCATTGAGGTCGTCGAGGCTGCGATTGGTCAGATAGGTATCCATCTTCGCCGCCCAGATTTCGAGGGCCTTGAAACCCGCTTTGCCAGCAGCGGCGATATCCTCTGGCAGCGTGGCCTTCATGGTGGTCGCGCCGTTGAAGCCTAGTAACATGTCTCTCCTCCTCGGTACCCCTACAGGAGTTTGGATAAGGTGAGAGAAACCAGGTTTTTCGCTCAAGAGTGCCTATCGCGACAGCAAAAATTCCCGCAATTGCACACGTTTTGGATGCAAAGGGTTCAAAAACCTGGTTTCTGGTCAGGACATCGCCTCTAGCTCGCGCAGCAGGCTGATGGAATCGGCCACGTAGACTGCCACCTCATCTCGCCAACCCTGTCCCTTGACTGGCGTGAAGGGATCGGGGCCAGAGGCTGTGCATTCGATGATGATCGAACCGTCGTATCCGATGCCCTTGAGAGCCTGCATCACATCGAGGAAGTTGGTATGCCCACGACCGACCGCCTGGCGGTTGGAGTCGGCGGCGTGGAAGAGGACCAGGTGCTTCCCCGCCGCGCGGATGGCGCTGCCCAGGTCCCCCTCCTCGATGTTCATGTGATAGGCATCCAGGAGAAGGCCCACGTTGGACGCTCCCACCTCCTCCACGAAACGCACTGCCTCTTCGGCGGTGTTCAGCAAATGGGACTCGTAGCGATTGAGAACTTCGATGGCCAATCGCAGACCCAATTCCTGGGCTCGCTCGGCGATGCGCTGGACTCCCACCACGTAGTTCACGTACTCCTGCTCGTAGGTGGTCACCGGGCGGATACGCCCCACCGCTCCGTGGCATCCCACCATCGGCGCTCCTACCTCAGCGGCGAAGTCCAACAAGCGCAGATAATAATCCACCGCCTTAGCCCTCACCTCGGCGTCGGGATGGGGCAGATCCACGTCGGCTGGGGTGAGGGAGAGCACAACCAGCCCCTGGTCGTCCAAGATTGCTTTGACCTCTGCGGGATCATAGAACTCCAAATCGCCCTTCAGCTCCAACCCGTCGTAACCGAAGCCAGCCAAACGAGCCGCTGTTTCTACCAGTGGCTCATCTCCAAAGATCCAGTTGCAGACTCCATACTTCATACCCACTCCCTCCAGCGAAAGTGCCATGCAGACCTCCGAGGTTTCGATCACAGATTCGGACACACCATGGCAAAAAGGACTGATTGTTAACCGCAGACGACCATGGACGAGGAAACCTCGGAGGTCTTTGCTCCAACGAAAGCGCCGATAACTATATCACACCTGAATTAGGTTGTCAAGAGAATCTCACTGGAAGCCCTTGACAAATCATCACAAAGGATTTACAATACCAGATAATTTGAGGTGATCCCCTATGGTCAAAACCCTTGACATCAAAGAGGCTCGTGCGATTTATGGGCCAGACTTGCCAGGTCCGGAGGAAGTGGCCGAAGGTCCCGTGGTTATACGAAGAGAAGGCAAGCCTTACGCTGTCGCCATCTCCCTGGATGATTATCGCCGCTTTCAGGAGTGGCGTGAAAAAGCCGACCGTGAGGCCCAAATCCCGGCTCAGGACGAAGCCTGGGAGAAGGAACGCGCTGCCTTCCATCGTCTGAAGCCCCAACTCTTGCAGACGCATAAGGGACTCTACGTAGCCATCCACGGCGGCCAAGTGGTAGACGCTGATGCAGACAATCTGGCACTAGCCCAGAGGGTCATGTCCAAGCTAAAGGACAAGTTCTTCTATCTTCAACTGGTCAGCGAGGAGCCCCGCACCTTTGAAATCCCATCGCCAGAGGAACTCCACAGTGTTTAGGTACAACACCACTATCCAACCTCCAGCCGCTTTCGTGCAAGTGACCCTGCTCGATCCCATCACTGGGCTCTCTGTTCAGAAGCCAGGCAAGCTGGACACCGGCGCCAGCATTACTGTGCTTCCTGAGTCAGTAGTGACGACATTGCGATTGAAAGCCGTGAGCGAAGGTTTTGTTACTGGGTTCAATGGCAAGGGAACATTGCGGCCTCTATATTATGTCGCTATGGAAATCGCGGGTTATAACATTCCCCTCGTGGAAGTTACCTCTGCTCAGCGATCAGACTTTCTCCTGGGCCGCGATGTCCTTAACCAATTCATACTTACGCTGGACGGCAAAGCCCTCACCTTCTATCTCCACGATCCCTAATCTTCAGGACTTGGGCAGCCGCAAGGGATTGCCCCTACTGTGGTGGCAAACAAAAAGGCCCTTTTCCTTCAGGAAGAAAAGGGCCTTTGTTTTATTCACCCTCCAATCTCCGACATGGTACGCCCCTGAGGGATTAGCTGCTCACACAGGTGGTGCCTCTCCGGCTTGGCGCGGACGGCCTCGATGATCAGGTGATTGATCTCCTCCATCGTCGCCCCCTGGCGCAGGGGCGTTCGGAGGTCAATCTCGTAGTCCGAGAGGAGGCAGGGACGCAGCTTGCCGTCGGCGGTGAGGCGCAGGCGGTTGCACTGGTGGCAGAAGTGCTCGCTGATGGGGGTGATGAAGCCGATGGTGCCCTGAGCACCTGGCAGGCGATAGTAGCGGGCCGGGCCATCGCCGAAGCCCAACCTGGCCGGGATGAGCTCCCCCAGTTCCCTCTCGATTCTCCCCCGCACCTCGCCCATCGGCACATACCCATTCCCAGCCCAGTCAGCATGGTCGCCCAGGGGCATCACCTCGATGAAACGCACGTGCCGGTCGGGCGCATAGGTCAAGCGAGCGAAGTCCACGACCTCGTCGTCGTTGAGGCCCCTGATCACCACGGTGTTGATCTTGACGGGCACAAGGCCCACTTCCCTGGCTGCGGCGATGCCCTCCAGGGTGTCGGACAGCTCGCCCAGGCGGGTGATGCGGCGAAACCGCTCTGGCCTCAGGGTGTCCAGGCTGACGTTAACCCGCTTGAGGCCTGCTGCCTTCAGCTCCTCGGCGTAGCGGGCCAGCAGGATGCCGTTGGTAGTCATGGCCAGGTCATCAATGCCAGGAATGCGGACCAGCATATGCACCAGGTCCACAAGCCCCAACCTGGCCAGGGGCTCGCCCCCGGTCAGACGTACCTTGCTGATGCCCAACTCGGCGGCAGCCCGCACCACAGTCTCGATTTCCTCGTAGCGCAAGATCTCTTCGTGAGGGCGCCAGGGAACTCCCTCCGGCGGCATGCAGTAGACGCAGCGCAGGTTGCAGCGGTCCGTCACCGAGACGCGCAGGTAGCTGATGGGACGATTGAAGTTATCCGAATAATATGGCATGGGGTTTCACTCTATCGAGCATTGACTAACCATAAAAATTGTGTATAATAAGTGTGTAAAAGGGAGGTGCCGATATGTCCATTGCTGAACGAGTAGAGAAAAAAGAGCGGATCAATGTCCTCCTGCCCTCCTCTCTCCTAGCCGAACTGAGAGAATTGGTCCCTCCCCGTGAGCGCAGTGGCTTCATCGCCGAGGCCACCGCCCAACGGTTACTTCAGCTCAAGCAACAAAAGGCCTTACGGGAGTCAAGAGGGGCATGGACCGACGAGAACCATCCTGAGCTGCAAACCCAAGGAGATGTGAGGAACTGGCTTAAAGAACTCCACGCCTCCACCAATGCCAGGATAGAAGGGCTGTACAATGATCAAGTATCTCCTGGACTCTGACGTTCTGATCTGGCAACTGCGTGGCCAAGAGGAGACGGCGGAATTGCTTGCCAGGTTGTCAAAAGAAGGCATCCTGGGTTGCTCGGTGGTATCCATTGTCGAGATCCAGGCAGGGGTAAGACGCAGTGAGGAGGAGAAAACCAACGCTCTCCTTGACTCTCTGAAAGCCCACGACGTCACAACAGCCATCGCCAACCTGGCAGGCAAATTCATTCGGGACTACCGGGCCAAAGGCATAACGCTCGATTTTGTTGACTCCATCGTTGCTGCTACCGCTGTACTCCACGGCCTAACCTTGTTCACTTATAACGTCAAGCACTACCCCATGCCCGAGGTCGAACTCTACTCCCCCTAGTAAACCATCTCCCCTCGGACAAAGGCCAGCGTCCGTGGATCGGATGGCGAAGAGAAGAACCGCTCGGCAGGGGCAACTTCAATTATCCTCCCCTCCAAGAGCAACGCCACCCGATGGGCCAGCCGCTTGGCCTGGAAGACGTTGTGAGTAACCAGGACGATGGTTGTGCCCTTTCGGCGGTTCAAATCAGCCACGATGCCCTCAATGAGGCCCACGTTGTAGGGATCCAAGTTGGCCGTCGGCTCGTCCAGAAGGAGCACCTGGGGCTGGACGACCATCGCCCTGGCCAAAGCCACCCTCTGAGCCTCGCCCCCAGATAGCGTCCTGGCTGGAGCGCCGGCGAACTCAGTCAAACCCACCCGCGCTAGAACCCCCTTGACCTTGCCTTCTACTCCTCTCCCTCCCCGAATCTTGACGCCGTAGGCCACGTTGCCATAAACCGTCGTGTTCAGGAGAACGGGCTTCTGGAAGACAGTGGTCACCTGGCGCCGGATAGCCAGTGGGACCGAGCCAGCGCCATTAAAGGAGTAGTCTTGAAAATGTATCTGCCCCGCCGTCGGCGGTTCCAGAAAATCGAGGAGGCGCAACAGCGTGCTCTTGCCACTGCCCGAGGGGCCGACGATGCCAAAGATTTCGCCCCAGTGGATCTCCAGGCTGTCAACATGCAGAACCTCTCTCCCACCGTAGGATTTGACCACCCTGTCCAGTCGGTATGCTAAGTCGTTATTCACTTTCGAAAGCCCTCCCCTGCAAGCGTAACATGGCCACGTTGGCAAGAAACGAAAGGGTCAGGAGGACAATGCCCAGGGCCATAGCCAGGTCGAAATTGCCCTTGCGCGTCTCCAGGACAATGGCCGTGGTCAGGACTCGGGTCGAGCCCTGGATGTTGCCCCCCACCAACATCACCGCCCCCACCTCGGAGATAATGCTGCCGAAGCCGGCGATCATAGAGACAATGACCCCTACCCTCGCCTCCCTCAGAACGGCCAGGGTTGCCTGCCAGTCCGTCGCCCCCAGGGAAAGGACTTGTTGGCGCAGGTTGGGGTCCACCCCCATCACTGCGGCCATGGTGAAGCCTGAGACCAGAGGGAACGAAATGATCACCTGGGCGACGATCATGGCTGCCGGAGTGAAAAGCCAACCCAGAGAGCCCAAGGGGCCGCTGCGAGACAGCATCAAGTAGACAAAGAGACCAACGACGACCGGGGGAAATCCCATGCCGGTGTAGAGAAGGGCAATGACCAATTGCCGCCCGATGAAGCGTCTCAATCCCAGCCAACTGCCCAGGGGAATACCCACCAGGGTGCTAACAAGCAAGGCAATACCCGTGACCCGCAGGGAGAGGCTTACAATGCGGATCAACTCTGGGTCTAGACCGACGAGAAGCTTGAAAGCCTGGATGAAACCACGTACAATCTCGTTGATGGTGAGCTACCTCCCAATGAATGAGTCAATGAGGCAACGAGTCAACGGGTCAATGAGGTAACGAGCACCTCGTTGACACATTACCCGTTGACTCGTTACTTATTAGCACGTTACTCGTTAACTCGTTGACTCATCACTTCTTAGCCGCCCGCCACTCCTCGGAGTCGGGGGTGAACAGGGGCATACCAAACTTGTCCCTGCCGAACTCACCGATCTTCTCCTGAGTATCCACCGAGGTAAGCCACTCGATGAACTTCATGGCAAGGTCATACTTGACGTGGGGATGCTTCTCCGGATTAACGGCGATGACGCCGTAGGGGTTGAAGAGGATAGGGTCTCCCTCCACCAGGATAGGTAGCTCTAATCCTTCCTTGCGGGATAGATACGTGCCCCGATCGGTGAGGGTGTAGGCGCCTTTCTCATTGGCAAAAGTCAGAGTTTCTCCCATCCCCTGACCCAGCGAGAAATACCAGTCGCCACCGGGCTCGATGCCCGCCTTTTTCCAGATCGCCTTCTCCTTGCTGTGGGTGCCCGACTCATCGCCTCGCGAGGCGAAGGGGGCCTTGGCCTCGGCGATCTTGGCCAAAGCCGTCGCTGCGTCGGTCATCCCCTTGATGCCGGCCGGGTCATCCCCCGGCCCGACGATGACGAAGTCGTTGTACATCACGTCTTGGCGGTTCACACCATAGCCGTCCGCCACGAACTTGTCCTCCTTAGGGCGATCGTGGACGAGGAGGACGTCGGCATCCCCCTGCTCGCCGGTCTTAATGGCTTGGCCTGTTCCCACAGCGATGACCTCCACTTTGGCATTGTACTGGGCCTCGAAGTCGGGCAGGAGATAGTCCAGCAAACCCGAGTCAGCGGTGGAGGTGGTGGTCGCCAGGATCAACTTCTGCGCCTCGGGCGCAGGCGTCGCCGTGGGTGGCAGGGGAGTGGCAGTCGGCAGCGGAGGTGTCGCTGTGGGTGTGGGAGTTGACGCTGGGGCGCAAGCAGCCACCAGGGCCAGCACAAGCGCCAAGGTCGCAAACGTCCAGAATATTTGCTTTTTCATTTGAGTCTTCCTCCTTTTTCTTGAAAGTTTTGGTACGGTGTCCACATTGAGTTAATTGCGCACTCTCACCACCTCCTTTCCGTTTGCCGTGCCGGAAAGGATGGAAGAGCGCGTTCAGAGGAAGACGCTCCTAAACCGTTCGGCTGAGCTCATGCCGAAGCCTGATCTCCTTTCCAAGCACGGGAGGCGTGGCCGTTTCCAGCCACACCCTAACGCCCATCCCCCGTAGGCTCTGCCCTTAGAGGGAGTGGGTCGGAGACTTCTATTTGTCAGTTAAAACATCCCAACTGGCATTGAGTGATTCTGATGCCCAAACTTTCGGCCGCCCTGGCTACCTCAATTCGTTTCATCGTTAGCTCTTGAGCGATGTCCCAGGCCGTTGCACAAGGCAGCCCCCCCTCAACCACCCCGTCCCTGATCCTCACCTCTAATTCTTCCATCACCTCCTGCACTGGCTCCAGGGATTTGCCCTTGTTGGATCCGTAGCCGAAGAGGCCCAATTGACAGCGGGAGATTTTGACGCCAAGCTCATTGGCCACCTCGCCCACCTGCTGTGGGCTGACTTTTAACCTCCGCACGATCTTGAACGCCGATGCACAAGGCAACTTGCCTTCGGTTAACGAACCTTTGATTTGAGCCGCTATTTCTTGCTTCATCTGTCCCTACCCTTCCCCGAAAAATTTCAGCGCCCCCTTGGAAAGAGAGCGCTGATAAACAGTGACCTCAGTCCTCCTTTCCAAACACGGGGGGCACGGGCGTTTCCATCCGTACCGTTGGAGTGCTCTAATTACAGGCACCCACTGCGGCCATGCGCCATAGACCTCACAGCCCTTAGGTCGCATGGCTCGGAGAACACGTTATGCAATTGACGCTGGTATTCTACACCTTTTCGGCAAAAAAGGCAAACGACAACGTGAAACGTGAAGACATGAAACGTCAAATGTCAAGACATGAGCGGAAGGCCAGATGCAAGATGCGCTCTGTGCTCTCGGTGATTTTGGCCCGCTGGTCAATGCGCCAGCCAGCTAACCAGATGATACACCGAGGCGAGGCTACAATGGGAACGAACCCTCGCAGGGGGCGCGGTATCTTGTGGTCAATCATGAAGGTGTGGAGGCTCTTCTCGTGGCCACCCAGGCCCAGGGGCCGAAAACGATCACCAGACCGACGCTGACGCAGCACCAATTCCGAGCCTGCCCTCTCGTAGTCCAGGAAGGCCTGCCAGGGATTGGGATTGTCCAGGTAATCCTCGCGAAACTCCTCCCGCTCAATGACAGCAGCTTCGAGACACCAGCCAGAATCGGGTAGCTCTGTAACCCCCGGCACTGCCACGGGGAGGCTTTCCACAAGGAGAAGGGGCCAGTCCACTTCGGGCACATAACCCTCATCAGCTACGGTGAAATCATGATAGCCAATGGAGAGCAACAGGCCCTGGGGCAGGGTGACCTGGGTTCCCGCTGGCTTCGTCCTCAAGGCCGACAGGGCGTTCTCAATGTGGATCCAGTTGATGTTGCGCAGAGATCGGCGCAGGCGATGGACAGCCTCCCGCAGGGTGGACCGCTGCTGGCTGGTGGGCAAGGCCCGCCAGCGGGCCAGATCGAAGGTTATGGCCCCCTCCGATTCCAAGGAAACAACTGCGGGCCAGGTGAGTTCCAGCTCGGCCTGCAGAAAGTTGTAGTCGTCGCCGATGACCTGAGCCGAACGGCGCAACACCTCACAGATGTTGGAGTTGTAGCTTTCCAGGTAGGGGATCAGTTCATGGCGCAGCCGGTTGCGATAATAGGTGGTGTCCAGGTTAGAGCGATCGAAGCGGGGGTTCAATCCATGCTCCCAACAGTAGGCCTCGATCTCGGCGCGGGGTATCTCCAGCAGAGGGCGGATCAGTTGAAGGTCCAAGGGGGGGTGATCGGGCCAGGCAGCTTCCAGACGCATCTCTCCCAGATCGGTCTGAGGCAACATTCCCCGCAGGCCGGCCAGCCCCGACCCGCGGAGCCAATGCATGACGATGGTTTCCGTCTGGTCATCGGCGTTGTGGCCTACAGCGATTCTCCTCGCCCCGACCGCCTGGGTAACCCGGCCCAAGAACGAGTACCGGGCTTGGCGGGCTGCCTCTTCGATGGCCAGCTTGTTCTCCCTGGCCAGCCGCGGTACATCGTGGGCTTCGATGGTGGCCGGCAATCCCCAGTCCTCGGCCAAACTGGCCACGAAAGCTGCGTCATCCCTCGACTCCCAACCCCGGATCCGATGATCGAGGTGAGCCACGTGCAGCTCGATCCCATAACCCTCACGCAAGCGGTTCAAGACGTGCAAGAGGCAAAGGGAATCAGGGCCGCCGGAGACGCCGACCACCACCGTCCCACCCCCAGCCAGGAGACCATGTCGGTCTATGGTCTGGCGGACCTTCGATAGGACATCCACTATTCTACTTTGTACACCGTATCCCCTCGGCGTACCTTCTCCTTGACCTCGAGGCCGATCTCCTGGCCCCTTTTAGCGGTCTCGATATTTTGGTGCTCGATCTGCATAGAGCCCACGATCTGCTCAAAGTCAGTAGTGGCCCCCTTGATGCGAATGGTGTCGCCCTGGCTCAAGGCACCAGTGAGTTTGATGCCGGCCACACCGATCTTGCCCCAATACTGCGTTACCTCTCCGACTTTCTCCTCCATTGTACTGCCTCCTAAGTATAGTTTTATCTCTTGGATGGCTAATCATAGTTCGATCCCCATTCTACCGCACCGTTGGTTTTTTGTCAATTGGGTGATTTGTGGTATAATGTTGGTGAGCTTAGAGCACAGAATGTTAGGCCATCAGTATTAGTCAACAGGAGGAAGATTAAGTGTTTAATCCACTAAGCGCCCTTTTGGGCCTGTTTTCCTTGGACATCGGCATCGATCTAGGCACAGCTAACACCTTGGTTAGTGTACGTGGAAAGGGCATCGTCATCAACGAGCCATCCTGGGTAGCCATCGAGAAGAAGACTAAGAAAGTACTGGCCATCGGCAGCGAAGCCAAGGAGATGGTGGGGCGCACCCCAGCCAACATCGTGGCCATCCGCCCCCTGCGCGATGGCGTTATATCTGAATTCGATATCACCGAGAAGATGCTCCACTACTTTATCGCGAAAGTGCACGACCAGGTGATCCTGCCCATTCCCCGCCCCAGGGTAGTGGTCGGCATCCCCGAGGGCTGCACTGAGGTAGAGAAGCGGGCCGTATACGACGCCACTATCTCAGCCGGGGCCCGCGAGGCCTACCTCATCGAGGAACCAAAGGCTGCTGCGCTCGGAGCTGGATTGCCTATCACCGAAGCAATGGGCAGCATGATCATAGACATCGGGGGCGGCACGACAGAGATGGCCGTCTTCGCCCTGGGAGGGATCGTGGTTGGCCGCTCGATTCGTGTGGCCGGCGACGAGATGGACGAAGAAATAATTCAATATGCTCGCCAGAAGTACAACATCCTCATCGGCGAACGGATGGCTGAAAGAGCAAAGATCGAAATAGGTTCCGCCTACCCCCTGCCCGAGGAAATGACCATGATCTTGCGGGGGCGCAATCTCATCACCGGTTTGCCACAAGCAATCGAGGTGAGCAGTGTGGAGATTCGGGAAGCGATATCCGGTTCCCTGAACGTCATTGTAGACACGGTCAAAAGTGCCCTCGACGAAACTCCTCCTGAGCTGGTGGCCGACCTGATGGAGCAAGGCATCGCCCTGGCCGGCGGCGTGGCCCTATTGCGGGGCATAGCCGAACGGCTGGCCGATGAAACGAGGATGAACGTATACGTAGCCGAGGCGCCGATGACCTGCGTGGCCCGTGGAGCGGGCATGGTCTTAGAGGATCTGGACAGCTTGAGCAAGATCCTGGCCAGCACAACACGATGAGGGGCAGGTCGTGGCTAGCAATCGAGCGAAGGAGTGAGCTCTGGTGAAGCATCTGCCAACCAGATCTGCAGCGTTAATCATCCTCATTCTGCTGAGCCTGGCCGGGCTTGCTTTGGATCAGAATGAACAACTGCAGCCCATTGAGGATTTGGCGCTGCGCTTTGTTGCCCCTGTTCAAGGGAAACTAACCTCCCTGGTCAACAACCTCAGCGACCTGACCAACACTACGCAGGATCTCAGAGAACTGCGCCACCGCAACGAGGAATTGCAAAGCCTGGCCGACAGCCTGATGATCGAGAACGTGCGTCTGAAGGAGATCGAGTCCGAGAACGAAGCCCTGCGCCGACTGCTCAACTTCACCCAAGCCAACCCCTCTCACGATTACAAAGCGGCAGAGGTAAAAGGCCGGGTTATCGGCCGCGACCCCAGCAACTTCCTAAGCTACCTTACCATTGACTTGGGTTCCCAGCACGGAATCGAAAAGGGCATGCCGGTGGTCACTGAGCGGGGGCTAGTTGGGCGCATCACCGATGTAGGCTCCAACTGGGCCAAAGTGATGTTGATCATTGACCCCTCTAGCTCTGTGAACGCTCTGATTCAGACCTCGCGGGCCACAGGAGTGGTAGAAGGTCAGGTCGGCGGGAGCTTGGTAATGAAGTATATCCCCCAAGGGGAGCCGGTTAACGTCAACGACATAGTCCTCACCTCGGGACTGGGAGGCAATTTCCCCAAGAAGTTGATCATCGGCCAGGTTACAGCCGTCCGCCAGCGCGACATCGAGATGTTTCAGGAGGCCGACATTCGGCCCACCGTAGATTTCAACAACCTGGAGGTAGTCCTGGTCATCACCAACTTCCAGCCCATTGGTTTTGAATGAATGGGCTCCTAGTGATGAACATTTATGCCACTATCTCGCTGCTAAGCGCCATCGTCATAATACAAGCGACCGCGATGCCCCATCTGACCATCCTGGGCGTGAAGCCCGACCTCGTGCTCCTGGCGGTAATCTCCTGGAGCCTCTTACGAGGAGCAAAAGAGGGCGTGATCTGGGCACTTGTCGGAGGAATCGGACTGGATCTGCTCTCAGGGGCCCCCTTCGGAACCTCTGCGGTGGCCCTTCTGGTCCTCAGTCTGCTCGCAGGCATGGGGGAGTTGAGCGTCTTCCGCACCCACATTGCCCTTCCCCTGATCGCGACTTTGCTTGCCACCCTGGCCTATGACCTATTCTTTCTCCTCCTGCTGCACATGAGGGGCTGTTCGATAGCGTGGGCAGATAGCCTGATCAAAGTGGTCCTGCCCTCTACCTTGCTCAACGTGTTGTTAGCACCTTTCATCTACAAAGCCCTGTATTGGCTCCACCGTAAGACAGGGCCAGAGGAAATGGCTTGGTGATAAAGCTCAAAGTTCAAAATTCAAACAATGCCAATCTCCGGTTTGAGGACTGGGAAGCCGAGCAAATGAAGGACCCGGGATTTCGGGCTGCTGTCGAGGAACTGGAGTCCGCCTACCAGGTAGCCCGACTGCGAATCATGCACAGGCCGACGCAAGAACAGTTGGAGGAATAGGATGAGCCCATCACCCGATCTTGGCCTTAAGAGAAGACTCTTAGCCTTTCGTGTTATCACCATCCTGGTCTTCCTGATCTTTGCTCTCCAAATGTGGCGGCTGCAAATCGTCGAGGGCGAACGCTATCAACTGATGGCCGACCGCAACCGCTTCCGCCTGGTGCCCACCGAGGCCGCCCGCGGCGTCATCTACGATCGCTACGGCCGCATCCTGGTACAGAACATTCCCAGCTTCGCCGTGACTATAATACCAGCCTATCTGCCCGAAGATGAGCAGGAGGAAATGGCCATTTTTTCCCAACTATCGGCCCTCCTCGGGATTCCCGCCAGCACGGCTACCGCTTCTGCCCCCCCCCTTCATCCCCCCCAGAGTTGGGGGGGAGAGAGGGAGGGCAGAGGCATCAAGGAGATGGTAGACGAGGTGCGCGATACTGCGCCCTATCGCCCCCTCACAATTAAGACTAATGTAGACCGTGACACCGTCTTCATCGTCGAAGAGGAGCACCTGGACTTGCCTGGCGTGCTCATCGAGATAGATCCCATCCGCCAATACCCCAGCGGAGACCTGACTTCCCACATCATCGGCTATGTGGGACCAATCCCAGTCGAGCAGGCGGAGACCTACACCAATCGAGGGTACGACCCCAACAACGACACGGTGGGATTAACTGGCGTGGAGCTAACTTTCGATGAGGAACTGCGCGGCAGCAAGGGGTACAAGTACATCGAGGTGGACGTGGCCGGACGTGAGGTCAGAGCCGTGGGAGACCCTCAACCCCCTCTGCCGGGCCACAACCTGATCCTAGCTATTGACCTGGAACTGCAACAGTTCATGGAGGAAGCCCTAAGCCGAGGCATGGAGAACGTCGAGTCCGAAAGTGGTGTAGCTATCGCCATGAATCCCCAAACCGGCGAGATCCTGAGCCTCGTGTCGCTGCCCAGTTACGACAACAACCTCTTTGCAACCGGCATCTCCCAAGAGGATTGGGCTGGGTTGCAGGAAGATCCCAGCAAGCCTTTAGTCAACCACGCTATCATCGGCCAATATCCGCCGGGCTCTGCCTTCAAGATCATTCCCGCTGCCGCTGCCCTGGAGGAAGGCGTTCTCAATAGGAGGACGACTCTGACTTGCCAGGGGACCCTCTGGCTGCCCAACAAGTACTTTCCCGACGATCCTGAGTTAGCCCAGCCATTTTACTGCTGGATCCACAAGTTAAATCGAGGCCACGGTCCACTAAACATCGTCCAGGCTATTGCTCAATCCTGTGACATCTTCTTCTATCAACTTGGGGGAGGCTTTGAAGATTTCGAAGGCTTGGGACTGGAACGACTGAGCGAATATGCCAGCCTTTTCGGACTGGGCCAACCGACGGGCATCGCCCTTTCAGGAGAGGAATCTGGCCTGGTGCCCACCGAAAAGTGGAAACGGATAAACTACGCCGAGAACTGGTCTACTGGCGATACTTACAACGTATCCATCGGCCAGGGCTTCATCCTGGTCACCCCTCTGCAACTCCTGAACGCCACCGCAGCAGTAGCTAACGGGGGGACGCTCTACCGGCCCCAGATCGTCTACCAGGTGACCGATGCAGAGGGCCAGGTGATTCGCCCGTTCGCCCCAGAGGTCATCCGGCAGGTACCCGTCTCGGAGGAGAACCTGGCCACGGTTCGCGAGGGTATGCAGCAGGCCGTTGAATGGGGTACCGCCCGGCAGGCCCAATTAGAGGGTGTAGAGGTGGCCGGCAAGACCGGCACTGCTGAGTACCCTGGTCCCCGCGACGAGGAGGGGCATCTGCCCACCCATGCCTGGTTCACGGTCTTCGCCCCCGTTCAGGAACCGGAGATCGCCCTGGTGATCTTCGTCGCTGGTGGAGGCGAGGGAACGACTACTGCCGTGCCCATTGCCGCCGAAATCCTGCGCTACTATTTCGGCCTGCCCGAACCACAGCCAACGCCAACCCCGGAATCCTGATTCACGGCTCAACTAATGGACTTTGCTCCTTTGCCACTCTGTTCCCTTGCTCCATTGACTACCAACAGATCACAGGATTCAAAGGATATAGAATTCCAACTTCCAACTTCCAAAAGGCGTATTTAGCTCTTGTATTGGGAGCCGGCCTGACTCTAGGCGCTTTCACCAGCCGCTTCCTGGCAGAAAACTCCTACCACACCCTGCCAGGACTCAACTACCTACCCCGGACAGCCCTCTTATCGCTGGCTGTCACTTTTGGCCTCCTCGCTTTTTGGCGTCTCTATTCAGCAGCCTGCGCTCGACAAGGCAAGATGCCACTGGGTCAGGCCCTCGCCGACGATGCCCTCACCTACACCCCTCTATTTTTATTGCTCCTCTACCTGGCACAAGGGGAGGTGAACCCCCTGCAAGCCAAGGTGCTGCTGTGCGGTTCTCTACTCCTCGTCATTGCCCTCAAAGTCAAAGTCCTTCTCAAGAGGGGCTTGGACTTTGGGCTTTGGACTTTGAACTTTGGACTTCTATCGGGCCTCTTTTTGCTGGGTCTATCGGTATATCTCTACATCCCCCTACGCTGGCCAGCCCTCCACGGCCGCTCTATGGCTCTGGGTGAGTTTGCTAACTGGGTGCTGGCGAGCCGTTTCCACGGCGCCTTCCACTCAGTGCCCCTCTCCTACGAAGCGCCTCCAGCCGAATACCAGATCGAGGTTGGGCTCTATCTCCTCTCTACCATGGCCCGCCTGCCAGTCCTGGACGAGGAGATGAGAGCGGTTGACGACAAGGTGATCATCGAATGACCAATGAACCAATGACCAAGGACTATCCGACCAACTGACCATCCGACCAAGGAGGAATCCAAAGATGGACTTCGAACTCAACGATGAGCAGAAGATGATCCGCAAGATGGTGCGCGATTTCGCCCAGAACGAGATCGCTCCCATCGCGCAGGAGACCGACAAGACTGGGCAGTTTCCCTGGGAGACCATCCGCAAGATGGGGGAGTTAGGGCTGATGGGCTTGCCCTTCTCCGAGGAGTACGGCGGTGGGGGGGCAGACACCGTCTGTTATGCCATCGCCATCGAGGAGATCTCCCGTGTCTGCGGCTCGACGGGCATAACCCTGGCCGCCCACATCTCGCTGTGCACCTTCCCCATCTACCACTTCGGCACCGAGGAACAGAAGCGCAAGTACGTCCCGAAGCTGGCCAGCGGGGAATGGATCGGGGCCCTTGGGCTGACTGAGCCCGGGGCCGGTTCGGACGCGGGGGGCATCAAGACGCGGGCCGTGCTCGACGGCGACGAGTGGGTGATCAACGGCCAAAAGTGCTTTATCACCAACGGCTCGATCGCCAACGTGGTGGTGCTCACCGCCCTGACCGATCCCGAGAAGGGGACGCGAGGGATCTCCAGCTTCATCGTGGAAAAGGGCACCCCTGGCTTTCGCCCCGGCCGGGACGAGGAGAAAATGGGGCTCAAGGGCTCGATCACCTCGGAGTTATCCTTCGAGGATTGTCGCATCCCGAAGGAGAACATCCTGGGTACCCCAGGCGAGGGTTTCAAGCAGGCCCTCATCACCCTGGATGGCGGGCGGATCAGCATTGGGGCGCTGGCTCTGGGATTGGCTCAGGGGGCCTTCGAGCGGGCATTGGCCTACTCCAAGGAGCGGCAGCAGTTCGACCAGCCCATCTGCAATTTCCAGGCCGTCCAGTGGATGCTGGCCGACATGGCCACCGAGATCGAGGCTGCCCGGCTGATGGTCTACCAGGCGGCCTGGCTCGAGGACCAGGGAGTGCACTTCACCAAGGAGGCGGCCATGGCCAAGCTCTACGCCTCGGAGGCCGCCGAGCGGGTGTGCTTCAAGGCGCTGCAGATTCACGGCGGATACGGGTACATGCGGGAATACGAGGTGGAGCGCATGTACCGTGATCAGCGGCTCTGTACCATCGGCGAAGGGACGAGTGAGATCCAGCGACTGGTCATCGCCCGACAGGTGCTGGGTAACTTCTAGTATCCAACTGGCTCAAGTGAATGGGGCACTCCAAAGCGCCCCGTTTTGTTTTTGGGGTATGACTATAGCCAAAGCAACCAAAATGTGATATAATATAAACAGTCGAGTAGAGGCATTGGATCGTTACGCCAGGCCAAGAGGACCATTAGAACAAAGATTAGGAAAGAATAATGCGCAAGTGGATCCTGGTCAGCTTAGCGGCCGTCTTCGTTCTCTCTCTGGCCTTAACGGGCTGTGGGCCGGCGCCACCGCCTACGCTGACCCCACCGCCGCCCACCCTCGTGCCGCCCGCGCCCACCCCACCGGCGCTAACCCCCGCGCCACCCACGGCAACCCCAGTTCCAGTGTCTTTCTTGCTCACGTGGAGGGACGAGGGGCGAAGCGGTGGAGAGCTTTATGGCCCTCGAGCCGTAGCGGTAGATGTCAATGGAAACACATACGTAGTGGATGAGTACTCCCCCCTCCAGAAGTTCGATTCCAGTGGCAATTTCATCGCCAGGTGGGGAAGCAAGGGCAGCGGCGATAGGCAGTTTGACAGGCCTTGCGGCGTGGCTGTGGACGCCAAGGGCAATGTCTATGTGGCGGATTCGGGGAACCACCGCATCCAGATCCTCGATTCCCAGGGCAACTTTATTGCCAAGTGGGGAAGCAGGGGGAGCGGCGATGGACAGTTCTTCGGTCCTTGCGGCGTGGCTGTGGATACCAAGGGCCACGTCTACGTGGCGGATTCGGGCAACCATCGCATCCAGGTCTTCGATTCCCAGGGCAATTTCATCGCCAAATGGGGAATCGAGGGCAGAGGCGATGGGCGTTTCTTTGGTCCTTCCGACGTGGCTGTGGACGCCAAGGGCAACGTCTACGTAGCAGATTCAGGCAACAATCGCATCCAGGTCTTCGATTCTCACAGCAACTTCATCGCCAAGTGGGGAAGCGAGGGCAGCGGCGATGGGCAGTTCTTCGGTCTTTACGGCATGGCTGTGGACGCCAGGGGCAACGTCTACGTGGCAGGTGACGATCGCATCCAGGTCTTCGATTTCCAGGGCAACTTCATCGCCAAGTGGGGAAGCTGGGGCAACGGCGATGGACAGTTCGACTGGCCTTGCGACGTGGCTGTGGACGCCAAGGGCCACGTCTACGTGGCGGATTCAGGTAACAATCGCATCCAGGTCTCTGATTCCCAGGGCAACTTCGTCGCCAAGTGGGGAAGCTGGAGCCGAGGCGATGGGCGGTTCGACAGGCCTCACGGAGTGGCTGTGGACGCCAAGGGCAACGTCTACGTGGTGGATTCAGGCAACAATCGTATCCAGGTCTTCGATTCTCACAGCAACTTCATTGCCAAGTGGGGAAGCTACGGCAGCGGCGATGGGCAATTTGACGTGCCTTGGGGAGTGGCTGTGGAC
>JBAWAP010000391.1:0-29969 GCA_049589355.1 Anaerolineae bacterium
CGGTATAGCATCGCAGACGGAAGCTGCTTTTCAAACTCAAAAACCTGGTTTCTCCGGTTTCTTGGACTAGTGACCCTTCTGCGTCCCGCGGAACGGCACTGCCTCCTCGCCGATCCAGTCGCGGGCGATAATGAGCTTCTGGACGTGATAGCCGCCCTCGGCCCCAACTACATAGGACATGGCGCCCCTCAGAGCCATCTCCAGCGGGGTGTCCTTGGTATAGCCGAAGGCACCGTGGTACATCATGCCGTGCTTGGCGATATCTACGGCCAGCATCGGGGAGTGGGCCTTGCAGATAGAGATGGTGCGGTTGATCTCTTCCTTGGTGAAGCTCGACCGATCCTGGTAGAACTGGTCAATCATCCAGGCGCCTTTTTGGAGCATCAGCTTCAGCATCTCCAATTGGGCATAGTCATCGGCAATCTCGAAGGAGATGGCCTCGAAGTTTACCAGCGGGCGGCCGAAGATTATCCTCTGCTTGGTGTACTCGCGGCTGATCTCCAGGCACTTCTCGGCCCCTCCCAGGCAGGCTGCAGATACCAGAACCCGGGCAGCATTGAAGCCTTCCATGTTGACGTAGAAACCCTTGTTTTCCTCACCCAAGATGTACTTCTTGGGAATCTCCACGTCCTTGTATACGAAGCCGCCGGTGGACAGTCCCATGCGCCCCATGTCGTGATACGTGGTATAGGTGGTGCCGGGAGCGTCGGCCGGGAAGTAGGCGAAGGTGGTCCCCTTGTAACCCTTCTCGGGGTCGGTCACGAAGAGGGTCAGGTGGCCGCCGCCGCGCTCGTTGGCCTCTCTCACGCCGCTGATGTAGGCTTTCTCGCCGTTGACGATCCACTTATCGCCGTCGCTCTTGCCCACGGTCTTGATGTTGGCCAGGTCGGAGCCTCCCCCAGGTTCCGTGGTATTGATGCCGATGAACCATTCGCCGGAGGCCACCTTGGGCAATATCTCTTCCTTGGCTTCCTTGGTGCCGTATCGGTTCAGCAAGAAGGACCAGCCGATGCACAGCAGGCTGTAGACGGGCAGCGACATGCTCAGTTCGGCCCGCGCCAGCTCGTGAACCGTGATCATGGCATACTGCATCTCCTCGCCAGGCATGGCCATGCCGCCATACTCCTCGGGGATGGTCACACCGAAGATACCCAGAGCGGCCATCTTCTTGATGACGTCGTCGGGTATCCTCTCCCATTCCTCGTCGATCTTCCGGGCGATGGGCTCCAGCTCCGCTGCGGCAAACTCTCTCACCGTGTTTTTCCACAGTTCCTGCTCGGCACTCAGTCTGAATTCCATGTTGAATCTACCTCCTTGTAGTGTTTTTGAGTAGTCCCGCTATGGGAGTGACGCCAGCGGGCCGTTAGAGAACCGACGAGATTATAGCATAGCCATCCATGGGTGTCAAAATCGCGTTACTCCCTTTCTTCAGTGCAAGCCGGTATCTCACCAGTCTCGATCATGTTCAGGAACTCGGCTGCATCAACCACCTGGAAGGCCTCAGTCTTCAGTTCTTCCAGAAAGTGGCGGTTCTCGGACACCAGATACTTGGCCCCGAGCCATTCGGTGAAAGCAGCGACAACGGCATCTTCCTCGGCCAGGCCAAGTTCTAGATACTTCAGCATCAACTCGTCTGGAGGGGCTTCATAAATAACACCACTCCAGGGGACATCTGCTAGTATAGAGTAGAAGAGCTTAGAGGCAGAAAGGCCTATGGGTTCCAGGTTGCGAGTGACTTCCCTCTCAACCAAGTGCGGTGTGATCACTCTCAACCGGCCTTCCCACTTACCCCTGGAGAGCACATTGAGGAGGGCTTCACAACTGGGCATAACCCTGGCGATGCCGAAAATGTAGACGTTGCTATCGAGGACGACGGTCAGGGTGGCGGGCATAATACTCCTCCAGGACCTCGGCATATCTGGGACGATACTCCGTCTCCCAGATACGTTTGCGAATCGCCCGAAGATCCTCGATGACCTCCTGTGGAGTCTTCTTCATCCCACCTATTCTTGCCACCATCTGCCGCATTTCCTCCAGAGCTTCGCTGGCTGAGAGGGATTCTTCACCTGCTCGCTCCAAAGGCATGAGCACGATGAATTCGTCTCTGCTCTCCGCCCAGAATGTCTTGACATCGGCAAAGGCCTTTTTCATCTGTTCCGGTAAGGCCAGATGGCCATCCGGCAGCACCTGCACCACATTGGCCTTCATTTCGCTCACCTCCTGCCCCTATTGTACACCAGTCACGCCACGTCCTGCATCAAGAAGACCGCGCCACCGGAATCTGGCTTAGCGGGGCTGAGTATAGCACGATAATATCCAAATGTCAAATAAAATGGCTCTCTCAGACTTGCCAGTTTTTAGGATTGGAGTATAATCGTGGAGCTTGGCGCACCATTCATTTGTCTACCAGGGGATGTGGTAGTATAATTATCGCCCGGTACTGGGGAGATCAGCTGGGCTGTTTTCCCCGAGCAGTAGTCTTAACTTGAAGATGGATGAATTTGAAAAACGAGCAGGGTGTAGCAGTTGAGGCGGAACGGAACAACGCCTCTCCAGTGGCCTTGGTGGTAGGGGGCGGGATAGCTGGCATCCAGGCCGCGCTGGACATCGCCGACGCTGGCTTCAAGGTGTATCTGGTGGAAAGGGAGCCCAGCATCGGCGGGCGCATGGCCCAACTGGACAAGACTTTCCCCACCTTGGATTGCTCAGCCTGCATCCTTACTCCCAAGATGGTGGACGTTGACCGCCATCCTAACATCGAGCTTCTCACCTACAGCGAAGTGGTTGATCTCCAGGGGCAGGTGGGAGACTTCTGGGTCAAGGTCAAAAAGAAACCCCGTTACGTCCACGAGGAGATGTGCACCGGCTGCGGGCTGTGCGTCGAGGCCTGTGTCTGGAAGAAAGTGCCCTCCGAGTTCAATGCGGGCGTGGCTGTGCGCAGCGCCGCCTACATTCCATTTCCCCAGGCTGTACCCTTGAAAGCTGTTATTGACGAAAAGACCTGCCTTTATCTGACCAGGGGCAAATGTGGCCGAAAGTGCGAAAAGGCCTGCGAGCGAGGGGCCCTCGATTTCGAGATGAAAGAAGAGTCAGTGGATTTGCGGGTGGCGGCCATCATTGTGGCTACCGGCTTCGATCCTTTCGATCCCCGGCTCAAGCCTGAGCTGGGCTACGGCAGATACCCCAACGTCATCACCGGCCTCGAATTCGAGCGCCTGTCCTCAGCCTCCGGGCCCACGGCAGGAAAGATCACCCTCAATGGCAAGGAGCCGAAGGACGTGGTGTTCATCCAGTGTGTGGGCTCGCGGGATCAAACCGTGGGCAACGAGTACTGTTCGCGGGTGTGCTGCATGTACACCGCCAAGCAGTCTCATCTGGTCAAGGAGAGAATCCACGACGCCAACGTGACGATTTTCTACATGGACGTTCGTGCCTTTGGCAAGGGTTTCGAGGAGTTCTACGACCGGGTGAAGCGCGAGGGGGTGATGTACCGTCGGGGCAGCGTGTCGGAGATCTACAAGCGTGGGGATCGGGTAGTGGTGCGGGCCGAGGATACCCTACTAGGCGAGCCGTTGGAGATGGAGGCAGACCTGGTTGTCTTGGCCACGGGGGTCGTGCCTCGGGCGGATGTAAAAGATGTGGCGGGGTTGTTGAATCTGGAGCGTTCCCCCGATGGCTTCTTTGCCGAGGCTCATCCCAAAATGAGGCCGGTGGACACCATCAACGATGGCATCTATCTGGCGGGCTGCTGCCAGGGGCCTAAGGACATCCCTGACACCGTAGCCCAGGCCAAGGCCGCTGCTTCCTCGACCATCGTGATATTACGACAAGAGAAAATGAAACTTCAAACTCGAAACCCTAAACTCGGAACTCAAAGAGGAGTCCTAGATGGTAGCTAAATCCAGCGTCTCAAACAAGGCTGGCTCAGCTCTAATAGTCGGGGCGGGCATCGGTGGCATGGGCTCGGCCCAACTGCTGGCCCAGATGGGGTACAAGGTCTATCTGCTGGACAGCGCGCCGGGGATCGGCGGCTCGATGCACCTGCTGGACCGCACTTTCCCCACCGACTCGTGCGGCTTATGCATCATGTTGCCCGACCAACCCTCCTATTGTCCTACCCTGGCGTGCGGGATGCATTCCAACATCGAGATTCTGTCCTGCGCCGAGCTCGAATCCCTGGAGGGCGAGGCGGGCGATTTCAAGGCGATTGTCAAGCACCGGCCGCGCTACGTTAGTATCGAAAGGTGCAACAATTGTGCCCTGTGCGTCGAGGTCTGCCCTGTGGAGCGGCCCGACGATTACGAAGGCCATCTGCACCAGGTGAAGGCCATCTATCGTCCGCCCACGCGCGCCGTGCCCGAAGCCTACGTGATAGATATGGACTACTGCACGCGGTGCGGCAAGTGCGTCGCGGTCTGCCCCACCGAGGCCATTGATTTGGAGATGGCCGAGCGGCGCTCTGAGATCGAGGTGGGGGCGGTGATCCTGAGCCCTGGTTACCAGGCTTTCGACGCCCGCATCAAGGGCGAGTTCGGCTATGGATACTACGACAACGTGCTGACCAGCATCGAGTTCGAGCGCATGGTCAGCCTGGCTGGCTTCACCCAGGCCCATCTGGTGCGGCCCTCCGATGGGGCGGCTCCCCGCCGCGTGGCCTTCATTCAGTGCGTTGGCTCACGGGATGAATCCATCGGCTATCCTTATTGCTCGTCGGTTTGCTGTATGTACACCGCCAAGCAACTGGCGGCGGCCAAGGAGATAGTCCCCGATTTGCAGGCCACGGTGTTCTTCATGGACATCCGCACTTTCGGCAAAGACTTCGAGCGCTATTTCAACTGGGTGGAGAGCCTGCCTGGGGTCACCTATCGCCGCTGCATGGTTTCCTCGATCAAGGAAGTGCCCAAGACCCATGACCTGCGGGTGGCCTTCGTGGGTGAAGATGGCGCCCTCCGCGAAGAAGACTTTGGGATGGTGGTCCTCTCGGTGGGGCTGGCCGCGCCCGAGGGCTTTCAGGCGCTGGCCAGCAGGCTGGGGGTGGAGCTGAACGAGTTTGGCTTCTGCGTGACCGATCGCTTCGCCCCCCACAAGACGACCCGGCCCGGCGTGTTTGTGGGCGGAGCTTTCAGGGAGCCCAAGGACATCCCTGAGACGGTGATTGAGGCGGCGGGGGTGGCGGGGGAAGCGGCGAAGCAGGTCGCAGGTCGCAGGTCGCAAGTCGCAGGTGGCAAGTCGCAGGTCGCAGGAGAGCAGGGGAGCAAGGGAGCAGGGGAGGTGCTGCCTGAGCGCGATGTTAGCGACGAAGAGCCCCGGGTGGGTGCCTTTGTTTGTACTTGCCGGGGTGAGGTTTCGGAGGTGGTGGATGTTGGGGCGGTGGCGGAATACGCGGGGCAGCTGGACGATGTGGTTTTAGTTAAGGTGGTGGAGGATGCGTGTGGCGCGGATTTGGCTGCTGTACAAGAGGCTATTGAGGAGCAGGGCCTCAATCGGGTGGTGATCGCGGGCTGCTCGCAGCGCCTCTACCAGCCTGAGTTCGCCGCGCTTTTGCGCCAGGTGGGATTGAACCCGAATTTGTTGGAGCGGGCCGACATCCGCGAGGGCGTTGCCTGGGTGCATAGAGATTTGCCAGAGCAGGCTACGGCCAAGGCCAAGGCTGCGGTGGAGATGGCCGTGACCAGGGCTGCCTTCCAGTATCCAGTATCCAGTACCCAGTATCCAGTACGCAGAAGAGGGCTGGTCATTGGAGGGGGATTGGCGGGCCTGACCGCCGCCCTGGAGCTGGCAGAGCTGGGCTTCGAGGTGGATTTGGTGGAGAGGGGCGAGGAGCTAGGAGGCAATCTGCGGACCGCGTATTATACCCTGGAGGGCGGGAAGCCCCAGGAGTTGCTGCGCTCGCTCATCGAGCGGGTGGAGGCGAACGAGCTGGTCAAGGTGTATCTCAACACGAAGGTGAAGGAGCTCCGGGGAAGCAAGGGCAACTTCCTGACCACCCTCGCTCTGGCCGACGGCAGCGACGAGGTATTGGAGCATGGCGCCATCATCGTGGCCACGGGCGCTCAGCTGGCCACCACCACCGAGTACCTCTACGGCCAGCACGATAGAGTCCTCACTCAGAAGGAACTGGAGGAGCTATTGGTAAATTGGGAAACTGGTAAGTCGGTAAATTGGGAAACTGGTAAATTGGTAGACTGGGAAGGCCTGCCCGATTTACCAATTTACCAATCCACCAATTTACCAATCTACCAATCTACCAGTTTACCAAAGTCGGTGGTCATGATCCAATGCGTGGGCTCTCGCGACGAAACCCGCCCCTATTGCAGTCGGGTCTGTTGCTCCCACGCCATCAAGAACGCCCTTAAGCTTAAGGAGCTGAATCCTGAGACCAGGGTGTTCGTCCTCTATCGGGAGGTCAGGACGTATGGCTTCCACGAGCTGTACTATAGGGAAGCGCGGGACAAGGGCGTGGTCTTTATCCGCTACGAGCTGCCTGACAAGCCTGGTGTCGAAGCGGCGGGCGATGGCTTGCGGGTGCGTCTAACAGAGCCCATCCTGGGGCAAGAGATCACCCTCGATGCCGATTTGTTGGTCCTCAGCACGGGGATAGCTCCCAATGAAAACGCAGCTCTGAGCGGGGTGTTGGGTGTGCCTTTGGACGAGGACGGCTTCTTCCAGGAAGCACATCCCAAGATGCGCCCCCTGGACTTCCTCAAGGAGGGCGTTTTCCTGTGTGGCCTGGCCCATTCGCCACGTTTCATTGATGAGGCGATTTCACAAGCTATGGGTGCGGCTGTGCGTGCGGCGGTGCTGCTGGGCTTGTCCCGGCTGGAGAGCAAGGACACCCTGGTACAGGTTAACGCCAGGCTATGCAGCTTTTGTGGGCTGTGCGTGGAGGCCTGCCCGTATGAGGCCCGCTATCTGGACTACGATGAGCGGGTGGCCAAGGTGATAGAGGTGCTCTGCAAGGGCTGCGGCGTCTGCGCCATGGTCTGCCCCAACAAGGCAAGCGCGCAGGTGGCTTTCGAGCCGAAGCAGATGCTGATGGCCGTGGACGCGTTGATGGGAGATTAGGGATTAGAAATTAGAGATTGGAGGTTGGAAGGTCTAACGATCCAGCATCCAATTTCCAACTTCCAACCTCCAACGGTAACGAGGGAAGGAGTTTACATGGACAATTTTGAACCACGTATCATCGCCTTTCTGTGTAACTGGTGCACCTATGCGGGGGCGGACCTGGCTGGCACCTCGCGCATTCAGTACCCGCCCAATATCCGCATCATCCGCCTGATGTGTTCGGGTGGGCTGGATGTGACCTACGTCCTCAAAGCTCTGCTCGAAGGGGCCGACGGGGTGCTGATCGGCGGGTGCCACCCCGGCGACTGTCACTATCAGAATGGCAACTACAAGGCCCGGCGGCGGGTGGCCATCCTAAAGAGCATCCTGGAGCAGATGGGCTTCGACGATGACCGGGTGTGGCTGCGCTGGATCAGCGCCAGCGAGGGCCAGTACTTCGCCGACACGGTCAAGGGGATGGTGGCCTCGCTCAAGGAGAAGGGGCCGAATCCGCTGCGAGAGTTGTGGGGGACATAGCCAGTGATCAGTGATCAGTGATCAGTGGGGCTGGTTTTTCAGCGGCCTCACTTGATGGGTCAAGGGGGATAGGAACCAGAATCATGAATACTACTTACAGACTCGAGGTAAAGGACGGTGTCTTGGAGACGATGACCGCTTTCTTGCGAGGACTGCTGGAGAGGGGAGTTGTTGACTCCTTGCTGGTGCCTCAGTGCACGCCAGCCGGCGATAACGTCGTCCAGACCCTGTTCACCGATCCGGCCAAGCTGGATAAGGTTGATCCGATTGCGCCAGTGTTGCCGGTGAACTCTGCCAAGCTGGTCTCGGACCTGACGGCTACGGGAGCGGTGGGCCGGCTGGGGGCGGTGTTGCGCTCCTGCGAGGTCAGAGCTCTGATCGAGCTGGTCAAGCTCAAGCAGGCCAGCCTGGACAACGTGGTCCTTATCGGCGTGGATTGCCTGGGCACCTACGAGATGAACGACTATGCTGAGTTGGCAGCGAGCAATGGCAATTTGTCCACCGACCTGCTGGCGCAGGTTCAAGAGGGCCACCTCGCACCGCACGAGGGGCATCAGTTCCGAGTGGCCTGCCAGATGTGCGAGTATCCTGTTCCCCAGGGTGTTGATCTGGCCATGGGCCTGATTGGACTGGACACGGCCCAGGGGATATTGATTGCTGCTAGCGAGGAACTGCGCGAGAAGCTGGAGCTAAGCCCCGTCGAGATGCCCGCCACTCGCCAGGAAGCCGTGGACAGGCTGGTGGCAGAGCGGACGGCGGAGCGCGACCACCGCTTCGCCGAGTTTCGCCAGCGCGTGGTGGACATCCCCAGCCTGTTGGCTGAGTTCTGGCGCTGCATCCGCTGCCACAACTGTATGGTGGCTTGTCCCATTTGTTACTGCAAAGAGTGCATCTTCCGCACGGCTACCTTCGATCACGCCTCGGCACAGTATTTCAGATGGGCCACCCGCAAGGGCTCCATCCGCATGCCGACCGACACCCTGATCTTCCAATTGACGCGGCTCAACCACATGGCCACTTCTTGTGTGGGATGCGGGATGTGCGAGAGCGCCTGCCCTAACGATTTGCCCGTGGCTACCATCTTCCGCGCCGTGGGAGAGAAGGTGCAGGCCCTGTTCGATTACGTGCCTGGCAGGAGCCTGGAAGAGGAGTTGCCGGTGGCGACTTTCCGTGAGGACGAGCTGACTAGTCTGGGGGAGAGAGAATAGATGGAAGCTCAAAGCTCAAAGCTCAAAGCTCCAACCTCCAACCTCCAACCTCCAACTTCCAACTTCCAACTTCCAACTTCCAATTTTGCTCTGGAGGTGCAAAGGCGGAGCGGCGAGAACGTCTTCCGTTGCTATTATTGCCAGAAGTGTACGGTCGGCTGCCCCACTGCCTATGCCATGGACTACCAGCCGGCCCAGGTGTTGAAGATGATCCAATTGGGCATGAGAGAGCCCTTGCTCAAGAGCTCTGCTCCCTGGCTGTGCGTGGGCTGCGAGACGTGTGGCACCCGCTGTCCCAATGAGATTCGCCTGGCTCCGGTGATGGACACCCTCAAGTACATGGCCCTGGAGGCGGACTATGCCCCGCCGGAGGCCAAGGTCTACGCCCTGCATCGTGCTTTCGTGGACAACATCAAGATCTTCGGGCGACTGCACGAGGCCACGATGCTGGCCGAATACAAGTTGAGAAGCAAGGATCTCTTCTCTGATCTCGGTCTGGGAGCACTCCTATTCCTCAAGGGCAAGCTATCACTCCTGCCAGAACGGATCAAGGCCCTGGGGCAGGTGAAAGAGCTCTACAGAAGAGCAGGACAGTAAGAAACTCAAAGTTCAAAGCTCAAAGTTCAAAACTCGAAACCCGAAACTTGAAACCTGAAACTCATAAGGAGACCACCTTGAGATATTCATACTATCCTGGCTGTACGTCGAGCACCACGGCTGTGGAATACGGCCTCTCTGCCGAGGCGGTGTGCGAGGCGCTGGACATAGAGCTCATCGAGCTGGAGGATTGGAACTGCTGTGGAGCGACTTCGGGTCACGCCCTGAGCCACGAACTGGCCACCGCGCTGCCGGGGCGCAACGTGGCAATTGCTCAGGCCGCTGGCTTGGACATGGCCATTCCTTGTCCGGCCTGCTACCAGCGCTGTCTGGCCGCCGATCAGCGCTTCCGGGAGGATGGGGTCTGGCGGGCAGAGATGGAGGAACTGTTCGGCTTCGAGTACATGGGCCAGGCGCGGCCCCGTGCTCTGTTGGAGATCATTGGCTGTGACCTCGATTTGGAAGAGATCGCCGCCAGGGTCAAGAAACCGCTGGAGGGCCTGAGGCCGGTCAGCTACTACGGGTGCGTGCTCGTCCGCCCGCCGGAGCTAACGGGCTGGGATGATCCGGAGCATCCGGTGATCATGGACCGTCTACTTAAGGCGGTTGGTGCCGAGCCGGTGGGCTGGTCGTACATCGTGGACTGCTGCGGCGCGAGTCTGAGCCTGAACCGTAGCGACGTGGTGGTGCTATTGGTGAACAAGCTGGTGCACGCGGCTGAGGAGGCGGGAGCCAACTGCATCGTCACGGCCTGTGGGATGTGCCAGATCAACCTGGACACCCGCCAGAAGGGACACCAGATGCCAGTCTTCTATTTCACGGAACTGTTGGGCCTGGCTCTTGATCTGCCGGCCACTGATGGCTGGTTCAAGCGACACGCCATAGATCCCCGCCCTCTCCTTCGTTCAATGGGGTTGGCTTGAAGTAGGCACCAAGTTAAGGGATGATGTTACGCTTGCCGAGGCCGCACGGCCATGAAGTGGCCGTGCTACGAAGCTTCCGCCCGATGAATCGGGCTTTCATCACTCTTAGTGGGGTCAAAGCCCCATTGATGGGGCGCTGCTCCGTAGCCCGACGACTTCATCATCGGGCTTGGGAGACGTACCCCAATTAGCTATTACTGCGGATTACCGTTGCACATTGATGGTAGCATTGGGAAGTTAAAGGAGCTTGAGGTATGCCTTACTGGCAACTATTCTACCATCTGGTTTGGTCAACCAAGGATCGTCAACCTCTACTTACCCCCCAGGTCGAGAAGCACATCTACGGCTACTTGACCAGCAAAGCTACTGGGCTTGAAGGCGTTGTTTACACCATCGGTGGTACCACAGATCACGTTCACATGGTCGTGGCTATCCCTCCGGCCATTTCAGTATCCAAGTTCGTTGGGCAGATCAAGGGTGCTGCTTCGACGAGATTCAACAAGTCTGGTGTTAGCGATGTGCGTTTCGAGTGGCAGGATGAATATGGCGCTTTCTCATTCGATGCCAAGCGACTACCTAACTACATTGCCTATGCCGAGCGTCAGAAGGAGCATCACGCGGAAGGTACGATCATTCCCATCCTGGAGCGTATGACTTCGGATAATGTGGGGCCACATTTGGTGCGAGAGGACGCATCTTTTTATGTGACAGAAGCGGATAGTTGGCGAGAAGAGTTGATGAGATTGTGAGTGTTCAGGGAGATGTTGTGATTGCTGGGGTTGCACGGCCATGAAGTGGCCGTGCTACGAAGCTTCCGCCCGATGAATCGGGCTCGTGTCACTTTTCGCAGGGTCCAAGCCCCATTGATGAGGCGCTGCTCCGTAGTCGGGCTCAAGCAAGCCGGAGGCAAACGATCTTAATGCTGAAAACACATAAGTTTGTCGAACAATACGATTTGCTAGGATGCATCCAGTGCGGGCGATGTACGGGAGGCTGTCCCCTGGCGTTGAGGTCACCTCTCAACGTCCGACGCATCATTTACGAGTTTCTGATTCGTGACCAGTTGGACATCAAGGAGAGGCCTGAGATCTGGGATTGCACCACCTGTGCGACGTGCACGTTGCGCTGTCCCAAGGGGCTGGACCCCGCCCTGATGTTGATCGGCATGCGACGAGTGCTGACCGAGGGGGGGCGCATCAAGCCCACCGTCCGCGATGCGCTGGAGAGCACCTTCAAGCTCGGCAACCCCTGGGGTAGGGGCAAGGGCAAACGGTCGGATTGGGCGCAGGATTTGAACGTGAAGAATCTGGCTGAGGGCGCTAAGGCGGAGATACTTTATTTTGTGGGCTGCACCCCGGCCTACGACGACCGGGTTCAGGCGGTGGCCCGGGCGATGGTCAAGGTGTTCGAGAAGGCGGGGGTTGACTTCGGGATCCTGGGGAACGAGGAGGTGTGCTGTGGTAGCGAGATGCGCAGGCTGGGCGAGGAGGGGCTGTTCGAGTTCCTGGGGGAGGAAAACCTGGCGCTCTTCCAGCAGTATGGCATAAAACAGATGGTGACCACCTCTCCCCACTGCTACAACAGCTTCAAGAACGAGTACGAGGGTCTGGATGTTGAGGTTCAACACTACACCCAGCTCGTGGCTGGTTTGATCGAACGCGGTAAGCTTACTTTCTCCAAAGAAGTGAACAAAGTGGTCACCTATCACGACCCGTGCTTCCTGGGGAAGCAGAACCAGGTGTACGACGAGCCGCGGGCGATCCTGCAGAGCATCCCCGGCCTAGAGTTCGTGGATTTCGATCGGTCGAGGGAGCGGAGCCTGTGCTGCGAGGGAGGAGGGGGTAGAATGTGGGTGGAGGCCAGTAGCACTAGAGAGCGGCTGGCGGAAACCCGCGTCAAGGATGCCCGCGCTCTTGGCGCGGAGGTGATCGCCACGGCCTGTCCCTTCTGCCTGCTGACCCTGGAAGACGCGGTTAAGACCACGGGGGCGGAGGATTCAATTCAGGTGCTGGACATCATAGAGCTGGTTGCTCAGGCTATCGGTAGTTAGAGGTTGGAGGTTGGAAGTTGGAGGTTGGATTGTTATCCAATTTCTAATCTCTAACTTCCAATCTCCAATCATCAGGAGGGAGGAAGGAAATGGATATAGTAGTTTGCGTAAAGCACGTGCCCGACGCGACGGAGGCGGAGATCACCATCCGCGACGACGAAAAGGGGATCGAGAAGGGGCGGCTCGTATTTGACATCAGCGAGGCGGATAACTACGCCATTGAGGAGGCCCTGCTTCTCAAGGAGAAGTTGGGTGGCTCGATAACGGTGCTGACCGTTGGGCCGCAGGAGGCTGACGAGACGCTGCGCATGTGCCTGGCCAAGGGGGCGGACAAAGCAGTGCGGCTGACCGACGAGCGGTTTGAGGGTTCTGACAGCTTTGCCACCGCTCGCATCCTGTGCGAGGCGATCAGGGATATGGACTACGACCTGGTGCTGACTGGCATTCAGGCCGACGACGACGGGTGCGCTCAGGTGGGCCTCACCCTGGCGGAGATGCTGGACATTCCCCACGCGGCGCTGGTGGTAAGCACCGAGATGGAGGATGGTAAGATGAAGGTGCATCGCGAGCTGGAGGGTGGCCTGCACGAGGTGCTGGAGATCGAACTTCCGGCCCTGTTCACCATCCAGACAGGCATCAACGAGCCACGCTACGCCTCCATCTTCGGCATCAGGAAGGCCATGAAAAAGGATATCGAGATCCTGGACCTGGGGGCGCTTGGTCTGGCAGAGGAGGCGGTGGGCGAAGCAGGGTCCAAAACCAGCCTGGTCAAGCTGTTCATCCCCGTGGTGACGGCCCAGGCAAGGATCCTGGAGGGCTCTCCGGAGGAGGTGTCCAGCGAGCTGGTCACGATTTTCAAAAACGAGGGGGTTGTCTGATGGGAGAGATATTCGTTCTGGCAGAGCATAGGCGCGGCGAGCTGAGGGATGTCACCTTCGAGATGCTGGGCAAGGGGCAGGAGTTGGCTGCGACCATGAACGAACCCCTTGCGGCTGTGCTCCTGGGTCACAACGTTGACGGCTTTGCCACGGAACTGGCGAAGCATGCCAGCCAGGTTCTGATGGTCGAAGACGAGCGGCTTGAGCACTTCAACTCTGCGGCCTATCAACAGGTCCTGGCCCATCTGATCACCGAGCGCAAACCGAGCCTGGTATTGATCGGGCAAAGCGCGCACGGCATGGACCTGGCCCCCAGCCTGGCGACTGAACTGGACTTGCCGCTGGTCACCGACTGTGTGGGGTTGGAACTCAAGGACGGGCAACTGTTCGCGGTGCGAGAGATGTACGGGGGCAAAGTGAGCGCCAGGATAGCTTTTCGTCAGGCCGACACCTGCATGGCCACCGTGCGGCAGGCCGCCTTCCCCTTTGAAGAGGGCGTGCCCCTGGGCGGCGAAGTCATGGCCGTGGACTCGCCGCTGACGGAGGAGATCAAGTACCGAAGGTTCCTCGAGTATGTGGAAGCCGCGGTGGGCGAGGTGGACATCACCCAGGCCGACGTGGTGGTGGCTGTGGGGCGGGGCATCAAAGAAGCGGACAACCTGGCCCTGGTGGAGAAGCTGGCCAAGGCTCTGGGCGGGGTGCTGGCTGGTTCCCGCCCGGTGGTGGATGCCGGCTGGCTCCCGCCTGAGCGCCAGGTGGGCCAGTCGGGCAAGACGGTGAAGCCGAAGCTCTATCTGGCAGTGGGCATCAGCGGGGCCTCCCAGCACGTGGCTGGCATGCGGGCCGCAAGCACCATCGTGGCCATCAACAAAGACCCCGATGCGCCCATCTTCAAGGTAGCCCACTACGGCATCGTGGACGATCTGTTCAAGGTGGTGCCGGCGTTGACAACGCAACTGGAGGCAAGATAGCCAATATCTAATATCCAATATCGGATATTGGATATTAGATATTAGAGATTGGATGATGAAATCACGGGTTGGGGTGTATATTTGCCATTGTGGGATTAACATCGCGGCCACGGTGGATGTGGAGGCGGTTACCGCCTTTGCCCAAACGTTGCCCAACGTGGTGGTGGCCAGGAATTACACCTACATGTGTTCTGATCCTGGGCAGGAGCTCATCAAGGGCGACATTAAGGAACGCGGGTTGACGCACGTGGTGGTGGCTGCCTGCTCTCCCCGGATGCACGAGCCGACCTTCCGCGGAGTAGTTGAAGAGGCGGGGATCAACCCCTACTGCTTCGAGATGGCCAACGTCAGGGAGCAGTGTTCCTGGGTCCACCAGGACAGGGCGCGGGCCACCGAGAAAGCGGAGCAACTCGTGGCCTCGGCAGTGGCCAAGGCCGCTCTGCTACAGCCGCTGGAGGAGAGGGAGGTGGGCGTCATTCCGGCGGCGCTGGTCATCGGCGGGGGGATAGCCGGCATCGAGGCCGCCCTGGACATCGCCAACGCGGGCTTCAAGGTCTACCTGGTGGAGAAGGAGCCGACCATCGGCGGACGGGTGGCCCAGCTCAACAGAACTTTCCCTACTCTGGAGAGCTGCCTGGAGCTGTTGGGCCCCAGGATGAGGGCGGTGGCGGAGCACCCCAACATCGAGCTTCTGACCTCCTCGGAGGTAGTGGGCATTGAGGGCTACATCGGCAACTTCCAGGTGAAGGTGCAAGAGGCAAGACGCAAGGTGCAAGAGGCAGGAGGCAAGGAGCAAGATTCCTGCACCCTACAACCTGCGGCCAGCACCCTGCATTTTGAGGTGGGGTCGGTGGTGGTGGCTATCGGCTACGATCATTTCGATGCCCGCCTCAAGCCTGAGCTGGGCTATGGCAAGTATCCTAACGTCATCACCGCTCCTGAATTCGAGAGGCTGTCCATGGAGCAGGGGAGCAGGGGAGCAAGGGAGCAAGGGAGCAGGGGAGCAGGGCCGACCACCCGACCACTTGACTACCTGACCACCCGACCAAGTGATGTGGTGTTCATCCAGTGCGTGGGTTCGCGGGATCAGAGCGTGGGCCACGAGTACTGTTCGCGGGTGTGTTGCATGTACACGGCGAAGCAGGCTCATCTGGTCAAGGATAGGATACCCGAGGCTGAGGTGACGGTGTTCTACATGGACGTGCGGGCCTTTGGCAAGGGTTTTGAGGAGTTCTACGACCGGGTGAGGGGTGAGGGGGTGAGGTACCGTCGGGGCAGCGTGTCGGAGATCTACAAGCGTGGTGAGAAGCTGGTGGTGCGGGCTGAGGACACGATTTTGGGTGAGCCGTTAGAGATGGAGGCGGACCTGGTGGTGCTGGCTACGGGGGTGGTTCCCCGCCGTAGTGCTCAGGGGATCGCCGAGCTGCTGAAGTTGCCCCGGTCCCCCGATGGCTTCTTGGCCGAGGCTCATCCCAAGCTGAGGCCGGTGGATACCGTCAACGATGGCATCTATCTGGCGGGCTGCTGCCAGGGACCCAAGGACATCCCCGATACCATCGCTCAGGCCAAGGCCGCGGCCTCGTCGGCCATGATCCCTTTGTCGCGGGGCAGGGTGAAGGTCGAATCTATCACCAGTGTGGTCGAGGTGGAGACCTGTGCCGGATGCGGCATCTGCGAGAGCTTATGCGTCTATGGGGCGCTGGCCCGCGATGCCAGGAGGGGGATCATGACCGTGAACCAGGTGCTGTGCAAAGGGTGTGGAGCCTGCGCGGCGGCCTGTCCCTCGGGCACGATGGCCCTCAGCCATTTCACCCATGACCAGGTTATGGCCCAGATCGAGGCCATGTTGGAAGTTGGAGGTTAGAAGCTGGAAGTTGGATTTCCAATCTCCAATATCCAATTCGCAGGGGGAGTACAAGGCAAATGCACGCTATAGTATGTATCAAACAGGTGCCTGATACCACGGAGGTGAGGATCAATCCTGAGACGGGGACTTTGATCCGCGAGGGGGTGCCCAGCATCATCAATCCCTTCGACACCTACGCTATTGAGGAAGCACTTCTCTTGCGGGAGAAGTTCGGTGGCCAGGTGACGGTGGTTTCCATGGGCCCGCCCCAGGCCGAGGATGCCCTGCGGGAGACCATAGCCATGGGTGCGGACGAGGCTATCCTGCTATCGGACCGCGCCTTCGCCGGGGCCGATACCCTGGCCACGGCCTACACCTTGGCAGAGGCCATCAGGCGAATCGGCGATTACGACCTGGTCATCTGTGGCCGGCAGGCGATTGACGGCGATACCGGTCAGGTGGGGCCGGGCATCGCCAATCGCTTAGAAATCCCTCAACTGACCTACGTCTCCAGGATCAGGCAGGTTGATTTCGAGAACAAGACCATCACCGTCGAGAGGTTGGTGGAGGAGGGGTGCGAGGTGGTGGCCAGCACCCTGCCAGCGGTCATCACGGTGAACAAGGACATCAACCAGCCACGCTACCCCGATTTCAAGGGGGTGATTCGCTCGCGAGGGGTGGATATCCCGGTGTGGGATGCGTGTGTTCTGGAGGGAGCCGACTCGGCCCAATGCGGCCTGGACGGCTCGCCCACCAAGGTGGTGCGCGTCTTCACCCCTCCGTCTCGCCAGGAGGAGGCGGAGATCATCGAGGCCGAGACCATCGAGGAGGCGGTGGCACTGCTGGCTGAGAGGCTGTTGGCGGAGGGGTTTGTATCCGAGGTGTAGTGCGGTCAAGGGGAGGCGGGTTGGTTTTTGGAGGTCTACAGGTTGGAAACCTGTAGTCGCCCGAGTGTTGTTCTTGGCGATGGTACCGGCGCAGACTACACCTTTCCAAGGTGTAGTGCTCGCTAATCGGCCAGTGGCGTTTTGACCAGGGCCTTGCGTCAACCAATCACAAGGACATGACTCAGGGTGGGTGCGTGTTGGGTGGGAGATAGGGGAGAGTAGAGGGTCAAGGCGGGGTGGGTTGGTTCTTGGAGGTCTACAGGTTAGAAACCTGTAGTCGCTCGGGCGCCACTCTTGGCGAGGGGGCTCAGCGCAAACCACACCTTTCCAAGGTGTAGTGCTCGCTAACTGATCAGCAGTGTCTTGACCGATGCCCAGCACTCACTGAACCAGAGGAGGGGACAAGGGTCAAGACGAAGCTGGTTGGTTTGCGGGGGTCTACAGGTTAGAAACCTGTAGTCGCCCAAGCCCTGCTTTTGGCGAAGCTACGTGGCGCAAACCACACCTTTCCAAGGTGCAGTGTTTGTCAACTGACCGTCGGTGGTTTGACCAGGGCCTTGCGTCAACCAATCACAAAGACATGACTCAGGGTGCGTGTTGGGTGGGAGATAGGGGAGAGTAGAGGGTCAAGGCGGGGTGGGTTGGTTCTTGGAGGTCTACAGGTTAGAAACCTGTAGTCGCCCAAGCTTTGCTCTTAGCAAGGGTACTCATCGCAGACTACACCTTTTCAAGGTGTAGTACCCACTAACTGATCAGCCGCGTTTTGACCAATGCCTAACTTTCACCCAGAGGAGAAATGGCGTGAACGAACAGTCGGACTGTCACCAACTCTTCAAGTACCGTCCTAACGCTTATCACCACGTCACTTTCCCCACCAAGCGCCGCCGTCCGGTGCTGGCAGGTGAGGTGCGACAACGAGTGCATTACTGGGGCGACGAGATTGCCCGTCAGCACGACTTTCAACTACTGGAGCGCAACACCTGGCTGGACCACGCTCACATGCTGATCTTCGTGCGCATCGGAGAAGACCTGAGTGATGTGATGCATCAACTGAAGGGCCAATCGGCACGGCAGATCTTTCTGGAGTTTGATGGACTCAAGCAGCAGATCGGCCTCAACAACCTATGGGCCCGTCGTTTCCGCGCCGACGAGGTGCCGCCCGAAGCCTTGGAAGAGGTGCGGCAATACATCCGCAGTCAGGAAGCCATCCACACCCGTCGTGCTGGCTACTTACCGATAGCGCGATTGGAGCGCTGGAGAGAGCTGGAATTGTGATCTTATCTGGTCGGGGGGAATCTTGGCACTTCTAGAAATCAACCGCGATGAATGTATAGGTTGTGGGGCCTGTGTGGAGGTGTGCCCCTTTGGGTCTCTGAGCCTGGACGATGAGAACATCGCCGTGGTGAATGAGACCTGCACGGCCTGTGGCGCTTGCCTGCCCGAGTGCCCGGTCGAGGCCCTCAGCCTGCCGGAGAGGGAAATCGTCGAGGTTGACCTGAGCGCCTATCGGGGGGTCTGGTTCTGGGTGGAGCAGTTTCGAGGGCGGGCTTCTTCCATCTCCTGGGAGATGGCAGGCAAGGGCCGGGAGCTGGCCGACGAGCTGGACACGACCCTCACGGCCTGTGTGTTGGGCCAGGGCGTGGAGCGCATCGCCCAGGAGGCCATCTGCTATGGCGCCGATCGGGTCTTCCTGGTGGAAGATCCCACGTTGAGTGTTTATCGCACCGATCCCTATGCTGCTGCGCTGGTAGATCTGGTTCAGAGGTACAGGCCGGAGGTCTTCATCCTGGGGGCTTCCAGCCGGGGGCGTGACCTGGCGGGGTCGGTGGCCACCCAACTGCGCACCGGCCTGACGGCCGACTGCACCGAGCTGACCATTGACCCTGAGACGCGCCTCCTGCGCCAGACCCGTCCCGCCTTCGGGGGCAACATCATGGCCACCATCTTATGTCCCCACCATCGTCCTCAGATGGCCACCGTCCGCCACCGGGTGTTCGAGATGCCCGGGATGGACGCCGGCCGCCAGGGGCAAATTGTGCGCGAGGGGGCCGTCAGAAGCGAGGGGGAGATCGCCAGCAAGGTGGTGGATTTCATCACCCAGGAGGGCGAGGTGAACCTGGCTGACGCTCGGATCATCGTGGCCGGCGGCCGGGGGGTGGGAGGGCCGGAGGGCTTTGCCCCCATTCGCGAGTTGGCGGAGGTTCTGGGTGGGGCGGTGGGGTCCTCACGCTCCGCGGTGGATGCTGGCTGGATTCCTTATGCCCATCAGGTGGGCCAGACCGGTCGCACCGTGCGGCCCGACCTCTATATTGCCTGTGGCATCTCAGGGGCCATCCAGCACCTGGCGGGGATGAAGACCTCGCGGTGCATTGTGGCCATCAACAAAGACCCTGAGGCCCCTATCTTTCAGGTGGCCCATTACGGCATCGTGGGCGACCTCTTCCAGGTAGTGCCGGCCCTGGCGGAGCAGTTCAGGCAGAGGTTACATACGAAAGTCCAAAGCCCGAAATCCAAAATCCAAAATCCAAAGTCCAAAGTCCAAAACAAGTGCGCAACAGATCCGTAAATCCCTTCGACAGGCTCAGGGCGTCGCCTGCCAGCCTGCTAAATCCTGCTAGTTCGTTGTTCCTCCTGGGTGTATCCATGCCGAAGATCGAGATCAAGCAAGAGTGGTGTAAGGGCTGCTATATTTGCGTTGAGTTCTGTCCCCGGAAAGTGTTGGAGAGGGACGAAACCGCTTTCGTGCGCGGATTTCACCCCGTGGTAGTTGTTCGCCCGGAGGACTGCACCGTCTGTCGTCTCTGTGAGCTACTCTGTCCGGACCTGGCCATCGCCGTCTCCGAGGAGGATTAGGGTAACCAAGAAATAAATCAGGTTTTTCGAACCCCAAAATCAGGGATTCCCTGATTGCGGTTTCATCAGATTTCTGATATAATAATAGTATATGGTGCATCAGCCGGTTAGAGCAGGCTTACAGCTTCGAGGCCGGATGGCTTTGAGCGGCTGGTGGTGCGGAGAGGTCTCATGCGATTGTAGTTATTCGGGGAGGAGTACCGTGAGGACTATTTACAGCCCGGACCCCGCTTCAATATCATTCCGCTTTTCGACTTTCCTACGCCAACGCGAGGGTACAGTGCGTCCCTGCGTTGGCGTTTTTGTTTCACGAATCCGTATGGTCGGACTCAGTACCCTAATATCCCTCAGGGAGGCATATCTATGTCACGACAACTGGTGTCCTTTGACACCGACCGGATCAAAGAGTATCTGTTCGCTACCCCTGCTCTGAGTGACATCCGGGTAGCCAGTGCAATTCTGGATGACCTGAACAGGGCTCAGACCCTGGTGGTGCTGCGCTCTGTCTATCCCGATCTGGATGAGAACACGGATCTCATCTATGCTGCCGGCGGTTCAGCTATGATTGTTCTGCCGAACGAAACGACAGCAGATCAGGCCATTCGGGCTGTGGAACAACTCTACCGGCGCGAGACGGTTATCGCCACGATCACCGGTGAGAAGGTGCCTATCTCCGAGGAAGAGCTCCGGAGCAATTTCGGCAGCAAAGCAAGACAGGTGGGGCACCGACTGCGGCAGCGCAAGGGCAGCAGGGGAAGAGGGCGAACCTTGCCTGTGGCCCCGTACATGCACTTCTGCGATGCGTGTTCTCAGCACCCGGCGGCGTACTTGGATGGGGAGGAGTTGATCTGCCGCGCCTGTGAGATCAAACGCCGCCCTGAGGCCAGGGAAGCTCGTCGAGGACTGTGGCAGAAGCTGATTCAGGTGACGGATGCGTGTCCCGCCAAACCGCCCGCCGAATGGGAGGACTTGTTCCAAGGCACGCTAGGCAAGAGATGGCATTTCCAGCACCGCCCACCTGCTGACTTTGGCGACATTGGCGACGCTGCTCGCCGTAAAGGATACATCGCCCTCATCTACGCTGATGGCAACAATGTGGGGCGTGTGTTGGAAAGGTTGCCGACTCAGATGGATTACCACTTCTTTTCTGAGAACGTGGACGACCTGTTGCTGCGAGTGACATACAAGGCGCTCATGGAGCAGGTGCAGAAACAGCCCGACCAGTCGTTGTTTGAGGTACTGATGGTCGGCGGAGACGATCTGATGTTGGTCACAACGGCCGATATCGCTCTTGACGTGGCGCTGGCGCTGATGCGTGACTTCGAAGCGTATTCTGCTCCGCTGATGTCTCCTCACGGTGAAGAACCTTTGTCACTCGGCACGGGAATCGTTATTGCTCAGAGCAGCTTTCCCATCGCTGCAATGCAAGACTTGGCGACAGCGCTGCAAAAACGTGCCAAGAGGCGGAGCTTCGAGGCCGGTGGTGTTGGTGCGATCGATTTCATGGTGGTGACAGCCGCTGGTAGCCAGGGGTTGGACCGCCTGCGGGAAGAGATCTTAACCGAGCATGGATTTGCCTTCCCGCCTGCTGATGAACGATCATATCGGCTCACTCAGCGTCCATACATTGTGGAGGATCTGGCTGACCTCATAGAACGGGGGCGGGCTCTCAAACGCAGTGGTTTTCCCACTACACAGCTTCAGGCGATGTACGAAGCACTGTTCCGCTCACCGACTGCTGCGCAATTGACCGCAATTCAGGTAATAGGCCGGGCTCGGCGGTCTGCCGACATCAATAAGGATCATAGACGACTCTTGTTAGACTTTTTCTATCGTTTTGGGGCGATGCCCGTCCCTCCTTGGCGAGATCAGGAGACTGAGGGTCGGGACAGTGCCCTGGGCGATCTGATCGAGATCTACCCGTTCATCTGATAAATGGGGAGGCACATATGCCAGCAGCAAAGATCGAGATTGAGCCTATAGCTATCATGTTGACTGGACCATTGCACGTCGGCGCAGGATATGCCAGGGGCCTCATTGACAGAGCGGTCGTGCGGGATGGCCGAGGCCAGGTTTACATCCCAGGGTCCAGCCTGAAAGGGAAGGCGCGCGAGGCTTGTGAGAGGTTGGCCAGGCGCTGTGGTCTGGCCGTCTGCGAACCACCTTACCCCGCGGGCATGTGTGGCACGCGAGGTGGCCCGTGCATCATATGCCGAATCTTTGGCACGCCTGGTGGCCGACCGGACGAAACCTTCGGGCTCCACTGGGACAACGCCTACTTGACACCGCAGTGGGTGCAGGCTGGCCCCAGGCTTGGCCTGAGCTACGCGCGCACCCAGGTATCCATGAGCCAGCGCCGTGGTGTGGGGCAGGAAGGATTGCTGTTCACCGATGAGTTTGCTGCCGAGGGGCTGACCTTCCAAACACGCATTAGTGGTCACCTCAACCTCACAGCCATGCTGGGTGAACCAGGACGGTACTACGAACTCATTCTGCTACTGGGCGGACTGCGGCTTGTGGAGACGCTAGGTGGCAGCACCAGCCGCGGAGCCGGGCGGTGCAAAATTGAACTACCACCCTCTGTCGTCATCACATGGACCGAAGCCCTCTTGGTAGACGACATGGTGGACAAAGTGAGTTTACTGGACCTATATGCAGAAGAGAGGGCGGAAGGAGGGGTGTGATGGAACTAGAGTTGATCCTGCGAACTGAAGCGCCCTTGGCCTTACGAGCCACCAGAACCAGTGAGCAGTTCACCGCCACACTAACGCATATCCCTGGCACCACTTTGCGCGGGGCGCTAGCAATGGAGTACCTGCGGGCTGGCGGCGAGCCGACAGATGCTCATTTTGCGGCGCTCTTCCTGACCGATGCTATCTCTTTTGGCCCCCTCTTTCCCTCGACGGAGGTTCACGCAGGGCGGCCCCTACCCGCCAGCGCTGTGGCCTGTAAACGTTTCGGTGCCAGGCACCCGGCTAGTGTGGGTGACGCACTCTTGCGGCTAGAGTTGGCTTGCATCACCCAGTCTCTGGATCCGCTCGATGATTGGCAGTACTGCCCGGATTGTCGGAAAGAGTACCCCGATCGCCCTCCTAATACCCGAGACCGGCTGAGCGGCTACTGCCTAGACGGCGGCGACTTCCACAAATTGGAACCATCCACCCGGATGCTCACAGGTGTAGGGATGAGCCGAGCAACCGGCACGGCTGCTCACCGCCTGCTCTTCTCCATGGAGGCTCTCGAGGAAGGCCAGTGGTTTCGGGGCCGGGTCCGCCTGCATGGCGACACTACTGAAGAATTGGCAGATCGACTAACAGCACTGGCGCCCTCTAGTAGTGACTTGCGACTGGGCGCGGCTCGCAGCCGAGGCCGAGGGCGACTGAAGGTCGTAGGCTGGCGTCAAGTCGAGCCCAAAGGACCGCCTTTGGTTGATAGGTGGGAAGCGCTCAACGCAAGTATCCGGCACCTATGGGCAGACTATGGAATGGAGCCAGATGGTGAGTACTTCACCTTGACCATGGAGAGCCCTCTTGTCCTGCGTGACGGCTGTCTGCGCCCTCTACGCCCTGACCAGTTGAGTGCGGAGGCGTTGGGATTGCCGGCCGAGATCGAGAGGCGACATGTTCTGCTCGGAGAGGTTATTCTGCAGGGTTGGAACGCCGCCTGGCGCCTGCCCAAAGGGGACGCGCCAGCCATTGGTGCTGGTGCCGTGCTGCTGTTCCGAGTGCCAGCCGACGTACGCGAAGATGTGCTGGCCCGGCTGGCTGAAATGGAGGCGGCAGGGTTAGGCGAACGACGAAATGAAGGTTTGGGACGGGTTCGGATTTGTGACCCGTTCCACTATAGCTTTGAGGAGGCGGCACGATGAATGAGTTGACTAGAGAGCAACAAGAACGGCTGGCGCGTCACGCCATCCAGCGGGCTGTGGCCAGGGAGAGCGATCGTTTCTTCGACAGGGCACAGTCCCCAGCCGAGAAGCTACGCGCAGCCGACCTGGACAGAGCACAGGTGCACGGCCTAGAGAATATCGCTTACAGCACTGATCGGCTGTCAGACATCTATGATTTTCTAAAGAAGCAGACAGGCCGGCCAGGCAAACTAGGCGAGAAGTGGCAATATGAAAACGTAGGACCAGACCTGCTGAGCGCCTTGGGCAGCCTTAGCAGAGAAGCAAACCAGATTGCCACCACTGTGAGGGCCGAATATCCGGAAGCCATTGATGATGATGCTGCACGTCGGATTCACCTGGAACTCTGCCGTGAGTATCTCAAACATGTGGCAGCCCACTACCAGTACGGTGAGGCAGTGCAATGAGCGAAGAGAAGAAAGTGCCTGCAGATGTTAAGCAAGCGCTAAACCGACTGGTGACGATCTGGAGCGACGGCGAGGGGTACCGGCAGGCGGCGGCCCTGGCCGAGTCTCATAGCCATCTTCTGCCCAAGTCAGTGACCCACGCGCAATTGAATGGCCTACGCAACATCGTGGGCGTGGCCCCAGATGCCAAAACAGTCAAGATGTTCACCGACAATCAAAGGGACAAAGCACACCGGCGTGACGATCTAGAGATGCGCGACTATTGGGCTGAAGTGGGCACAGCCCTAGCCAGGCTTAGTGAATCGGTGCAGGTATTATGGGCAGAGGCTGGAGGCGAAGAAGTGGAGCTATCGAATAAGGAAGCGAAGGCAGCACGGGCTCAGCTCCACGTGCGTCTCATGAGAGCCTTCGTGCAGCATCTCGTGGCACATAGTTTATACTTGCCTGCTACTGAAGGAGGGAGTTAAATGCTGGATTACAGACAACTTGAGTCTCGCTATCGCTTCAGCGGGATCTTGACCATGGAAACGGCACTGCATATCGGTACTGGCGGCCAGGTCTCGACGGTGACTGACAGCCCTGTTCTGCGGGACGCCGCCGGACGGCCCTTCATTCCTGGCTCTTCTCTGAAGGGTGCTTTTAGAGCCACCGTGGCTCGCATTGTCGCCAGCCTTGGCATGAATGCTTGCGATCCCTTTGGCGGTGATGACTTTTGCCTTAGCCCGCAGAACGGCCCCAGAGAGGAGGACTATCGGGCGATACGCAGCTATCTGGGGAGGACAATCCCGGCATCAGATGGCGGTCCAGATGCTGAGAGGGCGAGGCAAGCGTTGGCCAACCTGAACCATCCTGGATGGACGGGCGAGGAGATCACCGAGGATCATTTGCTGATCTTACTAGACGAATGGCTATGTCCAGTATGCAAGGTGTTTGGGTCACCATACTGGGCTGCCCGAGCTCGCTTTGACGATCTGTCGGTGGTGGAGCCGTGGCTGGACGTGACCGAAATCAGGGACGGCGTAGGCATCGATCGAGACTCGGAGCGTGCCATTGACAGGATCAAGTTTGACTTCGAAGTGGTGCCGGCCGGGACGGCTTTCAGCTTCGGACTGACGGTCGAGAATCCTTCAGATCAAGATCTGGGTTTGGTAGCCATCGGGCTACGGGAGATGATAGAAGGGATGATCCGACTGGGCGGCATTCGCTCTCGGGGACTGGGCCGTTGTACGCTAACGTTGGATCCTGTCCAAAAGCTGGACGCCAGTGACACTGTGGCGCTAACTGCCTACTTGAGGGGGGAAACCCAGGGCGAGGCGATCCCAGTCGAGGCCTTTTTTACTGACGCCATTGATGGGCTACGCATAGGCCAGGAGGAATAGACAATGCTTAAGCAACTGGTTAATGAATGCTTGATCGAACTGGCTATCCGGCCAACGGGGCCGGTGCTGGTCAAATCGGGCCTGGAGACGGTAAGCGGGCCGAATATGGCTTTCGTACGCACCTGGCGTAATGGCGATCCCCAGGTCTACCTACCGGGGAGTTCTATCAAGGGTGTGCTACGGAGCCACGCCGAGCGCATCGCCCGCACCTTCGACGAGACCAAAGCCTGCGACCCCTTCAGCAAAGATGGCCCCACCATGTTCTGTGGGGAACGATTTCAGCAGCGCAATAAGCAATTCGACGAGAAGGTAGAGAATCAGGAAGTCTACGCCAGCTCTTGCCCCATCTGCCGTCTCTTTGGCTCTACCTGGTTTGGCGGGCGGCTAGCCACTGCGGATGCCTACGCTGAAGGAACACCACCACGCCCGGAGCAGCGGGATGGCGTAGGGATTGATAGGTTCACCGGCGGCGCGGCTCACGGTGCGAAATTCGAATTGGAGGTGATCACCGGCGGGACGTTTACGACCTCGCTTCACATCCGCAACTTCGAACTGTGGCAGTTGGGATTAGTAGGTTTCCTGCTCCAAGACCTGAAAGACGGGCTGATCCGCGTGGGCATGGGCAAGAGCCGGGGCCTGGGTGCAGTAAAAGGCGAGGTGCGCTCGGTGCGAGTGGACTTCTTGGGGCCACAGGCACCCAAGCTTGCCGATGGGCAGTTGACGCTAAAGGGAATGGGCGAGATGGTGCCGGAGGAGATGGCGAGAGCCTACGGCATGACCCGCCCAGACGTAGTCAGTGTCCCCTTCGGCAGGGAACTGCGCAGCGACCTGGGGCGGATCCGCACCACGGCCGTCTTCCCCGGCGAAAGCTTCCCCTGGGTCGAGGTGGCTCCGCGCTGGGTGGACTACGTTGAGGCGTACGCAACCAGGCCGGAGATGCGGCCCAGTAGATTCGCCAGGAGAGATGAGCAATGAACAGAGCTGTCTACGCAGGTGATTTGACCGCAGCTCAGTTGACCGACCTGGTAACCTCCCTGCGGCCGGAGGCCCCCCATGCTGTCCTGGAAAGGGTGGACGATATCACTTTTCCCGGCCCGGCAGATCCTCTGGACCCAACTGCTTGGGACGAGGGGCGCATTTTCGGGCCTGGGCTGGAGTTACATTGGGTTCAACAGGGAGGGGGCTTTCGCGCCGTGCTTACGCGGGAGGATGGCGGGGATGGGGCCGGGCTCCAGCAGATCGAAACGTTAACTGAATACGAGCGAGAGGAACACTCCTATTACCTGTGGGGCGAGGACGACCGGCGCATTGGAAGGTTGCTGGGTTATCGGTCCATCCCTGGCGGGGGGCGGGCTCAGGTGGTGGTGGCTGAGTTTTACGACGATGCCGGTGAACTGCGGCACTGGAGGTATGTGCGCTTCAAGCGGGAGGGCGACAAATGAGCGAGCGAGAACGAGTAGATCCCTACGGCTTTGTGCGGTTGGTAGGCGAGCCTGAGCGGCTGCCGGCCATCCCGCATCATAGATTCCAAGGCTACAGTGGTCGGCTTCACTGCCGTCTAACAGCAAAGACGCCTCTCTTCGTGTACGACCCTGGCTTCGTCCGCTTGGTCGGTGCCGGACATGAGCAAGCCCATTTCCCCGTGCGGGCGGGCACAGCCATCATCCCTGGCAGCTCGCTCAAAGGCGTCATCCGCAGCGTGGCTGAGGCGGTGGAAGCGAGTTGTTTCACCCTGTTTGGCGAGCGCGGCTACCGAGGTAGCGGCATCACGAGTGGGCTGTTCCTGCGGGCCGACCTACCAGAGGCGTTCAGGCATTGTAGCGATTGGCGTAGGCTTTGCCCAGCCTGCCGGCTTTTCGGCTCGCTCCAGCACGGAATGGTTCACGCCGGCAAGGTGAGCATTGGCGACGCCACTGCGCCCAAGGGTAGCTACGAGCTCATGGACTTTATCACACTAGATGTGCTCAGCACCCCCAAGCCGGAGGCCCGACCGGCTGCCTATACTGTTGAGAAGAGAGGCAAAAACGTGGTGCTTGGCCGCAAGTTGTACCGTCACCGGCCGGATGGTGTGCTGCAGCGAGTTGGTCAGAAGAAGGACCACCAGAATAAGACCGTACAGCCAGTAGCGCCAGGAGCAACCTTCAACTTCGAGGTGGAGTACAACAACCTGCGGGAGAGCGAATTGCGTCTGTTGCTCTACGCGCTAGCCCTAGAGCCCGGGCTGTGCCACAAAGTGGGTTTGGGCAAGCCCATTGGCCTGGGCAGTGCCCAGATAGAGATCCTGGGATGGGAGCGAATTGATCGAGCAGCCCGCTACCGAACGCTGGGCGGGGGTATAGAACCGCCGCTCACGGGCGCAGCGCTGGCAGCGGAGTTGGAGAAGTGGCTACGTCCCTACCGGGAGAGCCGTGCAGCTAACTTGGAAGACCTGCGCGAGCTATGGCGCTACGGCCACGACTACGATGTGCGATACCAGCCTCCAAAGCCCGCTTGGTAGGCCATGAGATCTGCGGTCAGCATAACTTTCCGTGTGGCACTCCTGGGCTCAAGCTACGGCGTTCACGCTAGCGGCGTCCAATACGGGGTGGACTGAACTACCAACAGAGGTGGCATCATGGCTTGGTTGCCTGACAATGTTATGGAAATCGTGTTGGGGTTTATTGGACTCGCGTCGTTCCTGTATTCGGTCTGGCGCTTGGTGGTCCGTCGGTTTCTTTTCAATCTGCGATTGACCCAGATGGAGCGTCGTCTGTCGGCGCGACCTGTGGCCCTGGCGGTTGGCATTGGAAAAGACATCCAGGGCGCAGTTCGCCGTTATTTGAATGACAAGGAACTCCTGATTCCATTGGAGTCCTATCACCGGGCTCCGCCACCGATGAGCAATTTTGTTCCCAAGGGCGATTTTCCAGAGATCATTCGGGAGATGGAAGCTATCAAGCAAAGGATGATGAACCGAGGTGTGACGGAGCTGTATCTGTTCTACTATGGTCCGGTGACCTTGGCACAGGCTCTAGGGGTGGTGTTCCGCAACTTCGTTCACATCAAAGCCTACAACTATGTGAAGGATGGCTATGATCTAGAACTGATCATTGAGCGGGATGGGAGCATCTTCCAAGGATGACCGGTGCACACGGCGTTCGGCCTGTCATGACTATGTTGACGAGCTTTCGTCTTCCTGACCGGAAACCGCTCTCCACACTTTAGGTTAGAAACCTGGACCCGACTAGTAGGGGATTGAAACGTCAGGATGTAGATGTCGCTGCAGAAGTAAGGAGCCGATGTGGTGTCAGAGACCTAGACCCGATGAATAGGGGATTGAGACTACCACCTGTTGGCGTCGGCCCAGTAGTCCACGACGATGGTCCGAAAAGATATCCCGACGAATAGGGGATTGAAACTAGTATTGATGCCCGATGTAGCACAGCGTCCGCTTGTCGCGTTAGAAACCCAGACCCGATGAATAGGGGATTAGGGGAACTAGAGTCGTTCTGCTGTGAGGGAGGAAAGCGATGGACATATTTGCTACTGCTAAGACGCTGGGTGAATTCGCCAAGAATGTGGGTAGCGTCATCACCCTCGCAGAGATGATTGGGGTCCTCATCTCCAAGGGGAGACAGACGTGGACCTACCTGGTCGGTGAGGAAAAGGAGGAGTTGGTCGAGAAGGACGACGTAGCCATCATGGTCCAGATCAACCAGTTCCTGGTCCCCACCACCAAGAAGTTCCTGGAGAACGAGGGGATTGATGCTCACCTCATCCTGATCACCAACGTGGAAGATGGCAGCGCGATCAAATACTTGGACAACGACAAGAAGCAAGAGTGGATTGACGTAGTGGCTGATTTCTTCGATGCGGTGACCAAGATCGAGCGAGATTGGGGAGCCAAGACACTTCACGTTTTCCTGGCGGCACCGGCGGCTTTAGCTTTTGCCTTGGGCTGCAAGATGAGCGTACAGCACAACATTCGCCTCTATAACTGGGTAGCCGAGGAGCGTTCCTACGTTAGAGTGCTAACCCTGCCCAGGGATATTCGCTAAACGCTTCGATGCCAAAGTTGCAGCGTTAGCCCCGATGAATCGGGAATGAGCCATGCTTGAGAAGTTGAAAATCGCCAAGTACCGCTTCACGCTGGAGGCGCTGGAGGAGTTGCACTTGCCCCGCTACAAGGGCAGCACCCTTCGGGGCGGCTTTGGGCACGTGTTCAAACGCACGGTGTGCTTCCAGAAGGACGCGCAGACCTGTGACACCTGCCTGCTGAAGAACAACTGCCCCTACGGCTACCTCTTCGAGACCAGCCCGCCAGCCGATGCTGAGGTGCTCCGCACCTACTCGGACGTGCCACTGCCCTTCGTCATCGAGCCGCCGCTGGACACCAAGACGGTTTACGAGCCGGGGGAGACGCTGGACTTTGGGCTGGTGCTGGTGGGGCGAGCGATCAATTATCTGCCCTATTTCATCGTGGTCTTCCGGGAACTGGGC
>JBAWAP010000392.1:0-2625 GCA_049589355.1 Anaerolineae bacterium
GTCCCAACTGTGCTGTGGCCATCACCTCGTAAGCGTGGACCTCGAGGGCCCTATACAGACGACCAATTGGCTGAACATATCCGGTCGGTCCTTGCCGACAGCCCCTTTCACGGCGAGGGCTACCGCAAGGCGTGGGTCAGGCTGCGATTCAAAGGCCTTTCGCGCACCTCGAAGGAACGTGTCCGACGACTGATGCGAGAGCATGGCCTGCAGGCGCCTCAGCGGGCAGGCCATCCGCACGGGCCCAAGGCCCATGATGGTACGATTATTCCTGACAAACCTGATGTTATGTGGGGCACTGACTTGACCAGCATCATAACAGTCCAGGACGGTCATGCTGCAGTCTTTGTGGCTGTGGATCACTACACTGAGGAATGTGTGGGCATCCATGCATCGGTCAAGGCCACTCGCTTCGAGGCGTTGGAGCCGATTCGCCAGGGTGTACGGGACCACTTTGGGGCCTTTAGTCAGGCTGTCGCAAAAGGGCTTAGCCTGCGTCACGACCATGGTAGTCAGTATGTATCCGATCACTTCCAGGATGAGATCAAGTTTCTGGGTATTGTCTCATCGCCGGCTTTTGTTCGAGAACCCGAGGGCAATGGCTGTGCGGAGCGTCTCATTCGCACCTTGAAGGAGAACCTGTTGTGGATTCGAGCGTTTCATACGGTTGAGGAGCTTCGCCAGGCCCTCTTGGAATTCAAGGAGCGATATAACCATCAATGGATCATCCAACGCCTGGGCTATCGAACTCCCGCTCAGGCCAGACAAGACTCTTGCATTAGCGTGGAGGCCGCAGCATGATTAGCCCAACTTCCGCAGTTAGGGGCTAGGAGTCTGTCGGATTACCTACCTTATATATGGTTGTTTGGCTTGCCGGGTCTGTAGCAGTCCGCGTCTGTTGAACCGCATCGCCTCCAGATACTAAACAAACCCACCGTATGTTCGCTCGTTAGACTATCCCTGAGGCCTTGTCATCCAACCTTCCACAGCAATCCACTGCGAAACAGCTTCAAAAGGTTGTGCGTCAGGCATATCAAGTCCCACTCGCCCATCACATTTCCAAGGCCTCGCAACAAAAACTGCCGAAAGCCACGCACCTGTTTGATCTGCCCGAAAACCGGCTCGACTATCTGCTTGCGCTTCGAGTACACCTCTCGACCCTTCCTCGTCCGCAGCTTGCGAGCCATAAGAGCTTTCTTTGTCAGACCCTTCGGAATACGCCCACGCGGCGGCGACTCCGGTGAATCACCATGCTTGTATCTGTGCGTAGCTACATAACCATCGATCCGCTCATCCTCAAGATACTCTACATTCGATTCACTGAAATAGCCCGTATCCGCGCTGAGCTTCTTAGGCTTGTCGCCCCCAGTGTTTTCCTTGACCGCCTCAACCATCGGCTCAACCTGTTGCTTGTCGTTGCTCTGCCGGGTCACATTTGTAGCAACTATTACCTGACATCTCTCATCTACGGCCACCTGGCAATTATAACCCTGCACAAACGATTTGGTGGCTGTGTCGGGCATTATCCGTGAGTCCGCGTCCGTGAAATTACGCTGGCTCTTCGGGTCGGGTCCGGCTCCGGCTTGGCGCTCTCGTCTCGGCGAAGGCCCGAGCCGGAGCGGGGTCGCCGAGACGAGTCTGTCAGAAGGCTCTTTTGGCTTCTTGCCTTTGCGGCCAGTATCATGCTGTCGCCTAAGAACATGCTCTTTCTCGAGAATCTCTCGATGCTTTGCATCAGCCTCGGCTTTCGCCTCCTGCTCGAGCGACTCCATTGCCTCTCTGATCTTTTCCAATCGATTCTGCTTGAAACGCATGTCTTCAGCGAGCTCATCACCACGCTTGCTCTTACCATATAAGGTATCCTCCGCTTCGTCCACCGCCTGAGCTTCCTGAAGCAAACGCCTGACCTCGGCCTGGAGCTCTTCAGCCTTCTTCTCCATACGACCGTAACTCATCGCCTTGTGCTTCGAGGCGTTGGCCTTGACCTTCGTACCATCCAGAGATATGTGGCCCAGCTTGACCAGACCAACCTTCTGACACAGCCGCAATACCTGTACAAATAGACCAGCCAGCGTCTCAAGGTGTCTCTTGCGAAACTCAGCTATCGTATCGTGGTCCGGATGCTGGTCGGCGGTAAGAACGCGCAGAGGAACCTGATGGTATGTGGCCTTCTCAATCTTGCGCGAGCTTGCCATCCCGACACAGTAGGCGTACAAAAGCAGGCCCGTCATCATCCTGGGATCGAACGCCGGTTGGCCTCCTTTTGTCCGGTCGTAGCTGTCGTAGATGGCACGCAGGTCCAGTTGGCCGACTACTTCCATGATGAAATACGCCAGGTCGTCTTCCGGCAGCCACTGCCTCATGTCTGGGGGTAAAAGTAGCAGTTGATTCGGCTGGTATGGCTTGAAGTGCGTTTTCTTTTCCATCGGCGTAGTATAACAGCCACGCAGGCAAAAAACTACCGCTACCTACATCACAACCAGTTCTCCGACAGACTCCTAGAGTCTTTGATTTGAGCGTAAGAACGCAGAAAGTTTTCACTACATTTCGTTCATTTTCTTTTCTGCGACCGGTAGATGAGACGGTAGATTCAAGCCCAGATGTTGCAACAATATAGCCTGGTGG
>JBAWAP010000393.1:0-9254 GCA_049589355.1 Anaerolineae bacterium
GTCCACAGAGCCTCGTTGACTCGTTACTCGTTAACTCGTTACTTATCCTAGTCGGGGCGGGCGGACTTGAACCGCCGACCTCACGGTCCCGAACCGTGCGCGCTAACCGGTCTGCGCTACGCCCCGCCTATACTATATTATAGCCTTTTTTGCCATATTGACAAGTAGAGGTTAAGCGTTCAGACCTCCGAGGTTTTGGTTGCAGATTTGATCACGTTGGTGTACCAGCGATGTCCTGCAATCCAGAATCTGGCCTCTCGTGCGGAAACCTCGGAGGTCTTTCGGGCTACGTAGAGGTTATTATGTCCATTTCGGCTTTTGGCTTGCTCTTCTTGGCCGCTATCCTGCACGCATCCTATCACCTTTTCTACAAACGAAGCCTGGACAAGCAGGTTTTCGCCTGGTGCCTGCTCCTGGTAACTGTCGTGGCCTACTTCCCCCTCTTTGTGACTAGACCACTGTCTCTTTCTCCCCTGGGCTGGGCCTGCGTGTTGGCCAGTGGCCTGGCCGAAGCCGCCTATTTTCTATCCATGGGCAAAGCATATCAAACGGGAGACCTATCGGTTGCCTATCCCCTGGCCAGGGGCTCAGCACCTCTCTTCATTGCCTTCTGGGCCATGCTGTTCCTCAAGGAGCGGTTGACGACCCTAGGGCTAATGGGGATCCTCTTGATAGCAGGAGGGCTCTACCTCCTCAATGCGCGCTCGTCGGGAGAATTACTGGAACCCTTGCGCCACCTGGGGAATCCCTCATCTCGTTGGGCTCTCTTGGCCGGCCTCTGCATCTCCGTATACTCGATCATTGACAAGGTAGGGACAAAGTACGTGCCGACCTTTGTCTATATTTACCTTGTCCTTCTCGTGACTTTTCTCGCTTTCACCCCTGGGATACTGTTCGGCGGCAAGAGGGCCAGCATTGCCGCAGAATGGCGAGTCAACAAAGTGGGTATCCTGGTCGCAGGAATAGCCGACCTCCTGACCTATTATCTGGTGCTTCTGGCCATGCGACTCAGCTACGTGAGCTACGTTGGTTCAGTGCGGGAGATGAGCGTCGTGTTTGGTGCGTTCTTGGGGAGCACCTTGCTGCGGGAGGGTTATGGACGGGTCAGGATCCTCGCGTCGGTCTTGGTTTTCCTGGGCATCCTGCTGATCGGCGTGGCGGGGTAGCGGAAGGGACATTGACTCTTCTCTTCCCATTTGTCCGAGGCTGTAGTATAATATCCCGGCAAGATACATTTACAAACGAGGAGGTTTGCGATGGATCTGAGGCTGAGCGAAGAGCACAAGATGATCCGCAAGATGGCCCGGGAGTTCGCTGAGAAAGAAGTAGCCCCCATCGCGGCAGAGATGGACGAGAAGGCGGAGGTGCCCTTCGAGAACATCAAGAAATTGGGGGAGCTAGGGTTCCTGGGCCTAAATGTGTCGGAGGAGTACGATGGCGCTGGCATGGACACGGTGAGCTACTGTATAGCCGTTGAGGAAATCTCTAAAGCCTGCGCGGCTACAGCGGTAGTGATAGCTGTGCAGAATTCCCTCGTCTGCCATGGGATTGAGAAGTTCGGGACGGAGGATCAGAAGCAAAGGTTTCTGGTGCCGCTGGCCCAGGGCAAGTTCATCGGTACCTTTGCCCTGACCGAGCCCGAGGCTGGCTCCGACGCAGCAGCCCAAAAAACGACCATGGTGTTGGATGGCGACGAGTACATTGTCAACGGCACCAAGAACTTCATCTCCAGCGGTGGTTTCGCCGATGTCATCCTCGTCTTTGGCATGACGGACAAGGCCAGGGGCCACCGAGGCATCAGCGCACTTCTGGTCAAGAAGGGCACGCCTGGGTTCTCAGTGGGCAAGGAGGAGAACAAGTTGGGCATCCGCGCCTCGAACACCTGTGAGCTGGTATTCGAGGACTGTCGAGTGCCTGTCGCCAATCGGCTGGGCGAGGAGGGCCAAGGCTTCAAGATTGCCATGTCCAATCTCGACGCTGGACGCATCAGCGTGGCCGCGCAGGCGTTGGGCATCGCGGAAGCGGCCTACGAGGCGGCATTGGAGTACGCCAAAGTCCGTGAGCAGTTTGGCCAGCCCATCGCCAAATTCCAAGGCATCCAGTGGATGCTGGCCGACATGGCCACTCGCATCGAAGCGGCACGGCTCTTGGTCTATAACGCAGCTCTGGCGAAGGATAGAGCAGAGGAAACCGGAGGGCGCTACAGCAAGGAAGCGGCTATGGCCAAGCTCTATGCCTCGGAGACAGCCAGTTGGGTGACCGATTTGGCGATCCAGATCCATGGCGGCTACGGCTATATAAAGGACTACCCCGTGGAGCGCTACTACCGCGATGCGCGGATCACCCGCATCTACGAGGGCACCAGCGAGGTGCAGCGCATGGTGATCGCCGAACAGATCTTGCACTAGATCACCAAGCTTAATTGGTCCATTGGTCGGGTAGTCCTTGGTCAGGTAGCCTTGACTATCTGACCATCCGACCATCTGACTATTTGGCGAAGTTAATGGGGAGGTTCCGTGACCAACGATCCTAAGATCGAGAAGCTGAGAGAACTTAGAGGGGAAGCCAAGCTGGGTGGCGGTCAAAAGCGTATTGATCGCCAGCACGCCAAGGGCAAGCTGACCGCCAGGGAGAGGCTCAATTTGCTCCTGGACGAGGGCAGCTTCCGAGAGTTGGATATGTTTGTAACCCATCGCTGTACCGACTTCGGGATGGAGAAGGATAGGCCGCTCGGAGACAGCGTAGTCACGGGCTGGGGTACTATTGACGGACGATTGGTCTACGTCTTCGCTCAGGATTTCACGGTGTTCGGCGGCTCGGTGAGCAAGGTGCACGGCGAGAAGATCTGCAAGGTGATGGACCTGGCGATGAAGAACGGCGCGCCCCTCATCGGGGTCAACGACTCAGGTGGAGCACGCATTCAGGAGGGGGTGGATTCGCTGTGGGCCTACGGGGAGATCTTCACCCGCAACACCCTGGCATCAGGCGTTATCCCTCAGATATCAATCATCATGGGGCCGTGCGCCGGTGGCGCGGTCTATTCCCCGGCTATTACGGACTTCATCTTCATGGTAGAAGAGACTAGCCACATGTTTATCACCGGGCCGGAAGTCATTCAGGCGGTGACCGGCGAGGAGGTGACCCAGGAGGCCCTGGGCGGGGCCGAAGCCCATAGCATCAAGAGCGGGGTGGCCCATTTCATGGGTACTGACGAGCCACAGACATTGGCCATGGTGCGGCGGCTGTTCTCTTTCCTGCCGCAAAATAACATGGAAGACCCACCGTGGGTGGAGCCCACTGATGATCCAGGCCGCGTGGATAAGACGCTGGATACCCTCGTGCCCGACGATCCCGCCAAACCCTATGATATGAAGGAAATCATCCTGCGGGTGGTGGACGATGGCGACTTTATGGAGATACACGAGCACTACGCCACTAACCTAATTGTGGGCTTCGCCCGAATGGATGGGCGGCCTGTAGGCATCGTTGCCCAGCAGCCAAAGGTACTGGCCGGTGTGATTGACATCAACGCCGCCGACAAGGGAGCGCGCTTCATACGCTTCTGCGACTGCTTCAATATTCCGCTGGTCACTTTTTGTGATACCCCTGGCTTCATGCCTGGCGTAGCCCAGGAGCACGGGGGCATCATCCGTCACGGGGCCAAGATGCTCTACGCCTACGCCGAGGCCACGGTACCCAAGGTGGCCGTCATCACCCGCAAGGCCTACGGTGGCGCCTACATCGTGATGAGCTCCAAGCATCTGCGCGGGGACATTAACTACGCTTGGCCCAGCGCCGAGATCGCGGTGATGGGGCCCGAGGGTGCAGTGAACATCATTGCCCGCCAGGAGATCCAGGAGGCCGAGGACCCAGAAGCCAAGCGGTTGGAGTTGCTGGAGGATTACAGGGACAAATTTGCCAATCCCTACGTTGCTGCTTCTAAGGGCTACATTGACGATGTCATTGAGCCCCACGAGACCCGCCCCCGCCTCATCAATGCCCTGGAGATGCTGCAGAACAAGCGGGATACAAACCCGCCGAAAAAGCACGGGAACATACCGCTTTAGAAACTTCAAACCCTCAAACTACAAAATTGCAGAGGGGTAAACAGATGGCCACGATCCAAGGCATATACATCACCGTGTTGGGAATGGCGATTCTCTTTGCGGCTTTGCTGATCCTCATGCTAGCAGCGATGGGGCTGGAAAGGCTGTTCAGGCCCAAGGAACTCGAGGAGAAAATGCCGGCGGAAAGAGAGAAAGAGTTGGTGGCTGCCATAGCGGTGGCCATCCTAAAGCTCAAAGCTCAAAGCCCAAATCGGAAATCGAAAAACGAAAAACAAAAAACGAAAAACGATCTGAGCGCCTGGAAGTTCTGGGGAAGGTACAGGCAATTGATGAGCTCGCGGGAGATAAAGGGGCGTCGTCCATGAGAAAATTCAAGATAAGCGTCAATGGCAATTGGTATGAGGTAGAGATAAAGGACCTGGACGAGTCGCCTATTTCGGTGCTGGTTGATGGGGAGCTCTATAGGGTGGAATTGGGCCCTGAGATCCTAGAGGCCAAAGCTGTGGAAAGGGTTAGAGAAAAGCCTGAGGCCTTGGTTTCGGAACCCGCACTGGAGGTGAGTAAGCCAGCAGTTGCGGAGGGAGAGGTGATAGCTCCCATGCCCGGCAAGATTCTGGCTATTAACGTGGGAGTGGGCGATTGGGTGCAATACAAGGATGTGCTCTGTACCCTCGAGGCCATGAAGATGGAGAACGAGATCATGGCCCCTAGTGGAGGTGTCGTTACAGAGGTCAAAGTGGCCGAGGGGCAGGATGTCTTATATGGCGACGTTTTGCTCATCATAGGATGAGGTGACAGAGGTGGACTGGACAGAGTTGCTCCGACTCCCAAGTGGTTTACTCAGTTTGACCTTGGGCAACGTGGCCATGATGATGGTGGGGGGTATCCTCATCTATCTGGCCATCGCCAGGAAGTACGAGCCGACCCTACTGCTACCTATAGGTCTGGGAGCGATGTTGGTCAACATACCCGCCACCGGGATGACCGAAGAAGGTGGACTTTTCGCAGTGCTTTATGAAATGGGGATCGCCAACGAGCTCTTCCCCCTGCTGATCTTCATCGGCATCGGAGCGATGACCGATTTCGGGCCCCTTCTGGAAAACCCTATCACCATTCTCTTGGGGGCAGCGGCGCAGTTCGGTATCTTCGGCACCCTCCTGGCGGCTACGCTGATGGGCTTCGACATCAAAGAGGCGGCTTCCATCGGCATCATCGGCTCGGCCGATGGGCCTACCTCCATTTATGTGTCAGCAAGGCTCGCTCCTCAGCTTCTAGGCCCCATTGCTGTCGCCGCTTATTCCTACATGTCGTTGGTCCCCATCATCCAGCCGCCGATTATGCGGCTTATGACCACCAGGGAGGAGAGACTCATCAAGATGCCCTATACCTCTCGGCCTGTCTCCAGGCTCACCCGCGTCCTCTTCCCCATCGTCACCACTCTCATCTGTGGGTTGCTAGTGCCCATGGCCACCCCCCTCATCGGGATGCTAATGTTTGGCAACCTGATGCGGGAGTGCGGGGTGGTGGACAGGCTATCCAAAGGGGCTCAGAACGAACTGGTTAACATCGTCACCATTTTGCTGGGGATAACCATCGGCTCGACGATGACAGCGGAGAGCTTCATTAATGTAAGAACGATCATGATCGTGGTAATGGGGCTATTGGCCTTCAGCCTGGATACCGCCGCTGGCTTATTATTGGGTAAAATCATGTGCGTCCTATCCGGACGGAGGATCAATCCCTTGATCGGCGCCTCCGGGATTTCAGCCTTCCCCATGTCGGCCCGGGTGGTCCAAAGGGTGGGAAACGAGGAGGATTTCTCCAACTTCCTTTTGATGCACGCCATGGGGTCCAATACGGCCGGGCAAATCGCTTCCGTGATGGCCGGTGGACTGGTGCTGGCGTTGCTAACTGGAAGTTAGAAACTGGAAGTTAGAAACTGGAGGTTGGAAGCTGGAAGTTGGAGGTTAGAGGTTTGAACTTTCTAAAGAAAAACTAGTGAAAATTCGTGGCAAATTCGAACTTTGGACTTTGAACTTTGGGCTTTGGATCATCCTCCTGGTGGCGCTTTTTCTGCGGGTCTATGGGCTGGGTGACATTCCCCCTGGCCTGCACTACGACGAGGCCGCCAATGTTATCCTGGCCGCCGACATCGCCGAAGGCAAGTCCCACCCTATCTTCATCGAAGCCTACACTGGCAAGGAAGTGCTCTTCTTCTACCTGGCTGGCGCCTTCATGCGCCTCCTCGGTGCTTCTGTCTTCTCCCTGCGCTTCACTTCAGCCCTGATCGCTGTGCTCACGGTGCTCATCACCTACCAACTCGCCAGAGAGATGTTCGCTCATCAGGGAGCCAAAAACTCCCGCTGGCTGGCCCTCTTCAGCGCGGCCCTGCTGGCTACCTCGTACTGGCACGTCACTCTAAGTAGGTATGGCTTCAGAGCTATCAGCCAACCCCTTCTGCAAGCCTTGACCCTGTGGTGCCTGTGGCGAGGGTTGCGAAAAGGGAGTGCTGGGTGGCTGGTTCTGAGCGGTTTGTTCTGTGGGGCGACAGCTTACACCTACCTGGCCAGCAGGGTTTTCCCCGCGATTCTGCCGCTCGTTTTCTTAGGGCTGCTCGTTTTTGAGAGAAGCAATCTCAAACAGCGGCTCTTCCAAATCGTTGTTTTCGCTGTTCCTGCCGTAGCTGTCTTCGCCCCGCTAGGCTTCTACTTCCTGACCCATCCCCAAGCCTTCTCCGTCCGCATCAGCCAGGTGTCGCTGTTCAATCCCCAATTGAATCAGGGAGACGTGCTGGGCACCTTCTGGCGTGCGGCCCGTCTGGCCTTCGGCATGATCAGCTTGCACGGTGAGCCTCTTTGGCGCTTCAACATACCGGGCAAGCCCGTCTTCAGTTGGCCACTGTCGCTTTTCCTCCTGCTTGGTGTGGCGCTTAGCCTGGTCAAACTCGTGCGCAGCCAAAATGCATTGGACCGAACATTCCACTTTCTCCTGCTCGTCTGGCTGCCCGTAATGTTCCTCCCCAGCATCCTGGCCGTAAAAGAAGTGCCCAGCGCCCTGCGTTCCGTTGGCCTCATTCCTTTGCTTTTCCTCTGGCCCGCTCAAGGCTTGTGGCTGGCTACTCGCTGGTTGGCGGGGCTCATCCCACGCACTGTCTCCAAGGCTGCCCTATCTGTCGCCGCTCTGATCCTCGTGCTCGGCCTCAGTACCCTTGTTACTTTCCGGGACTATTTTGTGTTTTGGGCCAAAGCCGCGCCGGTCTACTACGACAACGACGGCGACCTGGTTGACGCAGCCAGATACCTCAACCAACTGGACACCGCTGATAAAGAGATATTCGTCTCATCCATCCACTATCGTCACCCCACCATGGCCTTTCTGGTCCACTCGTACGATAGGATCAAGTGGCTGGTGGGCCAGCAAACCGTCGTCTTCCCTGAAGGGATAGACAAGAGCGCCCTCTACGTTTTCCCCCACTCGGCCAGGCCCGACGAAACTTTGCTGGAGCAATTCTTCTCACCAAGTGCTCTGATCGAAGAACCCCTGGGACCTGACGGCGAGCCTGCCTTCACAGCCTATCTATTTGAACCCGAGCAACTGCCCGAAATCTCCTCTCAAGAGCCCATGTCAGTCAACCTCGGCAACACCTTAGAGTTCCTGGGCTATGACGTTTCACGTTTGGCGTTTGACTTTTATTGGTGCGTCCTGCAACCAGCCGACAGAGACGACTATAGCATGTTCGTCCATCTGGTGGATCAGTGGGGTTTCCGGTGGGGGGAAGAGGGTTTCTTTGATTACCCTTCCGCCCAGTGGAGCCCAGGCGACGTCATCGTCAACAGGAAAGAAATTGACGTAGAGCCCGGGGCACCGCCAGGATAATACCAGTTCCTGGTGGGCGTTTATTCCGCCTCCCTGGATAGCCGCCTGCCCAGGTTGGACGAAGAGGGCAAGGTCGCCGGCACCACCATCGCCCTGGGCCCCGTGATCGTGAGTAAGCCCCAAGAGCCACCAGCGGTTGAATCGCTGGCCATCCAGAATCCACGGAAAGAGGACCTGGGCGGCAAAATCGCCTTCCTAGGCTACGACAGGGATCGTGACGCGGCCCGGCCCGGGGAGGGCGTCTACCTGGCTCTCTATTGGCAAGCTCAGCAGGACTTGCAGGAAGATTACAACGTGGTCATCGGGTTGCGCGGAGGGCACGGCGACCCCGTTCGCTACGCTCAGGGCATGGTTTGGCCCCTGTGGGCCGACCGCCCGGTGCACGGCACCTACCCCACCACCGACTGGACAGCAGGCGAGGTTGTCAAAGATCGGTATGGCTTGAACATTGGCCAGGATGTGCCCGCTGGTGACTATGAGTTGGAGCTGATGCTGCTCAATCGTGTCACTCAAGAGCCGCTGGTCGCTAGTAACGGCCTCCCCACCATTTCCTTGGGACATTTGAAGGTTGAAGCTTGGGAGCGCCAGTTCACTGTCCCTGCCATCCAGCACCCCCTCGAAGTGAACCTGGGGAACGAAGTTGAGCTTTTAGGCTACGACTTAGATCGCATCTCAACGAAGCCTGGCGAGAGCCTGCACCTGACCCTCTACTGGCGGGCTTTGGAGACCATGGACGCCAGCTACACTGTCTTCACTCACCTCCTCGCCGGGGAAAGCCATATCTGGGGCCAGAAGGATAACGTCCCTCAGGCTGGCGCTTACCCCACCACCCTCTGGGTCGAAGGGGAGGTAGTAGCTGACGAGTACAAGATCGTCGTCAAGCCCGACGCTCCACCGGGCCAATACGTCATCGAGGTCGGGATGTACCTTCCCCAGTCGGGCCAGCGCCTGCCGGTGTTGGACGAGTCGGGGCAAGTCGAGGGTGATAGGATTCTGCTGGAGACGGTAGAGATTCGGTACTGAAAGCATTTGGGAGATGTCTTGTGCGTCAGCATAGCTGGTGGTTTTGGATTGTGGTTATAATCGCGACTGCGGTGGTCTTCTTTGTCGGAAGCCTGGTCGTGCTTCGCCTGCCGACAGAGTGGCAACTGTGGGCTTCTGGAGCTTATCTGGCATTTCTTGCAATTAGTGCGGCTTTGTCGTTTTGGGCTGATGTGGGCGGGATTCGGAGCTCACTCCGCGGTGAAGAGGTAACAAGAGAGCTAGTCGCAGAACAGAAGAAGATACGTACAGCGGTGGAAGCTCTGCCGA
>JBAWAP010000394.1:0-28814 GCA_049589355.1 Anaerolineae bacterium
GGCTGAGATACTCACCCAAGCGGCAGGACACAAATTGAGAGTAGAGTCTTCTCCCGAATTGTTCGCAAGTAGGTTCGAGGCGATCTACACACGAGTGGTTGAGAGAGGGTGAGAACGATCGATGAATACATCGCGACACGTTATCGAAGCCAGCTTTCATGACAGCATAGCGGGACTTGAGCGCATGGACTTCTATGCCTATGGGGCGCTTGATGCTGCAGATAGTTACGCTTATGCGTTACTGGGCGATTTGAAGGACAAAGTGTTGCTTGACCTCGGTTGTGGAAAAGGGAACCATGCCCTTCACTTCGCAAAGTTGGGTGCTATTGTCCACGCCGTTGATATTTCGGGTGAGATGGTGCGAGTTACTTCTGACAGAGCTGAAAAGGCAGGTCTGGCGAAGCGTATCATCACACACCAGGTTGCTGCTGAAGGGTTACATTCTGTATTTGCCGAGTAAATGTTTGATGTGGTTTTTGGGCACACGATTTTACATCATTTAGAGTTGACGGTGGCGCGGGATGAGATTTATCACGTATTGAAGGGAGGAAGAGGCTATGGGGTCTTTCTGGAACCTTTGAACCATAACCCAGCGATCAACTTGTTTCGGCGGCTCACCCCGTGGCGTCGAACTCCAACAGAGGAACCTTTGCTATTTGAGTACTTGTTCTCCTTTGCAGAGCCGTTCACCCAGTTGACTCACCGTGAGTTCTATTTGACCGCGTTGGGTGCTTTTGCGTTTCTTCCATTCCGGAGCAGGAGATTGTTTCAGGAGATACTGAACAGCCTGGTACAATTGGATAACATCCTACTGGCCCGCTGGCCTGGACTTGGTAAGTATGCCTGGGTTGTGGTGATGAAATTGACAAAATGAGAATACTATTCGTTGCATCCCGTTTCCCATACCCCCCCATTCAAGGCGATCGGGTCCGGGGCTATCATTTCCTGCGGCTCATGAGCAAGCGACACAGCATAACCCTAGTGACTCCAGTGACCGGGTCTGTTGATAGCCAAGCACAACAGGCGGTGACCCAATTGTGCAAGCGCTGGGTACCTGTACATGTCCGTCAATGGCAGTCTGTTGTCAACACCGTCCGGTTCCCTTTTTGTGCTTTGCCCTTGCAAACCCTTTACTTCTGTCCGCAAGCCATCCGAAAACAGGTACAGACTCTATCGCAGACAGAAGCCTTCAGCTTAGTTCATGTTCAATTGGCCCGGGTAGCCCCTGTTGCCGATGGATTGGACGGTGTGCCAAAAGTGTTAGATTTCATTGATGCCCTCTCCCTGAATATGCGTCGCCGGGCTATGCTGGAGCGAGGGCTTGTGAAATGGTTTTTCCACCTGGAAGCCCGACGGATGGCTCGCTATGAGCGAGAACTGGTGGTCTCTTTTGACCGGCAAGCCGTCTCTTCACCTTTGGATAAAGAGACTATCGGTGCCTCTGAAAGCATGCACGTCATTCCCAACGGGGTTGATATTAAAGATTTTCCTTACAACGAAGATGAGCGAGAGAATAACGTCATTGTATTTACCGGACGTATTGGTTACTTTCCCAACGCCGATGCTGCCATCTATTTCGCCACCCAGGTTTTCCCACTAGTCCTGCGGCAAGAACCCGGCACCCGCTTTCTCATCGTCGGCGCTGACCCACCCCGCCGGGTGCGGCGGTTGGCCCAGCTGCCGGGTATCACAGTCACCGGCTATGTCCCCCGCATCCAGGATTATCTGACCCGCGCCACTGTAGCCGTGGCCCCGCTGCAGACTGGGTCGGGTATACAGAATAAGGTGTTGGAGGCAATGGCCTGTGGCACGCCGGTGGTCGCTACACCTAGTGCTCTAGGGGGTATCGAGGCTGAGGATGGTAAGCATCTGCTGGTTGCGGAGGATGCCGAGGCACTGGCTGAACAGGTGGTGCGGATGTTCAGAGATCAGGCCCTGCGGCGCCATTTGGCCCGCAACGCCCACCGTCTGATAGAGGAGAAATATACCTGGGAACGCTCGGTAGCGATGCTGGAGGAGGTGTATCGGCTGGCGGTACAAGAATAGCCAATGGTGAGCCATATCGGCCAGCTTATCAAGTGATCGGTGAATGTCACTACCCAACCGGTGATGGATCAGAATGTACGGAAAACAGTTACAACCGTAAGTCATGACTTCCTTCGCGTGGCGTGGATTTTGCACCACCGGATAGCAGGTATCACTATGGGGATCGAGATTCCCCTACTGGTAATTATCTACGCCATATTCACCTTCTCCGACCGGATCCCTTTACTCGGTTTGGTTGCCATAGGCCTGTTGTGGATGGCACACTGGTGGGCGACCGGCAGGTTGACGACAACGACCCCTATGGATATACCTGTCTTAGCCATTCTAACCATGGTGCCCCTTAGCCTATACGTATCTGTAGATCGTTCGCTCAGCCAGCCCAAGTCTTATGGCCTCATTCTAGGAGTTGCCGTCTTCTATGCAGTAGTCAACGCGACCCGTACCATTCGTGGGGTACAATTCGCCGCTGTTGCTCTGGTTCTCGTCAGTGCCGCTGTGGTCATGCTGGGGCTGGTGGGCACGGATTGGTTTCCCAGCAAGCTCTTTTCCTGGCCCGCGTTGTATGATCACTTGCCCAAATTGATCCGGGGGATCCCTCGGTCCATTGTAGGAGGGTTTTCATCTACCGGCGTAGGTGGAACCTTAGTCTTTCTGATACCGGTGCTGCTCAGCCTGTTATGGAACGGCCGCTCAACGACGAGGATTCAGGAGACAAGTGATAATCGCCTGCTCCAAATCTGGTGGGCATGGAATCGGCCTATTTTGGTCCTGTCTCTTCTAGTGACCACATTTACATTGGCCCTCACTCAATCCAGAGGCTCGTTCGTCGGCATTAGTGTTGGCCTGCTGGCCTTAGCCGCATGGTACGATCGGCGCGCCCTATGGGCCATTCCAACCCTAGCTTTGGCCCTCCTTGCATTGATCAAGAGTGGCAAGGGGGCGCAAGTGATCCAGTTCGTACTGCGTGTGAATCCAGATGCCGTGCAGTGGCGTATAGAAATATGGCAGCAGGCCATGTCCATGATTCGGGACTTCCCCTACACCGGAGTCGGCATGGGCACCTTTGAAACCGCAGTCAACATCATGTATCCTTCCTCCATCATAAGACTATACACTCCATTCACTCACGCCCACAACGAATTGCTCCAGGTGGCAGTAGACCTTGGCATCCCCGGCCTGGTGGGATACGTAGCCCTTCTCACCACCTTCGCCGTCACTGCCTAGCGGGCTTATCGCACCCTGAATGATCGCTGGTTGCGGGCATTGATTGTGGGTCTGGCCTGCGGGATGCTGGCCCATCAGGTCTTCGGACTAACTGACGCTTTCCTGCTGGGTACCAAGCCCGGGGTAGTGATGTGGGTGTTTATGGGGTTAATAGCTGCGTTGTATGTACACCGGGATCCGATAGCGAGACAATTATCTAGGACAGGAGAGGAAGGAGAAAGAGACAGTGGCCTGGAATCCGTAAGTGTCGGTCGCGAAGCCGGCAGCGGTCGGCGACTAAGTCGGTTAGGTAGCTTTCTGTTGGCCTTCGGCTGCTGGGCCCTCTTCTCTCTACTAGCCATTGCCTTCGTTGGTAACTGGCCTTACTTGGGCTTGGCCGTTGCCCTGGCTGGTGGCGTAATCCTGGGCTTTGTCTGTATGATGCGTTTCGAGTCCAAACCCCAAGAGGGACCAAATGGGACAGACGGGCCAGGGGGTGCAATTTGAGGAGCCAAATGGGCCAAACGGGCCAGGAGGGACAAAAGGGAATAGAGGGTCCAAGTGAAGGGCGTCAGTCGGAGACGGAAGCCCGGTCTTTTTGGGAACGTGCCAATGGCCTGTGGCAGCAGCTATGGCAAAGTCTGCCATGGTAACCTCGACGGTCGCTCCACCTAGACTTATACATCCTGCTCAAAGCCTTTCTCATGCTCTTCCGCCGTGAGGGGCTTTGTGGCATGAAGGGTGTCGTCCACGACTTGGAGTGAGTAGCAAATGGCTGATGGCAGATGGCGGAGGGGGAGAGGGGGAGCAAGAGCGCCCACTTTTGCTTTTGGAGCTAGGATAAAGTATAATGTCCACAGATTGGAAAAGAAAGGCATGAGGAGACATAGCGATGCAAGCGACTGGATTGCCTGAGACAGTTGTTCAAGCGTGGGGACCAGAAGTGGCCAACGATTTCCTCACCTGGTTGGAAGAACGGATGCGTGCCACGGCGTTCATCTCTCAGATTCATATCTCGGCCTTTGTGGCGCGGCAAAAGGTGAATGTGCTGATGCTGGAACGGGTAAGTAACCTGCTCCTGGCCAGCGAACCCAGGCTGACGGAAGCCCCTGACGGGAGTGGGGTGTGGCACGTGCCTGTAGACCTGACATTCCCCACACATGGGCGGGTAGGGTGTGTCGGCGAGGTAGAGGTAGACGCCCGTTATGGCGAGGTGCACTACGACGATGCCTTGTTGACCCAGATAGCCCACGAAGCCGAAAGGCTGGCGCAGCAGACTCTTCACCCAACTCCATGAACCCCGTCGTCTCCATCTCTCATTTTCAACAATCGGCTGAAGGATATTGTTTGTCGGCCTGCGTGCGTATGGTATTGACCCACCTGGGCCTGGAGCGCTCCGAGGCCGAGGTCAGCCAGGTGCTCGGTGCACGAGAGTTTGGCACGCCGAGCTTTGCCGTCCGGCGGCTGATCGCAGAAGGGTTACAGGTGACCTACGGCGAATGGTCGGTTGCCCAACTGGTGACCGTGCTTGACGCCGAACAGCCGGTCTTGTTCGTGCGCACCGGGTTTCTGGACTACTGGCAGGAGGATGTGGCCCATGCCGTGGTGGTAGTTGGTGTCGAGGAAAGAGAGCAATTCTGGGTGCACGATCCGGCCCTGCCCGATGGGCCCCGGGCCGTGTCATGGAACGGTCTATTGGCAGCCTGGGCCGAATTCGGCTACCGGGCTGCTCTGATCCCGCCACGGTGAGCGGAGTGCATCGAGCTGGACATCTGGTACGTAGATCACAAGTCGCTACTCAATCGGCGCTCGCTCCCTCGGCACCGTAAGAAATGCGTAATGCTCCCCTGACGAGCTTAGAATTTGTCAACGCCACCTTCTCAAGTTGCAGACTCGTTCTGAGCAGACGTGTCAAAGAAATGGAGCAGGCGGGAGTTCACGGTATGGTAGAGCAACTTCAACGGGAGATTCAGGCTTATGAACTCGCCCGCATCCAGCACTCTATCCACATCCTCAGAGACGAGTTGCAGGGTATCGAGGCTGCAAAACTGCCGTCCGTGATTCAGAAGACGCTGGATGTGCTTGAGGAAGTGACCCACGTCCTGCAGCCTGTTTCGGGTTCGTAGCGTGGGAGAACAAGGGGAATAGCGTCTGGACATATTCAGGACGTTGTGCTATGCTTAAAATGCTCGTGGAGATTAAGACATGAAGCTGGCAGACATCGTCAGCCGGGTAGTTATCGATCCCCGCAAAAGGACATACCACTCTATGCGATAGCGGTGGGCATGCCAACGCGAGTGATCCGAAGGGAGCAGAGGGGCAGGAGAGCGGGAGAGATAAGTCCAAAGAGCAAAGCTTGTACTGAGCCCAGTCGAAGTATCCAAAATCCAAACTGAGGGAGGGAAGTAGGACAGTGAAAGGGGGAAAGGAGTCCGGTATGACCGCGCAGACCATTCAAATTGAAGTGCCAGGCCCGTTGCTCGAACGTGCCCGCGTTCAGGCCCTGGGCGAAGCCCGGGAGCTAATCGCTTTTTTGCTCGAAAACTACATCCAGGAGTTGGAGAAGGCCCAGCGCCAGCAGGCTTACGAAGCCTACTACGCAGCCCGCACACCAGAGGATGAAGCGGAAGAGCTGGAACTATTGGCCGAGTTTGCCTTTGCCGATGCCGAGGTAACAGACGAGACGATCCCATGAGCCAGTCCGTTCGACGCGGCGACGTCTTCTGGGCCAACCCTTCGGGCTGAGCCTCAGGGCGAAGCCTTGATCCCACAGTTGGCGTCGAGATCAAAAAGACAAGGCCGGTCGTTGTGGTATCCAACGATGTGATCAACCGGCGTAGCCGGCTGGTGATTGTGGTGCCGCTGACGACAAATATTGCACATCTCTCACCCAGCCACGTGCTGATTCCCCAAGGTGAGGGTGGCCTAGGCCAGGACTCCAAGGTGCTCACTGAGCAGATTCGGGCTATGGACAAACAGCGGCTGGTCACCAGGATCGGTACCCTGTCAGATCGGTTCCTGCGGTTGATTGAACAAGCCATCCGCAATTCTTTGGACATGTAAGGGGCACGGTATGATTCAATCCCGCACTCCGATGTTGTCCCCCGACATCACCGCCGCTAAGATCGAGCAAGAGGGGAAGTCTGAAGAAATAGGAATGCGCATCCATAAATATGCCTGTGCTTGGCACTCGAAATGACAACCCGGACATCGTCAGAAAGGATGAGGTTGACGAAGCCATCATCGCCATGCCTACCGTCCCTGACAAGGGAGCCCTGTCATTGTGGGAACGCGCCAATGACCTATGGCAGCAGGCAAACATCCGAGGTCTCCAGGTGGCCCTGGGCACCGGGCTCAGCGTGGTCTTCCTATGGCTGGCCTTCCGGGATGTCCCTCTTTCCCAGGTGGTTACCACTTTCTCCCGCGCCGACTATCGGTTCGTGGCCCTGGCCCTCGCGCTGGTGCTCGCAAGCCCCCTGACCCGGGCCGCCCGCTGGAGGCTGCTCTATCACCCGGATCAGAAGGGGCTCAGTTGCTTCAGGCTGGCCGAGGTGCTCCTCATCAGCCAAATGCTCAACATCGTCGTCCCGGCCCGTCTGGGCGAGGTAGCCCGCATCTACTTTATGGGCAAGACCGAGAGCCAGAGCCGGGCCCGCACTCTGGGCACCATCGCCGTAGAGAAGTGGCTGGATATCCTGATGCTCCTCCTGCTGGTGCTACTCGTTCCCATTTTCGTCTCCCTGCCTCCCTGGTTCCGGGATTCCCGGCTAAGCCTGGCTGTCTTCGCCACCGCTTTTCTCGGCGTCGCTCTGACTCTGTCCCTACGGCAAAGATCGGCTGCTCACCCTGGTGGAATCGGTTTCGGGCTTCCTGCCAGAAGGCTGGCGAGCGAGGATTCATCGGTCAACGGGCCTGGCTCTGGGCAGCTTGGATGTGCTGCGCTCTCCCTGGGTGGGACTTAAGTTGCAAGGGTGGTCCCTTCTCATCTGGACCCTCAGCATACTGGTAAACTACACGGTCTTCCTGGCCTTGGGCCTGCCCCTGTCCTTTGCCGCTGCCCTGTTCTTAGTGGTGGTGTTGGAAGTAGGGATAGCTGTACCCTCGGTCCCCGGCAAGCTGGGCATCTTCCACTACCTGTGCACTCTCGCCCTGGGCGTCTTTGGGCTGGAGAAGGGGGCTGCTCTGGGCTATGCTGTGCTGTTATACTTCGTGGTGTTCGGACCTCCTTCGCTCCTGGGTGCTTTGTTTCTCTGGTTAGAAAGCGTTCACCGCCCCCCCCTCAGTCCCCCCCAACTTTGGGGGGGAAGCGGGGGGGCCTTGAGGAGCGAGTCATGAACCAGCCACAGCCTTTGATTTCCGTGGTCATTCCGGTTCATAACGCCTCGCAGGGCCTCGGTGCCTGCCTGGACGCCTTAGAACGGCAGACCATGCCCCAAGAGAGATACGAGATCATCGTGGTGAATGACGGCCCTGGGGATGCCCCAGTCGAGACCATAGCTGATCGTTGTGGTGTGACTTTCCTATCTCAACCCCAGAGGGGCGCAGCGGCAGCTAGAAACTTAGGCGCTAAGCAAGCTCAAGGCGAAATCCTTCTTTTCACCGATGCCGATTGTGTCCCAGAATCCAATTGGATCGAGGCCATGATCGAACCCTTCGCCGATCAAGAGGTTGTAGGGGTTTGCGGGGTGGTTCGTACTCGTCAGACCAGCCTCGTTCCACGATTCATCCAACTGGAATATGACTACCGTTACAGGAACATCGCCAAGCATGCCCAGACAGATTTCATCAATACAGGAACAGCAGGTTACAGAAGGCACGTCTTCGCGGAGAGTGGAGGATTTTGCGAGGATCTCCTGGGCGCAGAGGACACAGAGCTGTCCTTCCGGTTGGCAAGCCAAGGTCACAAGATGGTTTTCGCTACGGAGGCCATCGTCTACCACTCACATCCAGAGCCCATCTGGGAATATACCCGGAGAAAAGTTCATTATGGCTATTGGAGGATGAGGGTCTACCAGAGGCATCCCCACAAGGCTGTGGCCGACTCGCGTACCCCCCAAACTCAGAAGATCCAAATCGGCCTGCTTTTCCTCCTGGTAGCTTCTGCCATCGGAAGCATCTTTGGGAAAGGATTCATGTGGTTGGCCGGAGGTCTCGCCCTATTGTTCTTGTTCACCTCCTTGCCGTTTTGGTGGTGGGTCCTCTGCAGGGATTTGCGAGTCGGTTTGCTCACCCCCTTGTTCCTCCTGGTGGCTACCACTTCGGTCGGAGCAGGAGTAATAGCCGGCCTGGCCCACCATTGGGTACCAAAACTAAAGGGGAGTGAGCTGACAGACGAACGCCGTTGATGATAAGAAGGGTATAGCTGATGGTGAGCCATTGGTCGGCTCATCAGGTAATCCAAGAATGCCCTTACCCAAATTGCCTCTGCGAATATCCGAAAGAAAAACCCTGTTGGTTTTCATGGACCTCTTGCTGGTCAATGCGGCCACTTTATTTGCCCTTTGGCTGTGGACGCGGAGAGACCCTTGGCGCACCCCGTCCCAAGTCTTTGTTCTCTCTCAAGCCCACTGGTTCCTCTTCCTGACTGCCCTCTGGCTACTATTAGCCTCCGTGAATGATTTCTATGAACTGAAGATTGCTGCCCATTTTCTGTCTAGTGCCTTAACCCTCCTCAAGATCACGGCCTTTATGCTCTTGGTCTATTTCCTGATCTACTTCTTTTCCCCTCGCAACTCCCTGCCTCGACTATTCATCCTCTTCTACGCAGTTCTATCTTTTATCTTTCTAGGACTCTGGCGCTCAGGCTACGCCCTCCTCTTTAGCCGCCGTCCCTTCCAGCGCCGAGTCATTATCGTAGGGGCTGGCTCAGCAGGCCAAACTATCGTCCAAACTATCAGAGAGAACCTGGGTCCAGACTACCAACTGGTTGGCTACATTGACGACGACCCATCGAAGCGAGGGCAGGTCATCGAAGGAGTACTGGTCATCGGGAGTCGGCGGGATTTGTTTTCGCTCGTAAGAGAGAAAGACGTCTCTGAGATTGTCCTTGCTGTCACCCACACCCTACACGGCGAGCTCATCCGAGCAATCATGGATTGTCAGGAACAGGGGATACAGATCACTCTCATGCCCCTCCTCTATGAGCAGATAACCGGTCGGGTGCCGGTGGAGCACGTTGGTGATGATTGGTCCATCGTTCTGCCGCTGGATCATGCCGCCATCGGCGGTTTCTGGCCCTTCTTCAAAAGGACGATGGACATCCTCATCTCCGGCATTGGACTCATCATCCTCGCCCCCCTTTTTCCCATCATGGCTTTGGCCATCTACATCGATTCTCCAGGCCCCATATTCTATACCCAGGAGCGGGTAGGCAAGGGCGGCCGGATCTTTCGCCTATTCAAGTTCCGCTCCATGGTCGTGGGGGCCGAAGAAGGCGGAGCGGTCTGGGCTGAGAAGAATGATCCTCGGGTCACGCGAGTGGGCCGCTTCCTGCGCCGCACCATGATTGACGAATTGCCTCAGTTTATCAATGTATTACGAAGTGAGATGAGCATAGTCGGGCCTCGACCGGAGAGACCCGAGTTCGTGGCCGAACTAGAGGAGCGAATCCCTTTCTACAAGGTCCGTCACTCTGTGAAGCCAGGGATGGCAGGATGGGGCTTAGTCAGATATGGCTACGCCGATTCCATTGAGGACGCCCTGGAAAAGGTTCAATACGACCTCTACTACATCAAACACCAATCCATTTACCTGGACCTGCTCATCCTGGCCAAGACCATAGGAGCAATGATCTCCTTTAAGGGTAGGTAGAGCCAAGGGTGGCATGGGGCTGAACCCCCATGCTGAAAGGGCAAAGCCCCCCCTCGGCGGGCCCTTCGTCAAGCTCAGGAGGGACCTCAGGGCATGCTTCGGGGCTGGGTTTTAGCCTACAGGGCTTTGTTCTCTCAGCCTGGACATTATGGACTTTCAGGAAATAATCGGGTAATGGGACGGTGGTCTGGTAAAGCGACACTACATCATGAATGATGTAGTTTAGGCAGCGGGCAGCCTTTTTGACGATATGAACTGGCCCAATCTACAGCTTTCCAAGCTGTAGTGTAGCAATAAAAGCCACCCCACGGTTACCAGAATAAATTCTTGAACTTCATCACGTCCGGGCGAGATCTTCTAAGTGAAAGGTTGCCCTAGTGCAAACGAAGTTGAGTCTGTTCTGTGACAAGATCATCGAAGCTGGTTGGCTAACGGCGGCCATCGTCGCACCTCTTTTCTTCAATTGGTACAGTAACCGCGTCTTCGACGGCAGCAAAGTTGTTTTGCTTCACTCCATATCTGTGGTGATGCTGGCGGCTTGGCTGATCAAGATTTTGGAAGCTGGAAATTGGGAATTGGAAGTTGGACGTTGGAAGCTGGTGCTGAGATCCCCTCTGGTCATACCTACGCTCATCCTAGCAGGGGTCTACATCCTAACCACCATTACCTCCATAGCCCCGCGAATCAGCTTTTGGGGCTCCTATCACCGACGGCAAGGCCTCTACGTTGTCCTCTCTTATATAGCCATCTTCTTATTGATGCTAGCGACCCTGCGCACCCGCCAGCAGTTGGAGCGCTTGATCAGAGTCATCCTGCTCACCAGTTTGCCTATATCACTTTACGGGATCATGCAACATTATAGGGTAGATCCCTTAGTTTGGATCAGGGGAAGCGCCCAGCGTGTCGAATCCACCCTGGGCAACGCCATTTTGATTGGTGCCTATCTAATCATGGTTGTGCCCTTGACCGTATGGCAGCTCATTCGCTCTTTGCCCCTCGTTCGTATCAGGGAAAAGAAGGTCGGGGCTTCCCTGGCCCTGTTCGGATGTTATCTCCTCCTTTTGATCCTTCAGTTGATCTGTTTGGTGTTCACCGAGAGTCGGGGGCCTGAGATGGGCTTTTTGGCCGGAGCCTTGTTTTTCCTCCTACTGTGGGCTGTCTTAAGAAGGCGGAGGGGATTAGCGATAGCGGTTGTCGGCATATCCATCGCTTTGCTCGCTATCTTGGTCATCTTGAACCTACCCAACAGCCCCCTAACGCTTCCTAAAGGGATGCCCTATGTCGGGCGACTGGCCAGGATTTCTGAGGACATCATGTACGATAGAAGCTTGATCTGGCAAGGGACAGTCAACATGATCACGGTTGACAAGATCCGGGCCATCATTGGCTATGGGCCAGAATCCATGGGCCTCATCTTCTATACTTATATAATTCCTGAGTGGGCAGCTAGGATGGGCTACAACCATACAGCCGATCGTTGTCACAACGAGACCCTCGATGCTTTGGTAACAGGTGGTCTCATCGGACTTGCTGCTTATCTCATCCTCTTCAGTAGCATCTTCTATTACGGCCTTAAGTGGCTTGGACTGATAGCAAATTCTCGGCAGCGCAATTTCTTCATCGTTACATGGCTAGTGGGAGTGTCCTTAGGTGTGCTGTTACCTTGGCTCGTGGAGGGGACGTTTAGATGGGCCGGCGTGGGGATACCTGCTGGCATGTTGCTGGCTTTGGCCATATACCTGATGACATCCCTCTTCCATCAAAGTCCAAAGTCCAAAGTCCAAAGTCCAATTTCCAACTTCCAACTTCCAACTTCCAAAGTCCAGATTCTGTTGATCGCCTTGCTCTCAGCCCTTGTAGCCCACTTCGTCGAAATCCAGTCCGGCATAGCCATCACTGCTACCCGCACTTACTTCTGGATCTACGCCGCATTGCTGGCTATCATCGGCTGTCATTGGTACGAGGAGCCCATACCTGAAGCCGCACTAAAGACCTTGCCTCCCGATAGTTCACGTCGGCGGAGAGGACGGAGGCGAAAGGTTGAACGCCCATTGGCTGGCATTTCGACTACACTGAGTAGCTCGGCTCTTTCGTATTCTCTCCTGGTGGGTCTGATCATGGCGACTACTGGCTTCGATTTGATCACTCATCAGTTCGATCTGAGAGCCAATGGCCCCGTTATCCTTGGCCTCCTATTTGCGATTTGGCTGCTCGGTGGGATACCAATTTTGATTTCCGATTTCCGATTTGCGATTTCCGATTTCTCGACCTACGTCCTGGGTAGCTTGTTTTGCTTTCTTCCTTTCATAGCCACTCACTCTTTCATAGTGCTGCCAGGCGTTGGCGTTGAAAGGGCTACAGTTGTCTTTTACATCTACATCTTCTCAGTTATCTTGGCTGTTGCAGTTGCCCTGATGATGGGCAGCGTTCAAAGCTCAAAGCTCAAAGTTCCAACTTCCAACTTTAGATTTTGGACTCTGAACTTTGGAGTTTGTATTTTGAGCTTTTTGGCCCTCCTTGTGATCTTCAACACCAATCTGAAGGCCGCACAGGCGGATATCTACTACAAGTTCGCCCTATCCTCGGAAGAAACAGGGGAGATAGATAAGGCCATCGCCCTGTATCGCCATGCTATCCAGTTGGCCCCTCGCTGGGATCAGTATTACGCTTCTTTGGGTTGGGCCTATGGGCTGAAAGCAATCACCGCTTCGGATGCCAGTGAAAGGGCCGCCTTGTTTGAGGAAAGCCTTAAGGCACTGGAACATGCCCGACAGATGAGCCCCCTCGATCCTGACATCGCAGCCAAGTTGGGACACGTCTACTGGAACTGGGGTGGCCTGGAGTCCGATCCTGGGGAGCGGGCTGAGAAATTAGAGGCGGCTCTTGCACACTACCAGCAAGCAGTGACGCTGAGCCCCGTGAATCACGGACGACTTCTCAAGGACGGCATAGTCCGGGCTCATCTCTATCTGGGAGCAACGTATACTGCCATAGGCAAGTTAAGCCAAGCTGTGGAAGCCTACAAGAAAGCTGACGAGATGGCTCCTGATAGTTATGAGGGCCACAAAGGCTTGGCCTCAGTCTACCTGCAGTTGGGCCGCCTTGACGAGGCCCTTGAGGAAGCAACGATAGCTAGAGACCTAGCACCAGAGGAAAAGAGGCCCGATTTGGACGATCTGATCGCTCAATTAGAGGCTCAGAAGAGTTGGTAGATCGGGAAACTGGTAAATTGGTCCCCCTGACCAATTTACCAATTTACCAACCTGCCAATCTACCAATCTTACTGCGCTTTCGCAAAACGGTAGCCGATCCCCCGCTCGGTGAGGATGTATTTGGGTTGGCGGGGATCTTCTTCTATCTTCTGCCGAAGCCGCCAGATGTACAGCTTCACGTAGTCTACCTCATTCACGTATTCCGACCCCCAGACAGCTTCCAATATCTGCTCATTCGTTAGCACCCGGCCAGCATTCTCAGCCAGGTAAAAGAGCAGCCGTTGCTCAGTGGCCGTCAACTGCACCCGCTCTCCTCTCCTGCTGACCTCTAGTCTCTCCGAATCTATCACCAGTTCGTCATCGGCGTAAAGAATGCGCCCCTTGGCAGGGGCGGGTAACCTGGTCCGGCGCAGGACAGCCTCCACCCGAGCCTCCAGTTCCTTAAGGCTGAAGGGTTTGGCCACATAATCGTCCGCACCCAGCTTCAGCCCCATCACTTTGTCAATCTCTTGCCCCCTGGCGGTGAGCATGATGATGGGCACATTGGAAATCTCTCGAATGTGCTGGCAGGTCTCCCAGCCATCCATCTTGGGCAGCATTACGTCTAAGACGATCAGGTCTGGTCGTTGGCTGTACACTTGCTGCATTCCTTGAACCCCGTCGGCAGCGGCAATAGTCTGGTAGCCGGCTTTATTCAAATACAGCTCAACGGCCTCCACCAACTTATCGTCATCGTCTATGATCAACAACTTGCCTTTGCTACCACTCACCGGTGTGCTCCCTAACCTGTACTGAGCCTGTCGAAATATCTGCTCCCTGACCGGCTATCGGCAAGGTCACGATGAAGCGGCTGCCCACGCCCAGTTCGCTCTCCACTTCGATCTTGCCTCCATGGGCTTCAGAAGCTTCTTTGGCTAGCACGAGGCCCAGGCCCACGCCCTCGATGCCCGATTCTGTCGTTGACCACACCCGATAGAATTTTTCGAAAATATGAGGTAAGTCGTCGGGCGGAATGCCCAGTCCCCGGTCAATTACGCTGAGGATGAGCTTGGCGTCCTCTTCCCGCGCCACCACATCCACTTGCCCTCCCTCACTACTGAACTTGATGGCGTTGCCCACCAGGTTCTTGATCATCATTGTCATCAATTCCCTGTCGACCAGGATCGGGGGTAAATCAGGCTGGACATCGGCGTGAATGGAGATCTTCCTGTCCTGGGCCTGGATGTCGAATAGATCGAGGATATCGCCGATTATCTCACCTATGTGTAAGGGCTCCATTTTCATAGCAAACTGCCCTGCTTCCAGCCGCGAGAGATCAAGGACGTCGCAGATCAACCCAGTGAGCCGGTCTGTCTCGCGGTCAATGACCGTCAGGAAGCGGTGACGCAGGGCCCGGTCCTCGCCCTCCAACTCGTCCAGGAGGAGCTCAGTATATGCTTTGATGGAGGCCAAAGGGGCGCGCAATTCATGGGAGACGTTGGCCACGATATTAGACTTGAGACGGTCTACCTCCTTCAGGTGGGTGATGTCCTGCCCGACACCGACCACGCCGACAATGTTGCCGGAAGCATCGCGACGCGGGGTGGCGTTCAACAGCAACTCCACCCGCTTGCCGTCATTTGTGTAGAGCGGAAACTCAAAGTTCGAGGTCTCCTTGCCTGCCAGTGCGTTATCCAGCACTTCTTTCACCAAGACCTTGTAATCTTCGGCGATGAAATCCTCCACCAGGTTGCGTCCAAACACTTCGTCCCTGCTGTAACCGGTGATCTTGACTGCTTTCTGATTCCACTCGTTGACCATTCCGTTCGCGTTGACACCGAAGATCGGCGCGTTGGCGGTATCAATGAGCTGCTGGAGTTCGGTAGCGACACGGGTTAATTCTTCCTCCACCCGCCTGCGCTCGGTGAGTTCTCGTTGAGCCGCCTCATACAGCCGCGCGTTCTCGATGGCGATGGCAGCCTCACCCCCAAGGATGGAGATAAACTCCAGATCGCCCTGGGTAAAGGCAGGGCCTTCTTCCAGCTTGCTGAGATTGAGCACTCCAACGACTTTGTCCTTAACTAAGAGCGGTACGCAAAGGGCAGAGGTGATTTCTTCTCTGATCATCGCTTCCCTGATCTGAGGGTTAAGCGACGCCCCATCAGCTAACAGCAGTGCTTCCCCTTTATCCGCGACCCAGCCAGCAATCCCCTCGCCGACCCTCTCCCTCGCCGCAGCAGCGATTTCTAAGGGAAGACCAACGGAGGCTTTGACGACCAACTCCTCCCCCTCCAGTAACATCAGGGAAGCTCTATCGGCTTTGGTCTCTTGCAAGCCCGTCTGCACTATCTGATCCAACAGATTGCTCAGGTTCAAGGTTGTCAGAAAGGCCTTGATTAACTCGAATAGGGGCATCAGCGTCCTCAGGCGGACGTTCTCCCTCTCCAATCGTCTCTTATCCAAAGCCTTGACCACGGTTGAGCTCAACCAATCCGGGGTGAAGGGTTTCACAACGAAATCATCAAAGCCCAACTGGAGGGCCTTGATGATATCCTCCGTACTCTTGGAACCTGTAGTGATCACCCCGATTATCTCCGGAGTGGACTCTTTGATGGCCCGGTAAATCTCCAGTCCGCTCAGCTCGGGCATCATGATGTCCACCAAGAGGAGGTCGAGTTGCTCTTTCCTGGCTATCTCGATTGCCTGGTGCCCGCTGGTTGCTCCCCCAACCATGTAACCCTCCATGCTCAAGCTTCGTAGGCAAAGCTCAAGGACATCGGGATCACTATCAACAACCAGGATTTTCTCTTGGGGCATAGTCACGGACCTCTATATGGGGCCTAAGCAGTCATCACTACCCTATGCCTCTGGCTAGGGGAGGCGAAAGACGAGTGTCAATCCCCTTCCGAGGGCTCTTCCTCCGCCAGGGGTAGCTCGGCTGCCAAGCCAGCTCGCCGATGCCGATAGAGAATCGTACCGACTGAGACAACGAAGGCTATCGCAGCGAAGATCTGAGCAGCGGCGATACCGCGAATTAACCAGGCATCTGGGCGCAAAGCCTCAACAAAGATGCGCCCCATTGGGTACCAGATAGCATATAGGCAGAGTACATCACCGTCTAACAGACGATCCGAGTAACGACGGGCCACGTACATCAAGAGGAGAAAGCCCAGCAAGTTCCATAATGACTCGTAGAGAAAGGTGGGGTGGAAGCGGGTGCTCGCCGGGTACAGGGTCAAGTCATTATAGGGAGGGATGCGATAAGGGGGGGTGATGGTGATGCCCCAGGGCAGGCTGGTGGGATAGCCATAAAGCTCCTGGTTGATAAAGTTGCCCCAGCGTCCGATGACTTGGGCTAGGATGAGGCCCGGCGTGCCGATGTCCGCCCACTGCAGGAAGCTCAGTTCGTTTAGGCGAGCGTAGATATACACGCCTAGGAGTCCACCAGCCACTGCCCCGTAGATAGCCAAGCCGCCGTGCCAAATCTGTAGGATGGCGATGGGGTTCTGCCGGTAGTAATCCCAACCCGCCATCCCTCCCCGGGGGCTGGAGAAGACGTGATACAGCCGAGCCCCGATGATGCCGAGCACCAGGCAGAGGAGCAGAGCGTTCCACACATGATCCGGATCTTGGCCACGCCGCTTAGCCTCCAGACTGGCTATGTAAGCGGCGACTAGGACAGACGCTACGATGATGATGCCGTACCAGTGTACAGCAAGAGGGCCTAAGCGAAAAGCGATGGGTGGTTCCATGATTTCTATCTCTCCCTTCCTTTGAGTTCAACAATTCAGCGGAAAGACTACCATTTCTTTGCCGGCCAGCTTATCCTCGATGCGCTCGACAATGACTTCCAGATGGTCTCTCCGGCGGACGAAGTCCAGGCGATCGGCCGGGATGGTGAGGACGGGACACAGGTCGAAGTCAGCTAGCCAGTCCTCGTAGAAGGAGTCGAGAAGGGCCAGGTAATCGGCTGTGATGCTGGCTTCGATATCTCGGCCGCGGTTGTGGATGCGGTGCATTAGGGTAGGCACAGAAGCTTTCAGATATAGAAGCAGATCGGGCGCAGGCAAACCATTCACTACCAACTCGAAGAGGCGGCGATAGGCATGATAATCTCGCTCGGTCATGTTGTCCAATTGGTACAGAGCACGGGCGAAGACAAAGCCGTCCTCGTAGATGCTGCGGTCAATGATGGCGGAGGTGGGGGCGGCTGCCAAAGTTCGGTGTTGGACAGCACGGTGGCCCAGGAAGAAGATCTGGAGGTGAAAGCTCCAGGCTCGCATGTCCTTGTAGAAGTCGGGCAGGTAGGGGTTATCAGCTACAGATTCGTAGGCAGCCTGCCAGCCGAGGCGGGCTGCGAGCCGCTCCGTCAGGCTCGTCTTACCGGCGCCGATGTTTCCAGCCACCAAAACGAGATGCTTAGCCATGTAATTCACCTCACTCCCCGGCTACCCTTCGATATGCCTGTCCTGAGCCCCGCGCCCCTGCCCGGGGTAAACTCGGCCGAAGGGCTCACGACACCGCTTTAGGGCCTCAAGTGCTAACCCGATTATACCAGCAAAACAGTCTCCCGTCAAAATGCTTCCATTCGAAAGTCCCCAAGGCCCCATTCGCTGGTGCGCTTATTCTACACCAATTTACTCAATTGTGGAAGGCGACAGTGCCCTTGACGCTTTGACCTAATCAGGCTATACTCTAAACCACAGCGTTTTGGCAGGGGCTATTCTTCTGTTAGTCCCAAGGTTGCACCTCTCAAATCGAGTAGGCAAGGAGGGAAAGGAAATAGCATGCAAAGAACGACTCGCGGAGTATCTGCAGGGACAGGGAGTGGGATTCCAGAGTATGAGGCATCCCGAGGTCTATACCGCCCAGGAGGTAGCTGCCGCGCAACACATTTCCGGCCAGCAGTTGGCCAAGGTGGTCATAGTCAGGGCCGATGATGAAATGGCCATGCTGGTCCTGCCAGCCAGTTACCGCGTGGATTTCGGGAAGCTGAAGTCATTCCTAGGCATTAAGAAAGCCAGGCTGGCGAAGGAGGAAGAATTCGGGGATATCTTCCCCGATTGCGAGATCGGAGCCATGCCTCCCTTCGGAAATATGTACGAACTGCCCGTCTACGTGGACAGGGCTCTCGCCGAGGCCTCTGAGATCGTGTTCAAGGTGGGCACCCACGGAGATTCCATGAAAATCCGCTACGGCGATTTCGAGAAGCTGGCAAGCCCGAAAGCTGGCGATTTTTCTGTCCATCTCTAGCCTGTAGATGATTGGCAGCATCTTAGGAAGACTGACCCCGGCGAATGGCTCCTAGAGTCTGACAACCCTTGGGTACGTCGTTTCAGGCTGACTGAAATCCTTGAGCAGCCGTAGGATGTCTCGGAGGTGAAGGCTGCCAAAAAGGCGACTATGAGCTCGGATCCAGTCACCAGGATCCTGGCTGCTCAATCCCCAGAAGATTACTGGATCAAGCCCTGCCGTGGCTATAGCCCGAAGTACGGGGCCACAGTCCAGCAACTCATGTTCCTGGCCGATTTAGGGGTGATGCGCACAGAAGGCATCGTCAGATCGCGCCGAACTACCTGACGCAACGGAATCCGATGTATTCGTCCTTGACTTCAGAGTCGTACCAGAGGCGGTAAGTGCTACGGGTAAGTGGTGTATTGCTGCGCCACGAGCCGCCCCGCAATACCCTGCCCTCACCGGAACTCGGACCAGGAGGATTGCGGTCGGGCGCGTTTGTGTAATAGTCAGGGAGATACCAATCGGCCACCCACTCACGGACATTACCCCCCATATCGTAGACACCGTAGGGACTTTTGTCAGCCTCGAAGGCCCCGACAGGGGCGGTGTCTTCATAGCCGTCGTCAATGTTTGGCTCTTTCCAGTCGAATTCGCAGTTCACGTCACACAGATTCAATTTGCTCCCATCTGGCTCGCTGTTACCCCAAGGCCAGATGCGTCCATCAGTGCCCCGCGCCGCCTTTTCCCACTCCGCCTCGGTCGGCAGTCGCTTGCCCTTCCATTTGCAGTAAGTTTGAGCATCATCCCAAGTGACCCAGATAACGGGGTAGTTGTCATACTTAGGATTATCGTAGTAGGAAGTGCTACCGTGGGACGATGTGCGGGCCGGAGGATTGCAGGCCCCAGCATCCACGCACTCTTTGTACTGGGCGTTGCTCACCTCGTACTTGTCAATACAGAACGCATCGAGGAAGACCTTCCGTTCGGGTTTCTCGGAATCATAGCCTAAGTTATTGCCCATGATAAACTCCCCAGCAGGAATGAAGACCGTATCCGGCGACACTTGCCCTTCTTTGCAAATGGCCTTACTACTGCAACCAGCGATCAGAGCTAGCAGGAGCAACAGCAGACTACCCTTTCCTATTACACTTCTCTCTTTCTTCATCGTAACCTCCTCGTTGATAAGTGGCATGACTATCAAGAGCAGACCCGGGCCAACGAGCATCATCCGGCCTGCTGGCGACCTCTAGTGGCCCCAGTCTGACGAGGCCAATTATACTCAATTCATAAGATACGAGCAAGTTTCAAACAGCAGATTCCAATCGGGCTGTTTCGCTGCTCTCTTCCTGCCATTCTCGCCTAACCTTCTTGCCAATTCCTCATCCTCCAGAACCCTCACGATGGTGTCAGCAATTTCATCTACATCCAGAGGGTCAATCAATAACCCTGTGACCCCGTCCTCAATAGCCTCGCTGGTGCCTCCTCCCTTGCCACCGATGACCGGCTTCCCGCCGGCGCCCGCTTCGAGATAAGCCATGCCAAAGCGTTCTATCTCTCTACCCTGCGGAAGGGGGCGACTGACCAGAACGAATACGTCGCAAGCCGCATAGTACCGGGGCAAATCATCGGACAGATGATCAACGGCGCCGGCGAATATGACTTTATCGTGTACCCCTAGCGCCTCTGCCAGATGCTCCAGTTCCGCTCGGAGTGGCCCATCGCCAACAACCAAGTAGACTGCGTTAGGCACCGCCTCCAGGACCATGGACAGTGCTCGGATCACCGTGTCAATGCCTTTGACCCGCACCAATCGGGCCACCGTCAAGATCACCCGTTTGCCTTCAAGACCATGTTTCTGCGCAATGGCTGAAGGGTCTATATCGGGTCTGAAGCGCTGGGGGTCAACAGGCGGATTCAAAACCCGGATCTTGTCAGGCGGAGTCCCAAGGGCCAGCAACTCCCCCTTGGTGCTCAGGCTATTGGCAATCACTGATTGGGCACCAGTCAGCACTCGCGATAGGAAGAACTTGGCGAAGGGGTAACGTTGCGGACGCGAGAGATCGTTGCCATGAGACCACACGATAAATGGAACGCCATACAACGCCTTAAAAATCAGGCCGATCAACCCGAAAGGCAATGGCTGCCAGCACTCGATCACGTCGAACCGCTTTTGCCGATGGAGCCTCAGCGCATGCAGAAGGGGAAACACAAACTGCAATACCCGCTTGATTCCGGGCACGTTTTGCAGCGCGGCGTTCCAGCGGCAGATTCGCACCGGCTGTCTCCGATCAAATGCTTGCCACCCCTTCGTCCGAGGAGCCAGGACCACAAGATGATTCGCACCAGCGTGGAGACAGTGCTGGTAGGCGAAGCTTTGCATTCCCCCTATGTCGGGGGGAAAAGCCAGAGTAATCAATAACCTCGTGGGCATACCCTTCTATACCATAATTCCCTGGGCTACACAGCAGGTGGCTCTGGCCATTGCTCAGGATCAGGATGATGACATCACTTCATGATAGACGCAGTTCGTAGCTTTGACCATTGCCTCCACGGAGAAACGCTGTCGTACCATGGCCTGGCCCCGAAGCGCACACCGACCAGCCTGCGCGGGGTTGGTCAAAGCCCAAATCATAGCCCTAGCCAAAGCCTCCGCGTCTCGAGGCTCAACCAAAATCCCGTTTTCGCCTGTCCGAATGATCTCTGGCACACCGCCCACACGGGTAGCGATCACGGGAATGCCTAGAGCCAGAGCTTCCAGGATCACCAGACCGAAAGATTCCCGCGTCGAGGGAAGAACAAACAGATCGCTGGCCGCCATAAGAGACGCCACATCGTTACGCCAGTCCAAGAAAGACACGACAGCGTCCAGATGCAGGGAACAGACCATCGTTTCCAGTCTCTCCCGTAATGGGCCTTCTCCCACGACGAGAACACGCATATTAGAGATGTATCGGAAGGCTAGCTGTGTGCTTTCTAGCAGATAGCGATGACCCTTCTCTGGATTCAGCCGGCCAACGGTTAGGACCACAGACGCATTGGGTCCAATACCCAATTCGGCCCTGACTTTCCTCCGATCAGCGCAAGCGGCAGACACAAAGACATCGGGATCAATAGCATTGTGCACCGTTACCACTCGATGTGGTGCCAGGCCGCTGGCGATTAACTCCTGCCGGAGGTAATTGGACACAGCCATGACTTTCGGAAAGCGACGCAACATCAACAGATCCAGGCGCCTATACACCCGGACGGTGAGAAAGGCGTCGGTGTAACCGTGAATGGTGGCTACTATGGGAATCTTGGCCATGTAAGCGGCGATAATTCCCAATAAGTCCGCCTTGTATCCGTGAGTGTGAAGCAGATCAAACTCACCCTCTCGCAGTTGGCGAGCGATCTGTGGAATCAGCCAGAAGGGAAGGCGAACCCGGTCCTCGAGTTGCGTCACGGTGATGCCCCACGTCTGGGCGCGAGACACCAGTGGATGTATGGCCCTCCCCCGTTTTGGCCGATGCAGCACCAGCAGGCCAACTTGCTGTCCGGCTCGCACCTGGCCACGGCCGAGCTCAAGAATTTGCGTCTCAGCCCCTCCGTAGCCCGCGCTGCTAATCAGATGCAGAACGCGCATCAGAGGCCCCCTCGCTGATCGTTGCTGCATAGACCCAGGAAAGTATGAGCAGCCACCAAATGCGAGTGATGCTCCGTTACGAATTGTCGTGCCTTGAGCACTATCCTCTCTCGAAGTTTCTGGTCGTGGATAAGGAGCAGGATGGCTTCAGCAATGGCCAACGGGGCCTTCTCAGGCACTAAAAAACCAGTTCGTCGGTGAGTGATAATTTCGGCCAGTCCGCCGATAGCCGAGGCGATCACGGGAACTCCCGAAGCCATACTCTCCAGAGCAGCGATGGAAGTGGCCTCAACGACCCCCGCTGAACTGACCGAAGGGATAAGGGTGACGTTTGCCGTCCGGTATAAGGAGGGCATCTCGTCATGAGGCACGTTGCCCAGCAAACGGATTGAACTCTCCAGATGGTACTGTCGTATCAGGCCCTCAATGTTCCGACGTTCAGGCCCATCACCAGCCAAGAGCAGCACTAAGGATCGGTACTGCCCCAGTCGCTCACTTAGAGGAACCATGGCTCTGACTGCATAGATGACACCATTCTTGGCAGTGAGACGGCGCGGGCAGAGAATGACCAGATCATCTGCACCAAGGCGCCACCGATATCGCTCAGCGGCATCGTCCGGACGAGCAGGCCTAAAGCACTCAACGTTCACAAAGTTGTACAGGATTTGCACTCGTTTGTAGTCAACGGCCCCGTTGGCTACCGCTAGCACGTGGGTTCGTAGCCGACTATCTACAGTGATGATCTGATCGGCTGAGCAGTAGCCCTGCTTCTCCTCCATCAGGAACCATCTTTCAGCCCTGGACCCTCGGCGAAGAGCACCGGCGCTCACCAATTCGTTGGTCTGGTCTCCGTGCACGGTAAGTATCGTGCGCACCGTCCCAGGGTAATTACTGATAATGTTCTGCGCCATCACATCCTGACAACTCACCACATCGAAGCGTTCCCTCTCCAACAGGCGGTAGATCGCAACAGCCAGCAAGTGTCGCTTGAGTTGATACTGCCACAGCGTAGCCCTGTCCTTTCCCCAGGGCCCCAGGGCCCGCTTGACTAGGAAGCTAGAGCCACGGATGAGCAGCCGTCTCGGAAGATGAAGGTCTGCTTCAGAAACGACCTTTACTTCGTGTCCCAGGGCTCTCAGCCCATCAACCAGGGCTAGTACATGGGTTGACTTGCCACCGGTATGGGGATGGGGTTCGGAGGCAGCGATCAGAATCTTCATGTTTGATGAGATAGACTGCGCCATCTGAGGTTTTTACCACGATTTCGAGGTCAAAGACAGAGCGAAGTTCCTGGATATTATAGAAGGATAAGAGAGACTCATCATCGAACCAGACAATATATGTATCGTTGCCTGACGCTACAGAAGTCTTTAACTGTTGGAAATCGTCCACAGGGCTAAGGAGAGAGTCGTCTCGACTATGTTTTGATGGGCTGGGTCTGGCCGACATTCCAGTAAGGATGTAAATTGCATGGGGAGTATTGCTGTAAACTGAGCCACGAAGAGGATGCTGCCTCAGGTAGCTAATAAGCTCAGAATTCATCCATACTGTTGTGGAGTACCCTCCAGCACCATTCCGAATCGAATCTATCACAAGGTTTCCACTATACAAAAATGGATAGACAAGCCAAAGACCTAATCCAATAGGTAAGAAAACGTTCAAAGTTTGTTTGGGAAAATGCACGCTAGGAAACAACTGCTGTATATTGTCAAGTGTAAAGAGAACCAGCAACATTAACGGTACATAGATTGGCGCCAAAAGCCTATGGTTGATAGGGTCAAAAGCAATTCTTGCTGCCGAGGCAATCAAGCCACTTGTGTACAGAAGTATGAAGTAGACCAATGGCATGATTCTTAATGAACTCGCCCGATTATTTTGATTCCACCGTGGAAGAACTTGAAAGATGGCAATCCCCGATATGAACAACAACACGATCAGTAGAATTCTTAAGATAGCCGGTATGATCGGGGGTAAAAACCATTTGCTTACAGTATTGAGTGTGAAATACAGGTCCTGCATCAGTGTGTGAGGTGACAGCCCGCGCTCTCCTACCAATGCAGAAACAACCGTGTAGTCTCTTATGACCCAAGCGGTTAGTGGAAAGGTGGAGATAAAGGCAAACAGGGTTGCCTGAATCAGTTTTGTAATAGTAGTTATGTTTCGATTGAATAGCAATAGTGCTACCAAGCCTGTTAAGATAACCGTGACCCCTATATAGCGGGTTAGACTGGCAAGCGCAGCGAAAATGGCTGAAAGCAAGAGTAATAGCGGTTTGCCACTCTTTAGAAACTGTTGCATCACAAATATAAACAGGAGCATGAACAACACGAAGAGCGGTTCAGTCCAGGCAAATACCGACACATAGATCAGCGGTCTTGACAATAGAATAGCAACTGAGCCAAGTAATACGAGTGGAAGAGAACGAATATTGTTCAGGAGCCAAAGACCAGAAACCAATACCATCAATCCAAATGAAATGGCGTTGACATACCGGACAGAATCAAGCGGGTCAAACCCGCCAAGGCCAATCAATGCTAACAACGTCGGAAACAAAGGCGGCCAATCGCCGAATGGCCTCCCATCATGTCTGGTGTATCCCTTACCGGACAGCAGGTTTCTTGCTGTCGAGATATAAGCCACTGAATCTGGGGAGATACCTGCCCCATATCGGGATGTACAAATAACCACGAGTAGAATACCTACTAGGCTCAACATTAGCAAAAAGTAGATGATTCTAGTCGCAGGCCTCCTCGCAATCAGCACCTGATTTCTCCCCTTCTACATGCACGGATGTACGATGCAAAGGTGAAATATCTATACGGTGTTTTCGCCGCCAGGCGATCTAGGCGTCGAAACCAAGGCAAAGAGAATCTGGGTGGAAACAGCGTGTGCTGCTTGACCTTCAAGACGCCAATGAACGTGTCGCCTTGTATCTCCTCCACCTGGAATCCCGACTCCTTCACCAGATTGGCATACCAGAACGGGGAGCGATACCGCATAATAGATCTCTGTCTTCGCTGGCCCATCAATCGCCCGGCCCAATCGGTCACGAAGAATCGCAACGAGTGAAACAGACTGTAGTAGAGCAGCAGAAGATTGTTGTTGACCGTGACGAAAATCCCACCCGGTTTCAGGACACGGGCAAACTCTCGAATCACTTGCTGAGGAGATTCTACATGGACCAGAACACCGACACAAACGATCTTGTTGAAGGAGCCCTCGTAGAATGGCAGATTCTCGATGTCGGCAATCGCACCAATGAAGTCTCCCTGTAGCTCTCGGTTGCAGTAGGTAATCATTTTTCTCGATATATCAACCCCGACCACCCTAGCTCCCCTGGACAAGAATCGCTCAGCCAGCCGACCGTAACCGCACCCGGCGTCCAGAATTACATCATCCGGCCCTGGATCTATCAGTTGCTCGATAATGGCCAGTTCGCGCTCGGCAGTGTACTCGCTGAACCGTGTTTGTTTATAGCACTCCTGCCACGACGCCGGTGTCCATGGCTCACGCTCATAATAGTAGCGATGCACTTTTCCCATCAAGTCCCATCCGAGACGTAAGGTTCAACCACCCCGCAACGCTAGAAAGTCGGCGACCAGGGTCGCGTTGAGTCGTGCTTGCGCTCGAAGGTGCTCTACAGAGGTCGCTATCTGTGCACGTATCGCCTCTTGCCGTGCCCAGACAGAGCAAACAGTGTCAACCAATGCCTCAGGGCACAACTCGTCCATTTCCAGCCCGGCATCCTCCTGGCCGATGCTCTCCAGGAATGCTCTGACCTTTGGGTCGTAGATGATGCCCACGACTGGAGTTGACGTGGCCACGGCAAGGATCAGAGCGTGGAGCCGCATGGCCACCACCAGATCCATCGCTCCCAGGGCACCCGTCACCACGCTGGGATCCAGACCACGGGGTAAGCGGCGTGCCCATTCTCTATGCTTCATCTGAACAATGACCCGATCGGTGCAGGCGGCGTCGTCGAAAGGCTCAGCGTAGTCTTGCATGGGCACGAACACCAACTCCGCATCTAGCCAACGAACCAGTCCGTCGGCTGCTTCTGCTATGTCGCGCTCCCATTTCGCCTGGCGCTCTGCCGCAGCCCCTTTGTTGATCATAGCGTACGGATACCAGCTTCGCAGGGCCAAGCCAATACGAGGGCGTCTATCATTTGATACACCAGCCTGGGATAAGACCCCTGACACCTCCTCAGAAGAAGCGGGTGAGATCAAGATAGCAGGGTCGGCCGTGACCTGGATCCGGTTGGCTGGCACCTGAAACTGTGAGAGGATGGCCTGTGAAGATGGATCTCTGACGGTGATCAGGGCCACTTGTCTTGCTATCCTCTCTAATAACAGCCTCCCCAGACGGGTGGTGACAGGGCCAATGCCCACAGCATACAGGACTACAAGCTTGCCTAGCGCTCGGGCCAGACCGATTTCTATCGCCCACTGGGAGATGGGCCAGCCAAAGAGGTAGAGCTTCTCCAGCCACATGGCTTTGGCTGTGTTGACGCGGTCGTAGAGTAACCCGCCGCCACCGGCGATGAAGACATCGGCCTGGCGCATCTGTCGGATCAACTCCCAGGTTTGAGCACGGCCGGTTCGGGATAGGCCAAACGCGACCATTTGGCGCAAACTGGGTAGGAAGAGAACCCGGTGGGCGGCCTGGACTCCATGCTGGGTTCGGGTTAGTGCCGGATTTCCTGAGAGGACGACGAAGTCGGCATCGGGAATGGCCTCGCGCAGAGCGAGAAGCATCCCTCTGAGAATGGCTTCGTCGCCGATGTTACCGTAACCATAAGCCCCAGAGATGAGGAGACGTGGACACTTTGTCATGCCAGGTGATGATATAAGGCGATCAGATCAGGAACATAGTGTTCCATGATATACTGGTTTCTGTCCCCAACAGTGTAGCTATCCGCCAGCTTCTCCCTGATCTCACTGACATCTTGAACAACAAACCCGCAGTTGTGAGATGATACAAAGTCTACCAGAGCTTTGTAGGGTCCCACAATCACCGGCACCCCGCTGGCCAAATAATCGAACAACTTGCTGGGCAGGGATGCATCGAAGAATCGCTCTCTTGCCCCCCGATACCAGAGGACCAACCCGTAGTCATACTGGGTAAGCTGGATCAGAAGCTCTCGGTAGGGCAGGGAACCGTGATGATGCAAACAAGGGTAATCCGCACAAGCCTGGAGCAGCGACGCTTTGAAAGCGCTGGCCTGATAAGTATACAGGTGAACGTGCAGGCCCTGGTCCGCCACCTGGCGGAGGCAATCTAGCTTGGGTTGGTTAATATGGCCAACGAAAACCACGTGGCCCCCACCGTCCAGAGCGGAGAGCTTGGTCAACGATCGCTGCGGCACATCAGCGGCTGGGACAGCGTTAGGAACCACAAGTGTCTCTCCCCGGATGTTGTAAAGCTCATGGGCAATCTCAAGCATGTGTGGCGAATTGAAGATGAGAGCGTCTGCCCGCTCAAAGACAAACTTCTCGTACCGGAGACGACGCCGATGCGCATATTTACCCCTCAAGCTGAATGAGGGCCAGCGGGACACGTCTTGCTTCTGTGAGAAGATGGAGTAAAAATCGGAGACATCGTGAACCACCGGCAGGTCAGTATAACGGATGGCATAGTAGCCAAGATAATCTAGATTCTGGGTCTGGATGATGTCCGTCTTTAACGTATCGGTGATTCTTGCCAACTCCTGCCCAGCCGACGACTCATCAGTAAAGTGATACCAGGCTCGTCCGAACAAACTCCTCGGCCTCTTTCGCCAGTAGCTGATAGGGCCAATAGTATGGCCCATCTTCTCGAAAAGGCGGTTGTACTCTGGCGTATCCACAAGAACGGTGTAACGAATGCTCGAGTCGCAATTCATCACCGCCACGCTGATCCGATAGTCACGGACCGAAGGCAGAGCTTGTAGGCTGGTAATTCGGACAGTCATGGGGAAGTACGTACTGACCACATCGAGAGCAGAAACCGGCAGTCATCACTCGTGATCACACCTAGCCGCCAGACCAAATAGCTAAATCCGGCCAGTATGGCCAGGTTTCGGGCCACGACCAGAGGCAACGTAGGTGGCACGATACACTGGGCCAAGAAAATGGCTACCAGGTCTATAGCCAGCACCATAATGACTTTGCTCTCAGGTCGAAGGCCGAAGGCCCATAGAACGAAAAGAGCATTGAGAACCGTGATGCATAGTAGGTTTGACACCTTGGCGATAGCAATACCGTTCAGCCCTAGGCGGTCGACGAGCATCAGGGACAGGAAGATCTGTGTCGTCGAACCAATCAGGCCACTTACAGCGCCCCAACCGACTCGCCCCGTGGCAACGATCATGCTGCTGTTAACCGTGGAGATAGCAGACAGGATGAAGACGCTGGACAGGATCGCCAGGACAGAAGAAGTAGCAACGTATGCCTCACCGAACAATCCCAGGATCTGCCGCGAGAAGAGGATCAAGATCAAAGCGACAGTGCTGGTGCCCAGGACTCCATAGCGTGTGAGTCGAGCATAGACAAATCGTATGTATTGCTCTTCCCGCTTGGCCAATAGGTTAGAAAAAAGAGGCAACATCGTCTGTGTGAGGATCAGAGGCATCCAGCGCACGCATTGGGCCGTCACCAAAGGGGCGCGGTATAGGCCCAGCTCCGAGAGATCAAAGCGACTCACGACAAAGGCCTGATCAAAGC
>JBAWAP010000395.1:0-18489 GCA_049589355.1 Anaerolineae bacterium
TATGATCGCTCTGGCCGCGATCCTGACCATCGTCGCTTATTATCGAGGCGGCGTTCATCTGGCTGGGTTAAGATTGGGCGCCAAGACCATCTGGGATAACCTGCTTCTCTTGTTGGCCTCTTTTGCCGTGGCCGGCCTGGCGAGGGTGCTGATCCCCAAAGAAGTAATCAGTCAGTGGCTGGGAGCTCAGGCGGGCCTCAAAGGGATCCTGCTGGGTTGTGTTGCTGGCGGCCTCGTGCCGGGTTCCCCCTACTCCGTCTTCCCCATCATCGCCTCTTTTCATGAGGCCGGGGCGAGCATTGGTACCATTGTGGGCTTTATCACCGCTTACTCCCTCTGGTCCGTCAGCCGCTTGCCCTTAGAGGTGGGTATCATCGGGCCCAAGGTCGCCTTGGCGCGGATGGTCTCCACGCTGATCTTCCCACCAATCGCTGGCCTCATTGCTCACCTATTCTTCGCCAAGTAGCGAGGAGGCAATGACGATTCTCTTTAACCCTGAAGTGCTCAAAAGTGGTCAGGTGAGAGAGCGACGAGAGCAGGCTCTGGCTATTCTGTCGGCGGCCTTGGAAGCGGTGGACCCCGTCCATGCCATCAAACACCAGATGTCCCTTTCAGGCGAGACTTTGCGCATCGGCCAGCGAGTTTATGACCTTGGTCGTTACCAAAATATCTACGTCATCGGCGGGGGTAAGGCTGGCGGCTCCATGGCCGAGGCTGTCGAGGAGATCCTGGGCCAGCACGTGACCGCCGGCCTGGTCAACGTCAAGTATGGCTACGGAGCGGAGACTGAGATCATTCGCCTCAACGAGGCCGGCCACCCCATCCCCGATGCCGCCGGGATGGCCGGAACAAAGCAGATGGCGGAGCTAGCACGTAAAGCCACAGATGAGGACCTGATCATCTGTCTCATCTCAGGCGGCGGGTCGGCTTTAATGACCCTACCCACAGAAGGAATCACCCTGACAGATGTGAAATCGCTGACCGATGCCTTCCTGCGCTGTGGAGCCACCACCAACGAGATCAACGCCGTGCGCAAGCATCTCTCCCAGATCAAAGGGGGGAACCTGGCTCGCCTGGCCTACCCCGCCGAAATCGTCTCCCTCATCCTCTCCGATGTGGTGGGGAACCCGCTGGACGTAATAGCCTCAGGGCCGACGGTTCCCGATACCACCACCTTTGTTGATGCCTATGGCGTCATCGAAAAGTACGGCTTGCTGGAAGAGCTCCCCAGGCCCATCGTCGAGCGCCTGCAGCGGGGCAAAAAGGGCCTCATTCCGGAAACACCCAAAGAGGGCGATGAGGTCTTCACCCGAACTTACAACCTAATCATTGCCAGCAATGAGATAGCTGCCGAAGCGGGGATTGCCAAAGCGGAAGAGTTAGAGTTCCACTCCTTGCTGCTTTCCACCTTCGTCGAGGGCGAGGCCAGAGAAGTAGCCAAGGTCTTCGCCGCTGTCGCCAAGGAGATCCTAAATTCCGGCCGTCCTCTGCCCCGGCCAGCCTGCATGGTGGCCGGCGGTGAGACGACGGTCACGATCCGTGGCAGTGGCCTGGGAGGTCGTAACCAGGAGATGGCCCTCGGCGCTGCCCTGGAAATCGCCGGCCTGGAGGATGTCATGATCATACCCCTGGCCACCGATGGCACCGATGGGCCTACCGACGCGGCTGGCGCCATCGCCGATGGCTCCACCTTGCGGCGAGCCCAGGAGGCGGGCCTGTCAGCCATTCAATACTTAGCCAACAACGATTCCTACCACTTTTTCCAGAAGCTGGGTGATCTACTCATCACCGGGCCGACCAACACCAACGTTAACGACTTGACTTTCACATTTGTCTTCTAGCGGGAATATGCCCATAATGCTAAAAGAGAGAGGGTAAAAGCGTGAATTCATCTGATAGGCAGAAGATAGTGACCATAATGAGGGAGACCTCCCTCCATGCATACCTCGCTACTTGCGATGGTGACCAACCGAGAGTTCGTCCAGTATCTCCAATAGTCGAAAACGACATGTCCGTCTGGATAACGACCTTCTGTACTTCCAGAAAGGTAAAACAAATACGGCAAAATCCCAAGGTTTGTCTCGCTTTTGTGGAGCAACCTCGTGGCGATAAAGCCGCCACTGTCATCGGTGAAGCTGAAGTAATCGCAGATTTAGAAGAGAAGAAGAGAGTGTGGAAGCTAGCAACTTTCGACCTGTCAGAACATTTCCCGAATGGCCCAGAGTCTGAGGAGTTTTGCCTACTGAAAATCATCATTAAGGAGATCGAATGGAGAGACAGTTGGACGAGCAAGGCAAAGGTCTATGAGCCACCCCAAGAATGAGCGCGGATCCGGGCAATGAAGAGATTTACTCCACTAGGGGTCATCCTCGTCCTGGTTGGCTATTGGGGGCCCTGGGTTAATCACAAAACGGCCGCTCTGGTGCTGAGCGGCCTGGACATGGCCGAGTTCGTCAAGTTCCTGCCTGGGGTGAGAGCTGGCACTGAATTCATGATCCGCGAGCTGTTTTACCTGCCTCCTTTGGCTGCAGCCCTCTGCCTGGCTCTGATAGGTAGCAACCGGCTCTGGCGCTATCCCCTATGTGCCAGGACGATCATGGTGATCATCGCCATCGTGCTGGCGCTCATCGTCCTGCCCCCCTACCCCTTCATCCTCCAGGCTCTAAGCTCGGACGAGTTCCGCAGGCAATTCTTGGCCGGGGCAGGTTGTCTGGCCATCATCGCGGGATTCCTGCTCTATCGCCGCCTGCCGAGAGCCATCGTGGCCAGCCTGCTGATAGTCATCTCCCTCGCTGGGGCTGTCCTCCCCTTGTGGCAATTCTTCTCCATCCGCAATGCCTTGGACCAGGTTTACGGGCAGCCCGTCCACACCGGCTGGGGGCTGTGGCTGACAGTAGCAGGGTTCCTGGTCGTTGCAGGGTCAGGAGCATGGATGCTCCAAAAGGATTTGCGATTTCCGATTTCTGAATCGAAGATCAGCAATCGGCAATCGAAAATTGCTCGCACATAGGCTAAAAACAATCATGGAGGTGAAAAGGTGGAAGAGCAGGAAAAAGACGCCATGGGTGACGTTATCGCCGAGTCGGTGAACATCATCCAAGGGGGGCGCCCACAATGTCAAGGGGACCCAGGTCACTTTGCGCCAGGCGGGGGCGCAAACCGTCACCGCGGAGAACCTGGTTATCCGACAGGGAGGAGTAGTAAAAGCGCAGGCTGATCACTTAGAGATGCTCCAAGGGGGCATCGTTTTAGCTCGGACGCAGACGGCTGATCTCACCGCCTCGGAAGCGGGCGTTGTTCTTTCTGAAGGCGCCGTGACGATGGAGCAAGCAGGGGCGCAGGTGCTGCTGGCTCGAGGCGACGTGACGATGGACCAAAGCGGAGCGGTAGCGATGATCGCTCGCAACGTCAAAGCCGAGAACAGCGGCACAGTGTTATTGCTCGCCAGGCAGGTGGAAGGAACCGTCAACGCCGCCTTTGGTCCGCGCGAGTCGGTCATCTTTGGCGCAGTGGCGGGGGCGGTGGCTGGGTTGGTGCTCCTGTTGGCCCGGCTGGCGCGACGGCGGTAAGCAACTATGAAGAGTAAGCGAAGACGTACGCGCAAGCAGAAACGCTTTGAGGGCCTTAAGAGAAAGTTAGAGCAACGACCCTTGCGCGTGAAAGAGCTTATTATTGAGCCGAGCGGAGAAGTGAAAATGTCCGAGGTGCTGTCGAACTTTGTAGAACCATACCTGGAATTCGCCAACACAGAAGAAGCTTACCGAAAGCTGTTGACATTGGCCGTCGTGGCCTGGAACACCTCCTTGTTTCCCGAAGGAGAGCAACAAGATATGATTGACGAGACTTTAGAAGCAATGCCAGAAACCGCTGAGGAGGTGAAAATGGGCCTGAGGGAAATCGTAAACTTGCTCATGGCAAGAAAGAAGGCGTATTTCTCCGAGTACAGACGAATGATACTCGGTTATGAACTAACAGATACAGGCAAAGGCTATTATCTATCTGTGGCTTCGACTCTGGAAAACCCGCCCTCGCAGTAGTACAACCTTTGCCGCGAGTACCACCAAGAGTAGAATATGGATACCAAACCCCTACGGTTCATCGTTGAACCCATACAGGTCCAATTCGATCAGCCGCCCATGCTAGAGAAGAAGCCAGGTTGTCCCGACCGGTTTGTCTGGCGTGGAGAGGCATACCGCGTCATTGAGATATTGAACGAATGGCACGACTATGGCCGTCGGGGTCGAATGGCGCGCAATATGCGCCCGGAACATACCGTTACAGCCTCGCGTCGTGGTTCATGGGGCGTGGGGCGGGACTACTACCGAGTGCACACCGATACCGGCCAGGTCTTTGATTTGTACTATGATCGGGCGCCCAAGAAAGCCGGAGACCGTAAAGGAGCGTGGTTCCTCTACCGGGAAATGACCGATACCATGGCACTAGACGGCCCGCCTGGCAACCAATACGACCACAGCCAATCATGATAGAAGCAACTCTGTGCCTTTTGATACGAGGAAATCCACCCAATCAGATTCTCTTGGGACTCAAGAAGCTTGGCTTGGGCGCAGGAAAATACGGCGGCTTCGGCGGGAAGATTGAAGCAGGTGAAACGGTAACCATGGCCGCGGTCAGAGAACTAGAAGAAGAGACAGGGATCAAGGTCCTCGAAAGGGACCTCCAGCGGATGGGCCATCTAACGTTTCTGTTTCCTGCCAAACCTGATTGGAGTCAGGTGGTGCACGTGTTTCTGGTCAGGAAATGGGATGGCAATCCACTGGAAAGTACGGAGATGATCCCGGCCTGGTTTACGATAGAGGACATCCCCTTTCAACAAATGTGGCAGGATGTCTACCACTGGCTTCCACGTATCCTCACAGGAGAGCGAATACGAGCAAGCTTTACGTTTAGAGAGGACAACGAAACCATTGATGAACTAGAGATAGAACCGTGAGCATGAAAAGGTATCTGTCCATCATCCCATTTGTTGTGACACTCACTTTGATTGGTTGCGGCGATTCCAAAAACCCCCTACAACCCGCCGATGATCCCAACAGTGTGGCGCTTCTCATGGAATGGGATAGTCTGGACGATGCTCAAAAGTTCGCACAATCACAGGAGCTGCGCGAGGCAATGCAGCAGAGCGGTGTTATTGGGTATATCGGATACTTAGGACTTTGGACAAAGCGAGAGAAACCAGGTTTTTCCAATCGAAAGTGCCTGTCGGGCACCAAGAACACCTACAATTGTGAGTGTTTTGGGCACAAAGGATCCCAAAAACCTGGTTTCTGACCGCCTTCGCGGGTTTGTCCAAACTCCAAGATACTATCCTGTTTAGGTTGAAAAGGGCTTCGTAAGACACTGGATTTGCCTACCATAGAGTCTACGAAAGATGATGTCTCGCCCTCAATAGGAGCAGTGATGCAAGGCCGATCGGCTTCGCGTACCAAGACATTTGTGGCTTACTCTGATTGGCCGAAATTGCAAATCTATGGTATAATTAAGGCACAGTTGAACCGTGTGAGTTCCTTAGAAAAGCTCATCAAGTCTGCAAGTCTGGTTGAGCAATAAGACAGAAAAGGCTGTGAACAGGAGTAGTAGGCCATCCCCACAGAGAGCTGGGTAACGGTGGGAGCCTGGCAGGGCGCCAAAGGGGAGCGCCGAAAGGCCGAACTCGCCTGGGAGCCGCAGCGGTGAACGGCAGTTGTCCTAGCCGCTGACGGGTGGCGGTTGTTATCCCGCCGCAGAGCGGATGGAAAGCGTGGGGCTGTAGCGCAGTTGGGAGCGCGTCTGAATGGCATTCAGAAGGTCAGGGGTTCAAGTCCCCTCAGCTCCACCAAGTGCCAGTAATCAGTTATCAGTGATCGGTAATCAGTGATTAGATTGGGTTACTGGGCCATCAAGCAGGGTGGTACCGCGGAGAAGCCCCCTTCGTCCCTGAGGCGAAGGGGGCTTTTGTTAGCAATAGGATAGGAAAGGAGCAAACCAATGACTGATAAGTATATCCCTCAACAAATCGAATCTAAGTGGCAGGAACGATGGGAGGACGACGGGCTTTACCGGACGGTGGAGGATCAGACCAGGCCCAAGTATTACTTCTTGACTATGCTGCCCTATCCCTCGGCCGACTACCTGCACATCGGCCACTGGTACGTGATGGCTCCCTCAGACGCCCGCGCGCGCTACATCCGTATGAAGGGCTACAACGTCTTCTACCCCATTGGCTTCGACGCCTTCGGGTTGCCGGCCGAAAACGCAGCCATCGAACGCAGCATCCATCCCTTCAAGTGGGCATGGGACAGCATCGAGGTCATGCGCCGCCAGCTCCGCTCGATGGGAGCGATGTGGGCCTGGGATCGGGAGGCCGTCTCCTGCCTGCCCGGCTACTACAAATGGACAGAGTGGTTCTTCCTCAAGTTCTACGAAGCCGGCCTGGCCTATAAGAAGATGGCCCCGGTGGACTGGTGCCCTCAGTGCAACACTACGCTGGCCCGAGAGCAGGTGTGGGGGGAGGATCGGCACTGCGAGCGTTGCGGCACGCCGGTCATCAAGAAGAACCTGGAGCAGTGGTTCCTGCGCATCACCGACTATGCCGACGAGCTTCTGGATTACTCCGAGATAGACTGGCCGGAGCGCATCTGCACCATGCAAAAGAACTGGATCGGCCGCAGCGAGGGGGCGAACGCGACCTTCGTGTCGGAGCAGGAGGACCCCATCGTCGTCTTCACCACCCGCCCCGACACCCTGTGGGGCGCCACCTTCATGGTCCTGGCCCCGGAGCACCCACTGGTGGACAAACTGACCACGCCGGAGCACCGGGAGACGGTGGAGGCCTACAAGTTCCAGGCCGCCCGCCAGAGCGAGATCGAGCGCCTGAGCACCGAGCGGGAGAAGACCGGTGTCTTCATTGGCGCCTACGCCGTCAACCCGGTCAATGGCGAGCGCATCCCCATCTGGATCGCTGATTACGTGATGATGACCTACGGGACGGGAGCGATCATGGGCGTTCCGTCTCACGACCAGCGGGACTTCGAGTTCGCCCTCAAGTTCGGCCTGCCCATCATCCCCGTCATTGACCGCCCCGATGGGGTGGCCAAGAGTTTCGTCTTTCCGGGCTCCATGCGCCCTGGCCTGGCGGAAAAACTGTCCGAGGCCGGTATTGAGTTCACGGCAGGCCCGTACTGCGACTTGGGCGAAGCGCTGTACGTCACCCTGCACGGCGATGCGCAGATAGACCGCTACGTCGCGCTGGCGCGGACGTACATCCAACCCGGCCGCTGGAACACGGTTGTCGGCGCGCGCTGGCTCTTCGTCTTCGACGACGGCGTTTGGGAGTTCAACTCCGTGAAAGCCGACCGCGAGATCCTGGCCCGCTGCCAGGAACTGACGCCGTCGGTGCGGGACAAGCGCACGGTCATGGAGATGCTGTGGGACGTCGAGTTCTACCGCGATGTGCTGTTCCACGCCGAGTACAGCACGATGATCAACTCCGGCCCCTTCACTGGCACGCCGGGTGACGTGGCAGTGAAGAAAGTGACGGAGTGGTTGGAGGAACAGGGCATCGGCGAGTTCGCAGTCAACTACCGGCTGCGGGATTGGCTGATCAGCCGCCAGCGATACTGGGGCGCGCCCATCCCCATCGTCTACTGCGCCGAGTGCGGGATGGTGCCGGTGCCCTACGAGGACCTGCCAGTTCTGCTGCCCGAGGACGCCGAGTTCCTGCCCACAGGCGAATCGCCCCTCAAGTTCCACGAAGGCTTCCGGTACACCACCTGCCCCAAGTGCGGCGGCCCTGCTGAGCGCGAGACCGACACCATGGACACGTTCCTGTGCTCCTCGTGGTATCAATACGCTTACGTGACCCCCTACCACAAGGAGGGCGAGCCGCTGCATCGAGCCGATTGCCCCTGGGAACCCGAGGTGGGTCGCTACTGGTTGCCGGTGGACATGTACACCGGTGGGCCGGAACACGCCGTGATGCACCTGCTGTACACGCGCTTCTTCACCAAGGTCATGCGGGACATAGGGCTGGTGGATGACGATGAACCGATGCTGGCCCTGCGCAACCAGGGCATCATCCTGGGTCCCGATGGGGCGCGCATGAGCAAATCGCGGGGCAACGTCGTCCGGCCCGATGACCTGGTACAGCGGTACGGCGCTGACACCATGCGGGCCTACCTGATGTTCGGCTGGCGTTGGGAACAGGGCGGGCCGTGGGACCCCCAGGGTATCGAGGGAGTGTGGCGCTGGCTGAACCGGATGTGGAGCTGTGTGCTGGAGCTCCCCCCTTCCTCCCCCCCAATGGGGGGGAAAGAGGGGGGGAACGCGGGCGAGGTCCGGGCGCTCCAGCGGAAGATGCACCAGACCATACGTGCGGTGACGCAGGACATGGAAGACTTCGCCTTCAACACCATCATCGCCCGCCTGATGGAACTGACCAACACGGTGGTGAAGGTCAAGGAGACACCAGTCTACGGCACCAACGCGTGGCAGGAAGCGGTCGAAAGCCTGCTACTGATGCTGGCGCCCTGCTGCCCTCACATCGCCGAAGAGTTGTGGGCGCGCACCGGTCGGCCCTACAGCGTGCACCAGCAGAGCTGGCCGGAGTACGATGAGGCGTTGGCCGCCGAGGAGCTCATCACCTTGGCAGTTCAGATCAATGGCAAGCTGCGAGACCGGCTGGAGGTGCCAGTGGACATCAGCGAGGAGAAAGCTAAGGAGTTGGCTTTGGCCAGCGGTGGTGCTCAGCGCCACCTGGAGGGCTTGGAGGTCAAGAGGGTCATCTACGTGCCGAGACGGCTGGTGAACATCGTGGCGGAATAGCCATACTGGAAACCCCTTAGCTAGAGAATGGAGGGCTCACAAAGCAGGGCGAGCTGTGGGCCTGTCCTTCTATCCACAAGGGGCAGGACCGAGAGCGCCCACTACGTGCGACAGGGAACAAGCACCGAGCGGCCTCCGGCCCGCCCTTCTATGCCGTTCCTATCCACTCCGACAAAGAGGCCACCAGGGTTTTCTCCATGGTGGCCTTTTGTAATTAGGAATCCTGGCCTGTATGCAGCTCAGGGGCAATTGAAGTCGGACATGGTGATGAACTGGCCGCTTACCCGTGTATATCCGTTGACACAAAAGCCACCAAGGTTTCCACCTGGTGGCTTTTGTGGTTGCGATGACAGAGCTACAGCCCGAAGTTACGGACATTGACCGTGCATGGCCAGATGGGGGCAGTATCCATCATCGTGGTCCCAACTCCCACGTCGAGGTCGTGGCCCCAATCGAAGTCGCCGGGATCGAAGAGATCCTTGCCGACGTCGAACTTGTACTGGCCTTGCTCGTTGGTCGTGGTCGAGTTCAGGAGCTTAGTTTGGTTATCAGTGTAGAGGTCGACTTTCTGGCTTGGAACAAACGGCTCACCGAGGTCGAGATCGCCATCGTCGTCTATGTCGCTCCAAACTACACCCCTGACCTCGGCCCAGCAGTTCAGGACGACACTGAATCCCCACTCTTGGTTGCAGGTGAGGCTTGTGAATTCGTGGGTATCGGTGATGACGTCATAGCCTTCTTTCGAGATGGTAACATTGATCTCCACTTCCTTGGGCAGGTCCTGGAGCTCGTAGTGGCCCAAAGCGTTCGTTGTGGTAATCGCCTCGCCAAGATCATCGGTTCCCGGATAGGCCGTCCACTTGGCGGTGACGGTAGCGCCCGCGACCGGGGGACTGCCATCCTCGAGTGTGACGTACTGGGTCACCGTGCCGGTGATGATGTTAGTGTTGCAGATCAGGGAGAAGTCGAGCACCCTATCCTCGCCGCAGTGCAGACACACATCTGGGACGATGGAACCAAGGTAGCCGTCTACCGACGCCGTAACCGTGTAGCAGGTTCCGGGCTCGAGGGTTCCCTTGGTGACGATGTCCTTGACCTCGTACATGCCTGCGGGGCCGGTCACACCTATGGCATCCGTGTACGCTTCGGTCGCTGTGATGTGCCAGCCTTGGGGAACAGTCACCGTGACATCCTTTAGAGGCTCTCTCGTGTTGTCGTCAAGGACCTTACCCAGGAGGTCGGCGCTGCAGGCGATATCCCACTCCTTGAACGGAATGCCATCGTAGACGGTGGTGATGTCGCCGGCAGGATGACCCTTGTTCAGCACCGTAACAGAAGGCATGATCGGCTCTGGATCTAAGTGGCCATCCCCGTCGGTATCGCACAACTGCTCCACGCTGGTGACTTCTACTACTCCCGCACCGATGAAACCAGAAACCACAGTACCAATGTTGGCCAAGTCTATCAGTCGCAACTGCTTAGGCCCCAGCCACAGGCTGCTAATGATGGTCTGCCTGGCTCCGGTTGAGTCATGGATGTTTATTTGGAGCTGGATTCTGTTACAGTTGGAGTTGTTGCGGATGGCAATAGCCGAGATCACCTCATCTGATTTACTTATTGACGGAAGGGCAATATATCCCCACCCTGGCCCGGCTTTCAGTGGGTCTGCATTATAGGCTCCTCCCTGTGCCTCACCCGGCAAGGCAGGCTCCCATCTGTCAAAGGTATCGGAGTAGACCCAAGCCTTCTTCACGTCCACCACAGCGAAGATGGGCTGGCCGCCGGTCTCTTTCCCGCTGGGATAGTCCACTTGTTTGTGGGACTGGATGTCAGCCGATCCTGCGTAGTCGAAGCCCAGATCGGTGATCGCCGGCAGGAAGAAGGTGGTGGCACCGTTGGGGCAAATCCAATCGCCCAGGAACAGTAACTCACCTCCGCTATTGTCCATGAAATCCACCGTGACGAAAGTGGGCAGAGATTCCTGGGTCAAGTTTTGCACCTGGATGCCGGTCTGCCAGCCGCTCCACGCTCTGAACTGGAGACCTGCGTAGAGGAGCGTATCGCCGGCAGGCCTGTAGGGCTGAGCCCAATAAGTCAACAATGTACCCCGATCGTCTGAATCCGGACAATATTTGGAGAAGCTGGTCTGATCTACGATGATACTCAGTGGCTGGTTAGCCTTAACATACGTTGATCCCAGCCATTCACATGTTATCTTATCAGGGACTCTTAGCCGGACGGATTCTCCAGGCGCCAATTGCTCGACGCGCTGTATCCACTCGAAGAAGCAGGGCGCTTGCTCCTTGTAGTAGATAGATACGGGGGTACATTGGTCACCGCCGTTTTGGATAACCATCACTGTGTACAAGTTATGATATCGCCTCATGGCATAGGGAGTGAAATATTGATAGGGAGGCCCTTCCCCCTGCATAGACTCGGTGAGGCCGGGGTAAGCGCTGTAGACAACAGTGCCGAAGTCATTTGGGCCCTTGCGTTGGGCTATCACTGCTAAAGGCTCACCAGTACCTCCGTAAATGTCCTCCCATGCCCTCCACGCAGTGGTGTTGACTACCGCATCGCCAGCATCCTCACAGGCCTCGGCGAAGACAGTGGTAGCCACCGCGTAGGCGATGGCTGACTTGGCCTGGGTGGGGATGCGGGCTTCCAGGGTCCAGACGGCGTTCTCCAGCACCCTCATGCAGGCCGTGCCTATAGGCCCTGGGTTGTTGGCCGGGCACTCGCCTGAGTAATCGCCCCAGAAGAACACGACCACGCCGGTCTCTGCTGTCCCCACATTTTGCACCTGGATCCAGGTCTCCCACCCGTTCTCGTTGTCAATGGCTGGCAACTGGACTCGCTTGCCGGGCCCAAGTTGTGCTTCGGCGTAGCCAGCGCCTTCGTCACCAAGTTGGCTTGGACTTCGGTTGTCCAAAAGATAGCGGCCCTCAGTCAAGGTCCCCGCTGCGCTGTAATCAAGGTGCGCCAGCACTAGCTTGAAGGATGGGACTATTGACCAAAGCACTGTTACCACGCCGATGCTCAAGGACACACACAACAGGCAAAGCAAAGGTCGCCTGCGCATACTTATCAACACATCAAACTGACGGAACATCTTTGCACCTGTCTTTCTATCACCCTCCACCAGCTATTCCCGGTTTCGAAATCCCTCGACTATCCATAGATTTTAAATGAAATGGTAAAGATACAATGAACCCAATCAAATTATAGCACTTTTGAGGTAAATCATGTGTGAAGATATGGTGAAAGTCACGTGAATTTTACGTGAAGGGCAGCCTGGTTTATTGTCAATCCGAGGGCTTATCCTCTATATTGTGATAACGTAAATACGCTTGTTTAGATGCGCCCTGTCCTCAAGATTGACAAACTCATCAGTAAAAACCCTGCTCTGTCTACATTCTTCCGCAGTTACTCGCACTTTGCCACTATCCTGGGCTGACTCGCCAGGTCACTAACCTATTGTAAAGCCAGTATAGTAATGGTGAATAAACGTAATCATAAGCGCCCAGGTAATGCACCACCTGACCTCCAAAGCCCCTTTTGAAGCGATAGACCCCCCACAGGCCATCGCTCCGCTTCAAGAACTCTCTTTCTAGGACCTCTTCTTCTTCATCAGGGATGCCCCACATATCGTAGGTCAAGCAGCCGCGCTCCTTGGCCCATTTGATGGCCTCCCACTGCAGAAGGTAGTTGGGCATGAGGGTGCGGTATTCATCAGACGAAGCCCCGTACATATACCAGGCCCTTTGGCCAAAGGCAAAAGCCATTATCCCGGCCAAGACCTTGTCTTCGAAAGTGGCTAGGAAGAGTTTGGCAAGCCCCTGGGGTACAAAAAGCTGGTGGGCAAACTCGTAATATGACTCACTGTGAATGCCAAAATCATCGCGCTCGCCAGTAATCTGCATCAAACGGTAGAAGCCGGGCAAATCCTTGGCCGTGCCATCGCGCACAGTCACCCCTTTGCGCGCTGCCAGCCGGATGTTGTAGCGGGTCTTGGATTTCATGCAGGCCAGAACATCCTCGGCGTCAGGTGTCAGATCCAACAGGATGGTGCACCGAGGCTGAACGGTCTGTGGGCTGGCGTGAAAGCCTAGTTCCGAGAACCGTTGGGCCAGTGTGGGATCTTCAGCCAGTTCGGGCTCGATCTTGAGGAATATGGCGCGGCGCTGGCGACAAAGATGATGCAAGGCCTCCAACAGAGTCTGTGTCACCTCTTCATTGGCCAAGTCCATGATGGGTCCTCTAGGCACATAGGCGATGGTTTGCAGACCCAAGGGAAAAGGGCGAAAGAGGATCTGGGCACCAGCCAGCCACCGGCCCTGATCCTCAATGGCTACGCGAGCCACCTGCCAGCCAAATCTCTCCTTCAGTTGGCCCCACTGACTCGATTGCAGGATGTGCCCCCTGGGCGATGCGGCAATGAAGGAGTTCCAATCCCCTTCGCTTATATCGCTGGGTAAGCGAACGTACAAAGCTGATCATCCTTTCTTGGCTGATGATTCTATTATACCACATCTTTCGACAAGAGTCACTTTCCCACCATCTGCACGTTTGCACATCGACGAGAAGTATGTTATAATCCTCCGCGTGTCCCGCGAACATTAGTTTGCCCTTTGGCGAGAGATATGTTATAATATTTCCCGTTTGTGACAGCATCAACGAAGGAGTTTGGGCTTTGCTGACCTCGTATGTCTTCATCGGCATCTTTACCATCATTGCTATTCTCTTCCCCGTCATTGCCTTAACCTTAGCCTTCTTTATCCGCCCTAAAAAGCCAAACCCCGTGAAATCTTCCACCTACGAATGTGGTCTCGAAACTATCGGTGAGACGTGGGTGCAATTCAGGGTTCAGTATTACATCTACGCCCTCGTCTTCGTCATCTTCGATATCGAGACCGTTTTTCTTTTCCCCTGGGCGGTTGCCTACGACAAGTTGGGCCTCTTTGCTCTGGTGGAGATGTTCATCTTTCTGGCCATCTTGTTTGGCGGCTTAATCTACGCCTGGCGGAAGGGCGCGCTGGAATGGGTGTAGGCAGGATGCGAGATGCAGGATACAATGTCTGAAGAGGAATTGATTGAAGAGCAGATCAAACGCAATATCTTTCTGACCACTGTGGACAAGATCTACAACTGGGGGCGCAGGTCGAGCATGTGGCCAGTGGCTTTTGGGTTGGCCTGCTGTGCTTTTGAGTTCATCGCAACAGGAATGGCTCGCTACGACCTATCGCGCTTCGGGATGGAGATCATGCGTCCCTCGCCCAGGCAGGCCGATTTGATGATCGTAGCTGGCACCATCACTCACAAGATGGCCCCCCAGGTGTTGCGCATCTACAATCAGATGCCGGAGCCCAAATACGTACTGGCCATGGGCAACTGTGCGATATCCGGCGGCCCTTTTCCCTCTTATGCCGTGTTGCAAGGAGCCGGTGAGATCCTGCCTGTGGACGTCTATGTGCCTGGCTGTCCCCCACGCCCCGAGGCCCTACTTCACGGGTTCATGAAACTGCACGACATGGTGATGAATCAGTCCATAAAAACGGTGCCGTGGTACAAATAGCCAATATCCAATATCCAATACCCAATATCCAGTGAGGGAACGACGTGACGAACGAGCAGATTCTGGCTGAACTCAAAGAAAAATTTCCTGAGGCGATCGTTGAAGTGCCAGAGTTGATTGACTTCACGGTAGCCATCAAGCCGGAGGCAGTGACTGAGGTGGCGCGGTTTCTGCACGACGAGTGTGGTTTAGATTACCTGGCCCTGCTGACGGCCGTGGACCAGCCGGAGCGGTTCGAGGTGGTTTATCACCTGTGGTCCATCAAGGATCGGACGACTGAGCCCTTTGTGTTGAAGGCCTATATCGAGGACAAAGAGAACCCGACGGTTCCGTCGGTGACTCCCTTATGGCGGGGGGCCAACTACCAGGAGCGCGAGGCCTATGATCTGATGGGCATTCGCTTCGAGGGCCACCCCAACCTCAAGCGCCTTGTGCTCTGGGAGGGGTTCCCTGGTCACCCGCTGCGCAAGGATTTCGAGAATCGGACCTACACCTTTGAGGAGTTGAAGCCCACGCGACCCACAGGGCCGGAGTGGTGAGATATGCTCAAAACAGAGACCATCACTCTCAACCTGGGCCCTCAGCACCCCAGCACTCACGGGGTGTTCAGATTGAAATTGCAACTGGACGGCGAAACCGTGGTGGGTATTGAACCGGTCATGGGCTACCTGCATCGGGGCATCGAGAAGCTCTGCGAGCAGGGCACCTATGTGCAGGTGATACCATTGACTGACCGCTTGGACTACGTCTGCTCAATGACCAACAACCAGGCGTACGTGGTGGCTGTGGAAAAGCTGCTTGGGCTTGAGGTGCCTGAGCGGGCAGAGTACATTCGGGTTATCATGGCCGAGCTGACCCGTATCATCAACCACATGATGGCCGTTGGCTTCCTGTGGAATGAGTTGGGCGCCTATTTTACGCCGGTCATGTATTGCTTCCGAGCCCGTGAGCACATTCTGGATCTCTTCGAGATGACTTGCGGCTCGCGGATGATGTGCAACTACATGCGGCCTGGTGGTGTGTCGGCTGACCTGCCCGAAGAGTTCCTGCCTGCTGCTAAGAAGTTCAACGACTACTTCAAGGGCGTCATTGACCAGTTGGCGACCTTCCTCAATGAGAACGAGGTCTTCCTGGCCCGGGCTGTGGATGTTGGGGTTCTGCCCGCTGACGTAGCCATTAACGCCAGCATCACTGGCCCAATGCTGCGCGCCTCCGGCGTGGCCTATGACATCCGCAAGGTGGATCACTACTCGGTCTACGCCCGCTTCGACTTTGACGTGCCCACCTGTTCCAACGGCGATGTCTACGACCGCTACCTGCAGCACATCAAGGAGATGTGGCAGAGCGTGCGGATCATCGAGCAGGCGCTGGACGGCATTCCAGAGGGCGAAGTGATGAACGATCAGGCGGCAAAGGCTTTGCGCCGTCCACCTCAGGGCGAGGCCTACGGACGCATCGAGTCCCCCAAGGGAGAGCTGAGCTTTTACGTCGTAAGCGATGGCTCGGCCAACCCGTATCGTGTCCGCATCCGCCCGCCATCACAGATCAACCTCAGTGCGCTGACAGAAATGTGCGAGGGGCACAAGATACAAGACGTTGTAATCATCCTGGGCAGCATCAACCTGACCATGGCAGACTTGGATCGTTAGGGGACAATGCATGGATGCACTGAATTTCTTGTTCGTCAATCTCCGTGAAGCCATCACCACCTGGTTGGCTGGGTTCCTGCCGATGTGGGCTGCGGAAGCCGTGGTGCACTTTGGAGTGGGCCTCATCCTTGTCATTATCGGGCTGCTCTCGGTAATGGTTCTCACCCTGGGCGAGCGCAAGGTCATCGGGCGAGCCCAGGACCGCTATGGCCCCAACCGCTGGGGCCCGTGGGGTATCCTCACTCCTGTGGCCGATGCCATCAAGATGCTGACCAAGGAGGACATCGTCCCAGAGGGAGCTGACTACTGGGTGCATCTCCTGGCCCCCATGTGTGCTATCATTGCTGCCGTGCTCATCTACGCTGTGTTGCCCTTTGGCGAGGGGATGTGGGGCACTGATCTCAACATCGGCATCCTGTACATCGTAGCTATTGCTTCCTTAGGTACCATCGCTATCTTGATGGCTGGCTGGTCGTCCAACAACAAGTACTCACTGCTAGGCGCTTTTCGCGTGGTGGCCCAGCTCATCAGCTACGAGATTCCGATGCTATTGAGCATAGTGGCTGTCGTCTTGTTGACAGGCTCGATGTCCATGGTCGAGATCGTACGTCAGCAATCGGTGCCGCACCTCATCACCATGCCGATGGTTTTCTTCGTCTACTTGCTAGCGGCCTCTGCGGAACTGTACCGAACTCCCTTCGATATGATCGAGGCCGACTCGGAGCTGGTGGCCGGTTTCTTCACCGAGTACAGCGGGATGAAGTTCGTGATGTTCTTCATGTCAGAGTATTTCAACTTGTTCGCCATGTCGGCCATCATCACTACTCTCTTCCTGGCTGGCTGGCGTGGCCCCATCCTGCCAGGCTACATTTGATTCTTCTTTAAATGCGGGGTGGTCATATTTTTCTACTGGTGGGTACGCAGCATGATGCCCCGCATCCGCATTGACCACCTGCTGAACCTGGCCTGGAAGTTCTTGGTGCCGCTGGCATTGGTCAACTTGATGGTGGTGGGCCTGGTGGACAAATTGATCGCCGATGGGATTGTGCAAGATGTCGTCCTGTTGGCGGCCAACATCGTCGTTGCCATCGTCGTTATCGGCCTCCTCGCTTTTGCCAGTCGCAAGACGCAATCCAAACGACTGCAGCGCATCACGGCGCGGAGATAGCAGATTCGCTGATTCGCAGACTCGCTGATTCGTAAGAGGTATTCATGTTCGGTCTAGGTATAGTAAAAGGTCTGTGGACTACGGGCAAGCATTTCGTCCAGAGCTACCTGGGACACACAGGGCTTCGAGAAGGAATACGGCCCGATCCCACTTTGGGGGGGCTCTTTACGGTGCAGTATCCTGAGGAGAGGCTGCCCATGTTTCCCCGCTTCCGTGGGGCGTTGATGCAACTGCGGGACGCCGAGACGGGCGAACCGAAGTGTACGGCTTGCGGGCTATGCGTGCGAGCCTGCCCTAACAACGTCATCGAAGTGGAGGGGGAGGGCAAGGGTCGGGATCGAAAGGTAACTGCCTATCACTACAACCTGGCCCGGTGCTTGTTCTGCCGACTCTGCGTGGAAGCTTGCACCTTCAGCGCCATCGAGATGAGCCACGAATATGAGCTGGCCAGCTATTCGCCAGACTTGGTGTGGGGTCTGGAAAAGCTGTTGGCCATTGGGGATAAGTACGGCGTTCACGAAGCGGGGAAGGACTGGGAATAGGAGTTGGAAGATGGAAGATGGAAGATGGAAGTTGGAAACTGGAAAATGGAAGTTGAAAGTCCAACCTCCAACTTCCAATCTCCAATCTCCAATCCCAAAAGGTGGGAGCAAGCATGTTGCAGTTCATTTTCATCATTCTTAGTGTTATAACCTTGGGAGCCGCCCTGGCCGTCGTGACGAGCAAGAACTTGTTTCACAGCGCCCTTTTCCTGATCCTTTCGTTCGTAGGTGTGGCAGGACTGTACATCCTGCTGGAAGCGGGTTTCCTGGCTGCGGTGCAAATCCTGGTCTACGTGGGAGCCATCTCTATTTTGATCATCTTCGCCATCATGCTCACCCGCCGCCTGATGGCCAAGGACCTAGTGCAGCGCAACGCCCAATGGGGCATCTCAGGCCTGGTAGCCTTGCTCCTTTTCGCTGTGTTGGGCTTTGTTCTGCTCAGAGTGAATTGGCCCGTGGTGGAGGCCGTCGTCCCTTACGACAGCATCAGCATCCTCGGCCAGGAACTTATGAACACCTATGCTTTGCCCTTCGAGGTGGCTTCGGTGCTGCTCTTGGTAGCCTTGGTAGGCTCGATCATTATCGCTAGGGAACGGGAATAGTGGGGAAGGTGGCGTTAGGCGATGTGGTCGAAAGAATCATTGCAGATATTCGGGAGCAATTTCCGGATGCTAAGTGCTTGCTTAATGACGAAGTATACGGAGAAGAGGATCTAGATATTGATGTCTACGTGGA
>JBAWAP010000396.1:0-23335 GCA_049589355.1 Anaerolineae bacterium
AGTAGGAGCGAAGCGACGTATCGAGGCCAAGCGGGGTGTCTGTGGAGCCGCTCGCTTGGTTTCGATACGCTTCGCTACTCAACCGGCGCTCGCTCCCCTGACACTGTAAGAAATGCGTAATGCTCCCGTGGGGAAGAATCCCCGGCGTAAATGTCCCGAAGGGATTCATCCTTGTGACTGTTTCCGGAGAATGTAGGCACAAATGGCCGAAGAAGTCATCCTGAACAAGCGTTACCGGCTGCTGACTGAGATCGGCGCTGGGAAAATGGCCGTCGTCTTCAGGGGCGAGGATACCTGGCGGGGTGTGCCGGTGGCGGTCAAGGTGCTGCGCCAGGTCTACGTGGAGAACGAGACTTTCCTGGCCCGCTTCCGCAGCCAGGCCCAGGCGGTAGCCAAATTAACGCATCCCAACATCGTCGCGACCTACGAGGTGGGCCAGGAGGGCGATTGCCACTACCTGGTGATGGAATTTGTAGGGGAGCCAACTCTCAAAGAGTTGATCTTGGAAGGCGCCCCTTTTTCCATTGGGCAGGCCCTGGATATCGCTATCCAAATCTGCACTGCAGTAGGCCATGCCCATCGGACGGGCATCGTGCACGGCGATATCACGCCTCAGAACGTATTTATCTCCGCCGATGGCTGGGTCAAGGTGGCCGACTTTGGGATCGCTTGCGCCCTTTCGGCAGCCCCCGTTGTCGAGGGGGAGATCTTATGGGGTACGCCTCATTACTTCTCACCGGAACAGGCAGCCGGCGAAAACGTGAGTCCAGCCTCAGATGTTTACTCTATCGGCGTCCTCATCTACGAGATGTTGACAGGCCACCCACCTTTCGAAGCTGAGACCGACATTGGGGTAGCTCTCAAGCATCTGCGAGAGGAGCCGGTTCCCCTAGGTCAACTGAACCCTGACGTACCCCTTCAGGTGGAGCGGATCGTGCGCAAGGTGATGGCCAAGGAGCCTGCAGCTCGGTATCGTACAGCGGATCAGTTGGGGCGCATCCTGGATAGCTATCGTCGCCTGGGCGAGGAGACTCTCGCTGTTCGGCGTCCCGCAGTTGTTAAGCCCCAACCCCGGCTAGACGAGCCTGAGGAATATGAAGCGGTTGCCAGGCCCCGCCCTCGCCGGTACGAGCCTGAGGAATACGAAGAAGAGGAGATAGGCCGGGATTGGCTAACCGTTTTTTTGGCGGTGGTAGCCGTCATAGCCATATCGGGCCTGATACCTTTGGTGACCTCGGTCTATCGGCGCTACACTATAGCTGCGCCACGGCCTACGGCTACTGCTGTTGTTGTCGTCACCCCTGTGCCTGACCAAGTAGAGGTGCCCAACCTGGTCGGCCTGGATCAGGAGGAAGCCCGGCGGCTTGTCGAGCAGGCAGGCTTGCAGTTCGCCGTGGTAGGGGAGAAGCACGATTCATCTATACCGGCTCTGAGCATCATCGGCCAGACGATACCTGCTGGCCAGATGGTTAGACGGGGAGAGGCCATAGGAGTTGTCATAAGTCAGGGCCCCAATTTTGTCTCTGTACCGGCCATAGAGGGCCTGCCAATCGCGGCGGTAGAGCCTGGGTTGAGAGAGATGGGCTTAAACATCTCTCGGAAGGATGTCTGGAGCAAGGAGACCGAGGGCCTTATCCTATCCCAAGAGCCCCCGGCTGGCTCCATTGTCTCCGAGGGAAGTGTTGTTACCCTGATCGTCAGCAGCGGCCCTCGGCTAATGCTGAACACCAACCTGGACAACAAGGTCCTGCTCATGGCCTGCGATCTGGAGAACGATAGCCTGAAGCCAGGAGAGACGCTTCACCTAACCTTGTATTGGCGTGCTCTGCAGCCGATGCAAGAAAACTACACCGTCTTTGTGCACGTAGTCCGAGCCGACGGTGCAATCCTGATCCAGCGGGACGTTGAGCCGCGCGATGGAACGCACCCCACTGGTTTGTGGGTGACAGGCGAGTTGGTTGAAGACCCCCATGAGCTCTCCATCCCCAGCGATGCTCCTCCGGACACCTATTGGCTCAAAGTGGGTATGTACTCTCCGGCTACCATGCAGCGCTTGCCGGTAGTTGATCCTGGCCAGGCGGCGGTGGAGCAGGATAGCGTCTTACTGAGAGAATTGCAAGTGAGTAACCGTTAGGGGGCAGCGAATTTCAAACAAATCTCTAACGTTCCTCTAATGCTACTCTAGCAGAAGTGTGTTATAATGGTACAAGCGGCAACTGTGCCGGTCGAGCAAGTCAGGGAAGTGTATGGCTGGATAGTGTTTCATGTTGAAGACAAGTACTGCAATTGGCACATTTAGCCAATCTCTGGTATAATATGATAAATCGAGAAAGACTTTTGGGCAGTCGTCTACAGGTTCAGAGCGGGGAAGGCGAAGACTAATGGTTGATCGCTGGATGGAGGAAGAAAGTGTTTACTGGAAGGTTTAGGAATATCTTTGTTTATCTAATGATCTTGATGGCAGCGGTGTTCCTGCTGTATAACTTCTCTTCGCAGTCGAAGAAAACCGAAGAGGTGCCCATTAGTGAAGTAGCTGCTGAGGTCAAGGCGGGCATGATAAAGCAGATCACTATCTCAGGAGATTACTCTACTCTGGAGGTGGAGTTCAAGGATAGAAGGGAGCCAGTGCTATCTCGCAAGGGGCCCGACGTAGATGTCGTCGAGGTATTGCGCAATTTGGGTGTTAGCGAGGAAGAGATGGCGGCGATTACAATCGAGTACCAGCGGTCCAGTGGTTGGGCCAATTGGATAGGTTTGCTCAGTGGCATCTTGCCTGCTATCCTTTTTGTTGGCCTCTTTTACTTCTTGCTGCGCCAGGCCCAGGGCACCAACAGTCAGGCTCTCTCCTTTGGCAAGAGCCGGGCTCGCATGTTCACCGGCGACCAGCCAACGGTCACCTTCGAGGACGTGGCCGGTGTGGAGGAGGCCAAGGAGGAGCTGGCCGAGGTGGTGGAGTTCCTCAAGGAACCGGAGAAGTTTATCTCCCTGGGGGCTCGCATCCCCAAGGGAGTGCTTCTGGTGGGCGCGCCGGGCACGGGCAAGACCCTCATGGCCAAGGCCGTATCGGGTGAGGCAGGGGTGCCCTTCTTCAGCATATCGGGCTCCGAGTTTGTGGAGATGTTCGTCGGTGTAGGTGCCAGTCGAGTCCGCGATCTCTTCGATCAAGCCAAACGCCACAGCCCCTGCATCGTCTTCGTGGATGAGATAGACGCCGTGGGGCGGCACCGCGGAGCCGGACTGGGTGGCAGCCACGACGAGCGAGAGCAAACTCTGAACCAGATCCTGGTGGAGATGGATGGCTTCGATACCGATACCAATGTCATCATCCTGGCAGCTACTAACCGTCCTGATATTCTTGACCCTGCCCTCCTCCGTCCAGGCCGCTTCGACCGGCGGGTGGTGTTGGACATACCCGACATAAATGGGCGCAAAGGCATCTTAGAGGTGCATGTGCGGGGCAAGCCCCTGGCTAGCGATGTGGACCCGAAGGTGCTCGCCAGACAGACCCCCGGCTTCGTGGGAGCCGACATAGAGAGCATGGTGAACGAAGCGGCCATACTGGCCGCACGGAGGAACAAGAAAGTCATCGGCATGGAGGAGTTTGAGGAGGCCATAGAGCGGGTACTCGCTGGACCGGAGCGCAAGAGCAGGATCATCAGCGGCGAGGAGAAAGAGATCATTGCCTATCACGAGGCTGGGCATGTCATGGTAATGAATAAGCTTCCCCACTGCGATCGTGTGCACAAGGTCTCTATCGTCTCGCGAGGGCTGGCCCTGGGCTACACCATGCCCTTGCCTGAGGAAGACCGCTACCTGAAGCACCGCGCCAAGTTCAGGGACGAGTTGGCCGGTCTTTTGGGGGGGCGTGCAGCGGAGGAGCTGATGTTTAACGATGTGACCACGGGAGCTGCGAGTGACCTGGAACAGGCCACTAAATTGGCCCGGAAGATGGTCTGTGAGTACGGGATGAGTGAGAACCTGGGGCCGATGACTTTTGGCCAGAAGCAAGAGCTGGTATTTCTAGGCCGGGAGATTTCCGAACAGCGCGATTACAGCGAAGCGGTGGCGCAGGAGATCGACCGCGAGGTGCGACATTTCATTGACGAGGCTCACAGCCGGGCCAAGGAGATCTTGACCACCTATCGGGACAAGCTGATGGCTCTCGCCCAGCGCCTCATTGAGGATGAGACCCTTGAGGGCGCCGAGCTGGAAGCTATGCTGGCCTGAGTTGTAACCCTTTAGGCAAGTACAGTCACGTAAAGAAGCGGAGCCGTGCATTCTGGCTCCGCTTTCGTTTTACGCGGGACTTGTGGAAGCTTGTGCCTATCAGGCCATCTTTTTCTTATCTTCCTCGACCAGCAAGCGTCGCAGGATCTTGCCCACCATGGTCTTGGGCAGCTCGGTGCGGAACTCCACGAATTTGGGCACTTTGTAGGGAGCCATGTTCTCACGGCAAAACTGGATAATCTCCTCCTCGGTGGCTGTTTCACCCTCCCTGAGGACGATGTACACTTTAACCCGCTCTCCCTTCCCAGCGACCGGGATGCCCGCCGCCGCGACCTCCTTGACTTTAGGATGCTCGTACAATACGTCCTCGATCTCTCGCGGATAGATGTTAAATCCGCCAGCGCCCAGAATCATGTCCTTCTTGCGGTCCACGATCTGGAAGTAGCCGTCTTCGTCCATTTTAGCGATGTCCCCGGTGAAAAGCCATCCCTCCCTTAAGGTATCTGCCGTCTCCTCGGGCATATTCCAGTAGCCCTTCATCACCTGCGGCCCCCGGATGCACAATTCTCCAACCTCGCCGGGAGGCAGGATTTTCTCGCCGGTATCCAGGTCCATGATCGCCGCTTCGGTGTCTGGCCAGGGGAGGCCGATAGTGCCGACGCGGTTCTCGCCGAAGATGGGGTTAGCGTGAGTCACAGGCGTGGCCTCGCTCAGCCCGTAGCCCTCTACCAACTTGCCGCCGGTGATCTCCTCGAAAGTCTTCTGCACCTCGACTGGCAGACCCGCCGCCCCGCTGACGCACGCCCGAATGGACTTGACGTTGTACTTTCCGGCCAGTACGCCCGGGTCGTTGTTGATGGCCACGTACATAGCCGGCACGCCAGGGTAGATGGTGGGGCGGTACTTGTTGATGCTTTCAAGCACGTCCTTGAGGTCGCGCGGGTTAGGCACCAGGATCATGGTAGTGGCGGTGCACACGCCATGGTTCATGCAAGTAGTCATCCCGTAGCTGTGGAACAGGGGCAGGGTGGTCAGGACGACTTCAGTGGCTTCCGGGGTCTTCAGCCAGTGCTTGCATTGTACGGCGTTGACCAGGATGTTCTGGTGAGTGAGTTCTGCTCCCTTGGAAACACCGGTGGTGCCGCCGGTGTACATCAGTACCGCCGTGTCATCCCAATCCAAGTCAACTGGTGTGGGCTTCGCTGGGGCACCGGCCAGCACGTCCTGGAACCAGTGAGTGTTGGCGTCACCGGAGATGTCCACGGCGTGGCCTTCTTTCTTTTCCTTGGCCAGGGTGAAGAGAAGCCTGAGAAGGCCAGGTAAGTAGGTCTTGATCTTGGCCACGATGACGTGGCGCAGTTTGGTCTTATCCCGAATCTGCTTGACGAGAGGATAGAAGGCACTCAGGGTGATAATAACTTCTGCCCCAGAGTCGTTGAGTTGGTGCTCCATCTCTCGGGCCACGTACGTCGGGTTGCTGGGGACAATGATCCCGCCTGCTCTCAGGATAGCGTAGTAGCTGATGGGGAACTGGGGGCAGTTAGGCAGGTGGATGGCTACCCGGTCGCCCTTCTTGACTCCCAATTGCTGGAGCCCGGCGGCGAACTTGTCCACCAGTTCGTTGAGCTCGCGGTAAGTCAGCTTTGCCCCCTTGAAGAGAGTGGCGGTGTGATCGGGGTGCTTTCTGGCCGTATCGGCCAGGACTTCGGACATATTCGTGTCGGGGTAATCAATTGTCGCCGGAACCCCCTCTTCGTAGAACTTTAACCAGGGTTTTTCCATCTTTTTTCTTCACCTCCTTGTGAGTTTCAAGGTTGAACGCTGATAACCTATTCTGAATTACCCGGAGCCCACCTCCTTTCGGCTTCGGGCCTGTTCCAGAAAGATCACGGATACGTGCAAGTGTACTGCCCTTACCGGTTCCAACCATTGTGCAGTAGTATAACCCAGTCAGGGTTAATTGTCAAAAGTCCGATGTGCAAACCCACACTGCCAAGCCTTGACAGATGCGGGAAGCTGTGGTACACTGTGGTTAACCCGAAAGTTGGATTGCTCTGAGGCACGACCAGGCAGCCGCTTCCGCCACTAAACCCTCTTCCATCGGGTATAGGTGAGGTCACGGTGTGAGCACTCTAATCAAGCAGACCTTTATCCGGCAAAAGGCAATTGAACGCAAAGTCAAATGGACGAGCCACGCGCTTAGCAAGCTGGCCCCCGAGCCAGAGTCGGTTGGCGATGTGGAAATTGCCTTGCAACAAGCGGAGGTAATTGAGGAGTATCCTCACGTTCACCGATACCTGCCCGATTGCCTGGTTTTGGCCTTCTTATCCTCTGGCAAACCAATACATTGTGTTATCGCCATCAACGAACTACGAGACTATATTCTGATTGTGACGATTTATAAGCCAACAGAACAGGAGTGGAAAGATGACTGGCGAACTAGAAAATGACCGGTGCTATTTTTGTGGTGGCAAGCTAGCGCCCGCCCTGGCAACAATCCCCTTTGTCATGAGTACTGGCATTGTTATCATCAAGGAGGTTCCCGCTGAGGTGTGTATCCAGTGCAGTGAACCGATCATGACCAGCGAGGTAGCCGCGGTCGTGGATGGTCTGCTAAAGCAGATGCAACGATCAGGCTTTGAAGTATCAATTGTTCCATACGAACAATTGGCGCTGGCGTTGGCATAGCTCCGATCTATCCAAGAGAGACCTCATCTGCGAAGCCCAGGCACGGGGCATCGAGCCCCCGTTCGATGAGCAAACCGTACGTGAGGAGCTGGGAGCATGAACATTAGTGATTCTCTTGGGTTTGCTTCAGTTGAAGGTCCAGGAGGCGCGCTTGCTGTATAGCCGGGGTTTGGTGTCGTTCAGCCGAGCCGCCGAGATGGCAGGTCTTTCCAGGCAAGAGATGATTTGTCAAGCGAGAGCCTTTGGCGTCCAGCCCCGCTGGTCCGAGCAGATGGTGCAAGATGAACTACGGAGATGAGTGGCGAACTTGAAGAGAAGATGATCCACCGCGCTCTGGAAGCCCTGATGGCGCGCTAGGGCCGGTAGAAACTGTTCGTTTTCTGACCCTACCACGACGCCGTCGCCTCGAGTCGGTTCGACGGCACCGGCAGTGGCAGGCAAGCCTGGATCAGGAACAGTTTTTTGGTCAGGTCTTTGGTGCCTATTCAAGGCAGGCAAGGTGATCATTGATCCCCGCGTAACCAAGTTGTGGCTGTTGCGACGGATACTCCTGGCAGTAGAGAAATAACATGGCCAACTGGAGGTGAGCAATGAGTGTCATTACCAAACAGATCGAACTGACCCCTCGTGATGTCATCGAAGCTCTGCGGAGTTTTGAAGAAGAGGAATGGGCCGAGGTGCTGACCTTTCTGGAAGCTGAAAGGCCACTCTCCCGGTTTGGCTCCGCCTCTCTTGATGAGTTAGAACCCCATCCCGAAGAGCCACCCCGCACGCCGGAGGGAAACCAGATCGCCCTGGCGGCGGTGGAACGGATGGCGGGCATGATCCCGATCAGCGATCCAGAGTTAGCCCGCTGGCTGGCGGAGAGTCCGGAGCTCTCGATCTACGGAGGGCCATGACGGATGCACCTATCCAAGTTGCCGGCGGGAAGCCGGGTGTTTGTAGACGCCAACGTCATGGTGTATTTCTTCCTACGGGTCGAGCCTTTCGTCGAGACCTGCAAAGACTTCTTTCAACGGGTCGCCAACCTGGAGATTGACGCCTTCAGCGGGGCGGACGTAGCGGGCACAGTCATTCACCGGGTCATGGTTGCTGAAGCCATCACGAAACTTGGACTCCAACCGAGAGATGCCGTCAGCTATCTCAAGTCGCACCCTGATGCCGTCAGGCAGTTGCAATGGTACAGGACGATCCCCAGTGATATTGCTCAGGCCCGCGTCCACATCCTGGACGTAACCTACCGTGAGCTCCATGCCAGCAAGAAATATCGCGCCGATAATGGCTTGTTGACGGGCGATTCCATTATCCTGGCCCTCATGGAAAAGCACAAGTTGATCCACCTGGTCACCAACGATCCCGATTTCGAGCGGGTGCCAGGCATCCGGGTCTGGATGCCCCGTTGAGCCCATCCCTGTTCTAGCACTACAGGCCGGAGAAAGCGAATGAGGTGATCATTGATCCCCGTATTCGTCCTATCAGCGCCGTGGAGATGTCGGTGGCGCAGCGGAGAAGGTATTTGAGAAAGTGAGGTGAGCATCGTTATGGATGAAAGAAAAATGCCGGAACGCGAAATCGTTTACTCTTTAGAAGACATCCCTGAATTCGCCTCTGAGGAGGAGGAACGGGCGTGGTGGGCCACGCATGATCTGGCTGAGGAGTTGGGTACAGACGTGACGGAGGAGCATCATGCCTTGATTCGGCGGCTGAAAGCGAAATACCGCTACGTGCCGAGCTATGTGTTGGAGCCAGAAGTTGCTTAACCCGCAGCCTCCTGAGTTCTGGGCTGGCAACGCTCTTGCTCAACTGCAACGGATGGGCTGCGGATTTCGTCGCGAGCCTGTCCTGAGCCGAGCCGAAGGGTCTGTTCTGATGGTTCGACAGGCTCACCACTCACACATCGGATTCACGAGGCTGACGAAGACTGAGATGACCTAGCATGGGAGGGCATGGTGATGCAGCCTGGCATTGACCTCTCGACGAATCTTCAAATTAAAGTGCAAGTGACAATTGGTGGCCCGTAAGAAGCGCCAACGCAGGGATGACTCTGCGCCTGCCGTTGGTGCTTTAGTTTTTGAAAAGGAGGATGATAAAGTGTTTTTCCTAAACAGCATCATTAAGTTAAAAACCCTGAAATTGTTCGGCTCAATCTGGTTGCTATCCCTACTTCTGCTGGCGATCACTCCAGCTTCTTTTCCCAAAGCTATCCGGGCTCAGACGAGCTGGACAACGCTCTTCGCGGACGATTTCGAGGACGGCGACGCCAATGACTGGCAGTTGAACACAGGCTGGGAAGTCGAACTGGAAGGCAGCAACCACGTCCTCAGCGGCGCGGGCTATAATACCTCGGCTGTTCTCACCGCCGGACACGATTGGGCCGACTATAGCTTCAAGGTCAGGATCAAGCTGGTAGACAACGCGGCCCACTATGGCGAGACCCAGTTGAGCTACCGCCGCAGCGATAACGGCCGGTACGTCGTTTGCTTTTGGAGCGGCGGCCTGGTTTTGATCAAAGAACGCCTGGGGACTGGGTATGAGCTGGCCAGTGACGCCGTGCCGCACAGCTTTGACGCCTGGTACGATCTGGAGATTGTGGGGGTCCAAGGCCACATCCAGGTCTACGTCAACGACACGTTGCGGCTCGAGTATATCGATGGGGACCCTTTCCTTAACGGTCGCATCGCTCTATCAGTGGTCGACGATTCTCACGTTCATTTCGATGACATCCTGATCGTTGGAGAACCCCCTCCCACCCCTACTCCTGTTCCTACCCCTCCCCCCTTACCCCCGGACTGGATAGCCCTTTTCGAAGATGATTTCGAGGATGGATTCGCAGACGGATGGAATCTGTGGCCGGGCTGGAATGTTGAGTTGGACGATGGGAACTATGTTCTAAGCGGTGAAGGTCATCGTTGGGCTGAGCCATATGTTGACGGCTGGGTGGACTGCGTCATCGAAGCGAAGATCAAGCTCATCTCCGGAGGCTTGCATCTCAGTTTTAGGAATTCTCAAAGAAGGATATCCGAGACGGATTGGATACATACCAGATATTTTCTGTTCCTCAGTGAGAATGGGCTATCTCTAGAGAAGCAGATGGGCTCGGATTTCTTCACTTTATACCGAAGCGATGTCTATGCAGATCGGGGAAGTTGGCACGTGGTGAGGATTGTCTTGGAGGGAGCATCCATCAGGGTTTACCTCGATAATGGGTTAACCATTGACGTGGTGGACAATGATGAACCGCTTCTATTCGGCACATTCGCCTTCGAAACTTTGGAAGATTCCCGCGCTCACTTTGACGATGTTGTGGTCTTCGGGGAGCCTCCCCCTGCACCTCCTCCCGGCTACACTTGGACCAAAACCGGTGGACCAAGTGGGGGGCTGGGCTACGACGTCAGGATTCACTCCTTGGACAAAAACATTATGTTCGTCACCGATAACCCAAGCGGGGTGAACAAGAGCTACGATGCCGGGGCCACTTGGACTCAGAGGAACCAGGGGATAACAACCCGGACGGGATCTTCTGGGGACGGCATTCCCATCTTCTCCCTGACGATTGACCCCAGCAACCCGAATATCGTCTGGGCGGGAACCCAGGACGCGAAGGGGATTTACAAGTCAACCGATGGCGGCGAAAACTGGGTCAAAAAGGACAACGGCGTCACGGAGGGAAATGAAATATCCTTCCGAAACTTTGGTATTCATCCCCACAACTCCAACATCGTTTTTGCCGGTGCGGAGATCTCCACCGGCATTCTGGGCATCGGGTTCGGTAAAACCACAGGGAAGATCTACAAGAGTGAGGACGGCGGCGAAAACTGGCGTTGCGTCTGGGAGGGGGATAATCTCGTGAGGTTCGTCCTCTTTGATCCGACCAATCCAGATGTGATGTACGCCTCCACAGGCATCTTTGACAGGGAAGCCTACAATGACGTAGGGGTTGGCATTTTGAAGTCAACCGATGGGGGAGAGACGTGGTTTCAGATCAACAATGGGCTGAACAGCCTCTTCATCGGCTTTCTGGAGATGCACCCCACCAACCCGCAGATCCTCTTTGCCGCTGCGGGAAACCATTCGTATCGAGAGGGGAGTGGGGTCTATAGAACGACGGACGGTGGAGAGCACTGGAGTTGGGTACTGTCCGATGAGGATCTTGGTGCCTTCAGCGCCGTGACTGTCAGCCCTTCCAATCCAGATGTTGTATATGCCGGCAGTGACTTGGCCTTCTATAGAAGCGATGATGGTGGCGATACCTGGCAGAAGTTTTGCAAAGAGGAAGGGGGAAACTACGGGCCTCCGGGAGTCAGGGCCGGAATCCCCATCAGTGCAGTGGTGGACCCCAGCGATCCCATGACCGTCTTCGTCAACAACTACAACGGAGGAAATTTCAAGTCCACCGATGGCGCCCAAACCTGGGTCAATTCGAGCAAGGGCTACACTGGCGCCCATCTCCACGACATCGCCATAGATGCCGATCATCCGGCCATCGTCTATACCATCGGCAGGAGCGGACCCTTCAGGAGTTTTGACGGGGGGCGGAACTGGGCTGGCATTGCCTTTCCCCCGGCCAATCAGCCGGAATGGAATGCAGTGGCCATAAATCCCACCAACCGCCAAGAAGTGCTCATCTCCGACGAGTTCGATGGGAGCATCCACAAAAGCACGGACGGCGGGAATAGTTGGCGAGTCGTTTTTGACCATCCAGACGCCTCACCAGGAACTTGCCCCGGTGTTGTCCGGGGATGCTGGCACGGGTTCAAAGACATCGTTTATGCCCCTTCTAATCCGAACATCGTCTATGCCGGAATGAGAAGGGATCGGGGCGCTGTTGATGGTCCCTACCCTCCCACGCCAAGCTATGGTATGTACAAATCGACCGACAGGGGCGAAACTTGGAGGGAGATAAACTCCGGCTTGGAAACCTCTCTCATCAATATTAACTGCATAGCCGTTCACCCTACCGATCCCAATATCGTCTACATCGGCACCTGGAAAGACGGCATGTTCAAGACCACCAGTGGCGGTCAGATCTGGGTAGCGAAGAGCAACGGCCTTGCCGGCAGCGATGTCCGCTCCCTGGCCATTGACCCGGCGAATCCGCAGGTGATTTACGCCGGGCTGGGAGGAGGAGCTGGCGTCTTCAAGAGCACCAACGGTGGGGAGCTTTGGGAGGCAATCAACGCCGGGATTAGCATAGAATGCCCGTCTTATCTGCTGTCCATGGGGCAGGTGAAGCAAGGCATCTCGCTGGAGCAACCACCCAGGAGGTCCGTCGGGGCGGATTATTACTCAGTCCCCTGGACATCGGTGTGGAGTATCGTCATTGACCCCACGAATCCTCAGATCATCTACGCTGCAGACCATCACAGTGGCGTTTACCTCTCCACCGACGGAGGGGCCAACTGGGTGCCCATCAACGAGGGGCTATCCATAAAGGCTGTCACCGCCATGGCCATCTCCTCCGACGGGAAAGTGCTCTACGCCGCAACCGAGGGGGGAGGGGTCTTCCGTATGGGGGAGATGGAGTTTCACGCCATCTACCTCCCCCTCATCCTGAAGAACTACTCCTCAGGCCCTCAGCCAACACCTACTGCCACACGCACAGGCGTGCCAACGGCTACCAGAACCCCGACACGCACACTAACTCGCACCCCTATGCTCACCTCCACACCGACTCGCACCCCAACAGGAACGCGGACACCCACATCCACACCGACTCGCACTCCCACAGCGACCGCCACGAGCACGGCCAGCCCAACCCCCGAGGCGGTCAACGTCTGGACGCAAAGTTCTCAGGGGATATACGGGGGCATCATTGAGGCCTTGGCCGTTTCCCCCAGCTACACCAGCGACCACACCCTCTTCGCTGCCACCACGGTGGGGGTCTTCAGATCTACCGATGGAGGCAGCACGTGGGCGACGCCTACAGGCTGGCTCATCTACGGACAGATGAAGGCGTTGGCCATCTCCCCCGCCTATGCCACCGACCGGACGGTTTACGCCGGGGCCGCAGGGGCCCTGTACGGCGGCGTCCGCAAATCCACCGATGGCGGCGATTCGTGGCAGTTGGTCAACACGGGCCTCACAGACACCTACGTGTATGCCCTGGTCATCTCGCCCAACTACACCAGCGACCAGACCCTCTTTGCCGGGACCTGGAGCGGCATCTTCAAGACCACAAATGGTGGGAGTTCCTGGAGCGCTGTCAACACCGGCCTTACTAATCTGTATGTGAACGCCCTGGCTATCTCCCCCAATTACGCCAGTGATCAGACTCTCTTCGCTGCGATGGGGAACGGAGTTTTCAAGTCCACCAACGGCGGGAGTTCTTGGAGCGCAGCCAACAGCGGGCTAACCACCACCCTGGTGCGCTCACTGGCTTTCTCGCCGGGTTATGCGAGTGACCAGACCCTTTTCGCGGGCACCGGTGGCGGTGGCGTGTTCAAGTCCACCAATGGCGGCGACTCCTGGGGCAGCAGTGGGCTCTCCAGTATGTACGTGAACGCCCTGGTCGTCTCACCAAGTTACGCCAGCGACCAGACCGTCTTCGCCGGAACCCAACTCCTGGGCGTGTTTCGCTCCACCGACGGTGGCGCCTCGTGGACAGCGGCCAGCAGCGGACTGACCAACCTGCGGGTGGAGGCCCTGGTCCTCTCGCTGGGCTACGCCAGTGACCAGACTCTCTTCGCCGCAACCTACGGCGGCGGGGTCTTTAAGTCTACGGACGAAGGCAATTCCTGGGCGCCGTCTAACAATGGATTGACGGATTGGAGTGTAAAGTCCCTGGCCCTTTCGCCAAACTACGTCACCGACCTGACCCTCTTTGCCGGCGCCTACAATGGCAGCATCTTCAAGTCCACTGACGGAGGAAGCACCTGGCACGACGCCAGCACTGGGCTTCCTCAGAAGCGGGTGTTTGCCTTGTCCATTTCACCTGGCTATGCCAGCGACCAGACCCTCTTCGCCGGCACCTGGGATGGCGGGGTCTTTAAGTCTATGAATGGCGGGGGTTCATGGAGCGCGGCCAACAGCGGGCTCACCGACCTGAAGATGATCAGTCTGGCCATCTCGCCCGGCTATGCTACCGATAGGACGATCTACGCTGGCACCCATGATGATGGGGTCTTCAAATCCACCAATGGCGGGGATTCCTGGACCGCGGCCAACAACGGATTCCCTTACTTGGGCATCCACGAACTGGTTCTCTCGCCGGATTACGTCAGCGATGGGACCATCTATGCCGCCTTCACTCGGGTCTACGTGTCCACGGACCGGGGCGGCTCGTGGACCCAACTGGGCACGTCCACGTGGAACCGCTACGTCGTGGCCCTGGAGGTTGCGCCAGGTAGTCCGCAGACAGTGTTCGCCGGTACGGATGGCCAGAGTCTCTGGCGATATGCGCGTATGGCCGGCCTTGTTCCACCTTAATGACCACAGTCACGCCCGCCAACCCCTGCGACTTGTGCATGAACAGTACTCCTTGGAGGAGCCTGAGACCGGGTGCCCGGCTGGTATCATCTAGGTCTACGTCACACTTCTTCATCTCTGATCGCACAGTGCAAGTGAGAGTTATCATCAAGAACCATTCTGGTTCAGCTCAACTTGCTGATGAACAAAAAGAGGGGGAGGTCAACGTATGACCAGCCCCTCTTTTGGCTTTTTTGTAATTGCCTACAACTTTAAAGAGCAATGAGAACTTCAATACTCGGTGAACTCCCGCTTCCTGAGCCCTGAGAGGTCCAGTTCACCTCTTCGGGGGTCTAACTTGATATACCACTCCTCCATGGTCAGCGCTCCCACAATGGCATCTAAGCGTCCGTATTCGGTCTCGCCCAGGTCCTTAACGACGTAGGCCATCATATCGAATTCTAGCCCATCTATCGTGGCGGTGAGGTCGCAACGCTCATCCAGATGCCGAACGACTCCTCCCAGACCTATGGTGATAGGGCTGACTTTCCGAGAGAAAGGCGGGCGAAACTCGGCTCTGATATAGGAGCGAAGGGAATTGAGTTCACGAGTGTGAACACCAAAAGCCACTCTTTGGCTTTTCGCGAGCTTGCTAGAATAACTGTTGTGTGATAGAATTTAGATGAGCCACGAGAAGGAAGGAGACAAGCGAAATGAGCACGAAAACGCTTACACCCGTCAGCGATGTCTTTGCAACCTTGCCACAGGAAGATCAGGAGGAGATTTTCAACATCGGTACTGCCTTCAGGTTGTTAGACCTGCAAAAACGACTCGCACAGGCCCAGGAGAACGTGAGAAAGTTCGAAGCCAAATATGGCACAACGCTCGACATGCTGGAGAGCAAGGGGTTGCCGGAGGATGCTGACTACGAAATGCACGAGGACTACATAGAATGGCATTACTGGGCAAGGGTGCGCGAGAAAACGCAAAACACACTTGATGTATTGATGAGCGTCTCAAAAGGGTATGATTATGGATGAGATAGTGCTGGAGGTACCTCTACCTAAAGAGCTGGTTTCGATCTTGGGGTTCGCCCAGGCTCAAACCGTGCAGACAATCCAGGAATTGCTGGTGATTGGCCTCTATCAGGAAGGGAGATTCTCGTCAGGCAAGGCCGCTGAGCTGCTGGGGATGACCAAGCGGGAGTTTATCCGTCTCCTGGCTCGCAAAGGCATCCCCTACCTCGGCTACTCCTTGGAGGAGTTGGCTGAGGAATTCAAGGTGGTCGAGGCCTGGGAAGCTGACTAGCTTGCTAGAACAGGTATTGTGTGATAAACTCAAGATAACCCTCACTGATTTTTAAGAAAAAGGGGGATAGGCATGGAAACCTTAGTTCAGGAAAAAGTTGAGATCAAGCATCCGTATATCGCAAAGCGCAGGGAAGGAGATCGCAATGTAGCCATAATCGCGGGAACGGGGGTTCACGTTTGGGCCATTATCGGATACCAACGCCTGGGAATGAGCATCGAAGAGATTGCCCAAGCCCTCCCTCACTTGAGTCTGGCCCAAATCTACGATGCCTTCAGTTACTACCACGATCACCAAGAAGAGATCGAACAGGCGCTTGAGAGGAACACCCTCTCAGATGAGGAAGCGACCCTCCGCCAAGCGAAGTTTGAGGCTTTGTTCTCGAGATGCAAGTAGCCAAGATCTACACCGACGAGGACATCTACGGAGAGTTCGCCGAAGCCCTTCGGAAACAAGGGATTGATGCCGAGAGTACGGTTGAGACAGAGAATTTGGGCCTTGAAGATCATGAGCAGTTAGCCCATGCCGTGACTCAAAAGAGGGCAATCTTGACATTCAATCGCGAGCACTATGAAAGGTTGGCGGTGGAGTACTTTTTGAATGACCGTGAGCACTATGGCATCATCATCTCACCCCAGTATGAGTTTGGGGAACTCCTTAGGCGTATGTTGAAGTTATTGAAGTCTGTGGCAGCGGATAAGCTGCGCAACCAAATCAAGTATCTGCAATCCTTCAAGTGAAGCGGTGAAAATGGAGAGAGGCTGGTCAACGCATGACCAGCCCCTCTTTGCTTTTCCCAGCTTGCTAGAATAAGTGTTGTGTGATAAAATTTAGCTCAGCCACAACGAGGAGGAAAGAGTGGGATGACGACAAACTCGTGCACTGCTGAAAGCGGAAAGAAGGGAGACCCCTATGGAATTCACGATCATTCTCGAGGAGTGTGAAGAGGGCGGATATACGGTTACCTGCCTTGCCTGGCTGTGTCACTGAAGGCGATACTTATGAGGGGGCTCTGCAAAATGCCAAGGAGGCGATCGCAGGGTATTTGGAAGCGATGGAAAAACAAGCACGGCGGAAATAAGTAATTAAAGCTTGGCAACATTTCTCTGAAAGGAGTCCAAAGATGGTTCCTGATGACCTTGTCAAACAATTACATGATAGGGCTACACGGGGCGGGACGCTCTCGGCAGAAGAACAGAGACAGTTGGAAAACTGGTATGCGAGTCAAGATACTGCTGAGAGTAAGGCATTAGGTTTGGCTACTGGCGAAAAAACATTGGCCACTCTCCAAGCTCAAGTTGACGCCGTGTTGGCTCAGTTAATGGCGGTCGCAAAACGCATCCAGGAGATTGCTTCCGAGAACGAGACTTTGCGGCACGAAATAACTACCCTGCGCCACCAACTGGTTTATCTGCTTGAGACGCAACCAGGATGACCATCCCCGACGATATTCGAGAGCAAGTACGACAGCGTGCTAACTTCGCCTGCGAGTTTTGCGGTGTCACAGAAACAGATGCAGGCGGTGAACTTACGGTTGACCATTATCAACCGAGAGCCAAAGGCGGCGACGATAGCCTGGAGAATCTGTTTTACTGCTGCCCTCGTTGCAACCAGTACAAACTTGATTATTGGCCGACCAAGCCTGACGATCCATTACTGTGGAATCCGCGCCGCGAGCCAGCATCTCAACATTTTCTGGAACTGGATGACGGAACGCTGCATCCCTTGACGGCAGTAGGCGCTTTCACACTGAAACGTCTTCGTCTCAATCGTCCACCGCTGGTAGCTTACCGCTTACGCAAACGGCAGCAAGCCGAAGAGATCCGCCTGCTGACCCGCTATCGAGAGGTAGTTTTGTCGCTGGAACGGCTAAACACCCAGTTGTTTGACCTCATGGAAGAACAGCGGCAACTTCTTTGGGAAGAATGGGAGTTGTTAAGATTGCTTCTCAGACAGAGAGAGTATTGAGCTTCTATAAAGAGTGGTTGATCCTCCGGTGCAGAGGGGCACTGTCGTTCGGATTTCGCCTCAAGCTATAGCCATGACAACAAAGCCATCGGCACACCTACGCCGATGGCTTTCTGTTTCTCTGAAGAACTGATCGGTCGAACCGATCACTCGAAGCCTCCTGCCTGCTCCAAAACCAGATGAATCAACTCATAACTTCATCAAACTATATTAGCCGGGGGAGTTCTCAAGATACGACCGCGCCAGGTTCTGAGCCGAGAAGTGGCCCAGGGTGACGTAGGCGATGGGCAGTTCGCGGCCGAAAACTTCGTTTCTGATTTGGCTCAGGCCTAGGCCCTCTTGACGGAGTTCCCGCACCCGGTTTCCTGCCTCTTCCAGGTATTCGATCTTGGCAGCCAGGTCTTCGTGCGGGTTATCGCGCACTGTGCCGCTGGCAGGGAATAAGCGAGACACCTCTAGCTGCGCCAGCTTCTTCAGCGAGTCTGTGATGGCGTAGATATCGTAGTCGGCTCGCAGAGCCCTATCGCGTCCCCCGATGTAGGCGTCTCCTGAGAAGAGCCAGCCCTTTTCGGGCTCGTAGAGGCAGATGTGGTCGGGGCTGTGGCCGGGGGTGTGGATGACCTGGAAACGGTGATGGGCCGTCTCCACCACCTCTCCGATGGGTTTGGCAACGGAGCAAGCAGGATAGCCCCAGAAGATGCGGCGGTAGGGCTGGAGTCGCAGCAAGCCAGGATCAGCGAGGATGGGCAGGGCGTCGGCATGGGCCAGAATCTCCACGCCCCGCCGGGCTTGCAAAGCTCCGTTGGCCCCGATGTGATCCTCGTGGCTGTGGGTGTTCACGACACGATCAACGCCCAAGTCCTCGACGACGGCCAGGAATTCCTCTTGAGTGTAGGCACAGCCTGTGTCAATGAGCAGGCCATCAACCCAGTAGGCCGTGGTAAAGTAGAAGGGACGGCCCAGGAACGATCTGGCCAGCTTTATCTTAACGATCCCTTCGATCTCCTGAGTTTTTATCAAGGTTCCACTCCCTGATTTTGACCTCCTGGCACGGAACACGCATCACGCATCACGCATCACGCATCACGTTTTCACGTTTCACGAAATCATGCAAATGGCCTTCTCCAGCCAGGAGGAGCGCCATCGGCTTCTTAAGATCGAGGGCTTCTCTCCATCGGATCGCCAGGCGATGGCGTATATGTCGTTGGCGATGATGAGTTTCAATGGGGTGTGCATCAATAGGGAAGCAATTGCTCTTACCAAAGGATTCCGCAGGATGGGATAGGCTTCCCTACGGATGTCGGTAAACCTCTTTTCATCCTGCCAGATGGCTTGATCTAGGGTCAGGTTTTCAAGCCAAATCTCGAAGGCAAAGCCAACCTCATTTAGACCTCGTTTCAAGCTGAGGATGTCTTGCTCGTTGATGTGAACGCTTCGTTCAACATCTGAACGCGGTGCATTGGGGAACCGCCGTGAAAGAAGTCGCAGTAAAGGGTAGCCATATTGGAGTGCCCAGCGGTTGGGAAGGGTGTGGAGTACCAGATACCCCTTGGGGCTCAATACACGATAGGCTTCTCGAAGAGCGCGAATCAGTTGCCAATCGTGCAGGTGCTCCACGATGTCCAGCATGAGGACCCTCTCGAAGACCTCGTCCCTGAAAGGGATAGCCGTTGCGTCGGCATGGCTGAGGGTCACCCGGTCTCGATCTCTTTCGGAGGCGACTTCAAGCGTTCGTCGGGTCAACGTCAAGCAGGCCGCCGAATAGTCTATCCCCACTACCTCTGCTCCTCGCTTGGCAGCGTGGAGCACAATCTCCCCTCGACCGCACCCCATGTCCAAGACTCGCATCCCCGGCCTTAGATCCATCAGTAGCAGGGACCTGGCCATCCTGGGCGGCAACCTGTCTCCTTTGCTGGCGATGAAGTCATGGTATCCGCCCTCGCCAACAAAGCTCAAAACTGTTTCCTCGTCGTATACTTCGGCCGGGACAGGTTGCTCAAGACACTCTTGCATGATTGCTCGGTGCTCTTAGCCAGACGGCTGGTGGTAATCGTTCAAGCGGTCGTTAGAAAGAGCTACTAAGGTGCCAGGCACTCCGGAAAAGTCACCTGTCCTCACGCCGAAGATGGTTTGGAAAGCGGTCTTGCTGTGAGATTGTCGGTCAAAGTGCCTGGCACCTGGACGCTTACGCCTGGTGTACAACTCAAACCCTCCCACAGCGTGCTCGGTGTACATCGCTCTGCTGTCTTCCAGGTATGCTTTCAGCGGATCGTCTGGCCATTTTGACACCATCAGCGGGTCTACCATGATGTAGTCCGCTTCATGGTAGTTTCCACTGAAGCCGCTCGAATTGAAGCCTCCCACGATTGTGTTCTCCTCGCCCATATACCAGCTCATGACGTTCGTGTACCCCCAAACAAAGATGCTCTCTTCTCTTTTTATCCTGGGCGAGAGATAATGGGCGACGGCCTTGTATCTGTTTTCTTCCTCAGCTTGGATATTCCCTGTGCTGTGGATCATGGCCATGATGAGCACGGCAGTGAGAGCAAGGCTTGCTACCCCGTAAGCACAACTTCGTGTTTTGGACGCAGTTAGAGAAACCAGGTTTTTTCGCTTGAGAGTGTCTGTCGGGGCACCGAAAACGCTCGCAAGTGCGGAGGTTTTGGACACGATGGATTCCAAAAACCTGGTTTCTGACCATCTCCGCAAGAATGAGCCAACTGCGAATATGAACGAAGCCGCCAGTATCGCTAGAGGGGGTTCTAAAATGTCCGCGTATCTAAACATCTTGTAGGTCAGATAAAAGGATAGGTAGCAAAAGGGCAGGAGGAGTGACAGAAGGAGAAACACGTCAATGTTGTCTCCGCGGAGGAGAGCGAAACCAATAGCCAGCCCTAACAGGATGAGCACCCCTGGAGTGTAGCTTTGTAAGTAAGGAAGGTAGCCTTGCCAGTACCAATAAAGGTACGTCCACCACGGCTGTTTATCGTAGATCACATTGTTTATCACTTCTCGGTGTCCGGAGCGTTGTTCCCACCTCCAGTGCTCGTTCATGACTTGAAAAACGGAGCCCAAGCGATCGAGGACAGGCGCGTAGGTCAAGAGGAGAATCAACAAAGCGATGGACAGGGCCAATGTCAACTTGCTTAACACTGCTGGTCTCAGGGATTCCTTGTCTCTGGTACCTGCAAATACCAGGTATAAGATCAGGATGGGAACAAGGATCACTCCGACTAGCTTGGTGGCTATAGCCAGGCCTAAGGTGATACCACCCAGCAAGGCATGGCCCGTGCCCTTTGTTTTGAAGAATTGCCAGAACAGGTACCAGCTTAGTGTAAAGAAGAAGACAAAGGGCGCATCCAGAATCGCCCTCCTGGAGACCCAAAGCACGATAGGGGAGGTAGACCAAAGACAGACTGCCGCCAAACCACACCAGGCGTTGGTTACCTTCTTGGCGAAAACGTATATGATGACACCTGTGAGGAAACCAAACAGTGCCGAAGGAAATCGAGCGCTGAAATCCGACTTGCCCAACAGGTGTAGAGAAAGCCCCATAAGATACTTTCCGAGGAAGGGGTGCTCCCAGTTCCTGGTGAGATTCCCTTGTAGATATTCCAAACCAGACAAGGAATAGACGACCTCGTCATAGTAGAAGCTCTCTGCCCCCAGATGGGAGAAGAAGTTGAAAAACGAGTACAAGAGGCAAGAAGCAAGAAGCAAGATTCCTACCCACTGCCTCTTGCACCCTGCCTCCTGCCTCTTGTCTCTTTCCTCTTGCATCTTTGCTCCTGCCCTCTTGCTCCCTGCCTCATGGTTCCAGGTAGAGGCTGTAACAGCCCACCAACGGCGAGGTAAGGTTGCTGTTGCTGACCAGAACGAAATACGTTTGACCTTGTTCTAGCTCAACCTTGAGTTGTCCTGGCCCGTAGGGCTCGCCCGAAGCCAGGTACTCGAGTGGGTCGGCCGGATTCCCGGTAGCCCGGTAGACCAATAGCCAGATGCGGAGGCTGCTGGGATCCAGATTCTGTGTCCATAGCCAGTGGTAGCCGGTCCACTCTGCCTTCCACTTGAACCAGTCGAGGTCGTTGCCTTTTTGGCCCTCTGGCCGGGTGAGGGACCAAAAGGTCCGATGGTAGAAAAGCCCGGACCCATAGGGAACATTGGGGCTGTTCCACAAGTCATTGCCGGGCTCATCGTCATCCGGGTCGTTCCAACCACAGGGCAGACCTTGTTTGACAATGTGGGGCAAGAAGATCTTGGCTGCCCATGGCTTTGGAGTAGCCGTAACGGTCGGCGTAGTGGTGGGTGTACCGCTTGGGGTAGCTGTAGGAGTGTTTGTGGCTGTCGAGGTTGGTGAGCCGGTCGGTGTTGGTGAGCCGGTCGGTGTCGGCGTGCCAGTTGGCCCCGGTGTGCCCGTGAGAGTTGGCGTTGCCGTTACAGTGGGCGTGGGTGTGGTAGTAGGCGTCGGTGTATCTGTTGGCGTTACTATTGCTGTCGTAGTGGGCGTGGATGTAAAGGTTGATGTTGGCGTATCTGTCGGTGTTGCTGTTGCAGTAGCCGTGACCGGAGGGGTGGAAAAGCTGTACTTACTTACCCCACCATAGGTACCGAACCAGACGTTCCCCTCGTTGTCTACGGCTATGGAAGTGATGTAGTTATCTGCCAGCCCTGAGTTTGAGGTATCATAGGTCGTCCAGCCCCCATCGAACCTGTTCACCCCGTACCACTGGGTGCCAAACCACTTGTTCTCCCCCCAGTCTATGGCGATAGCGGTGACATCCTTGCCTACAAGGCCACTATACCCGGCAATATAGGTTATCCAGGTGGTGCCAGTGAATCGGCTCACCGCAGCAGCTTCACACTCGAAGTAGTAACACCACTCAATATATCCGTCGGTGCACCCTCCAAACCACTTCACATTGGCGCTGTCTGTGGAGATGGAGCGGACATGATCGCTCGCTAACCCTGAGCCTCCACGATAGGTCGTCCAGTTGCCTCCGTGGAACTTGCTCGCCCCGCCCTTGTAGGTACCGACCCATACATCGCCGGAGTTATCTACGGCAATGGCTTTGATGTCGTCGTCCGCCAATGCTGAGTTCGAGGTGTTATAGGTCGTCCAATTAGTTCCGTCGAACTTGCTCACCCCGCGAGGAGTGCCGAACCACTTGTTACCGTCGTGGTCTATGGCGACGGCAGAGATAATGTTAGCGGGTAGCGGTGAGTTCCAGGCATCATAGTTGGTCCAATTAGCCCCATCAAACTTGCTCACCCCGCCTTGAGTGCCAAACCACTTGTTACCGCCCTGGTCTATGGCAATGGCATTGACACGGTTAAACACCAGCCCAGAGTTCGAGGTGTTATAGGTCGTCCAATTAGTTCCGTCGAACTTGCTGACCCCCCTGCTAGTACCGAACCACTTGGTTTCCCCTTCTATAGCTATGGACAGGACGATATCATACGCCAATCCCGAGTTGGAGGTGTTGTACGTCGTCCAGGTGCCCCCGTCAGTGTGGTGAAAGTCAGCGGCTTGGGACGAGGAAGCCACCCTGCTAAGGAGAGCAGAAGGGATGCCACGCTCAAGGGTGGTCAGAAGGGCTACCAGAAGAACAGAGGCTACTACTAAATACAGCAGTCTGGTGAGTATAGCAGTAATCCGCTTGATAGTCAGCCTAGTCATAGAGATTCTCCTTCCGCTATTTGATAGATGTAAAACGGTATCTCAAACTCCCAGATCCTGGGG
>JBAWAP010000397.1:0-4216 GCA_049589355.1 Anaerolineae bacterium
GTGTAGAAGCGCAGGGCTTCCTGGTAGCACTGGATGGCCTTCTCCAAGTTGGCCGCCCGGTCCCCCGTCGGCAAGTCGCCGTAGGTGGCGCCCAGGTTGTTCTGGATCATAGCATAATCGAGGGGCGCGGCCTCCGGGGTTCGAAAGCGCAGGGCTTCCTGGTAGCATTGGATGGCCTTCTGCAAGTTGGCCGCCCGGTCCCCCGTCGGCAAGTTACGGTAGGCGATGCCCAGGTTGTTTTGCAGGCTAGCGCAAGACTCGGCATCGCCCTCTCGCTCGCAGACCTCCAACCCAGCCTGCGTCCAGGTGATACACTCGGCCCACATCCCGCGGCGGTGGAAGTAGTCAGCCAGGGCGTAAGCGAAATCCCGCATCAATTCCCAATTCTCCGACTCGACGGCGCCCTCCCAGGCGGCGCGGACGTTGGGGTAGGCGGCATCCATCACAGTCAGTGCGTCCGGGTAGTTGGGGCCGCTTAGACGGGGGTCTTGCTCTCGCGCCAGGGCCAGGTAGTGGCGGGCCAGGCGGTCGTTGAGCGTCGCAAAACGCTGGCGGTGATCCGGCTCCCGCCACCAATCGAGCAGGCGGGCGCGGGTCGCCTCGTGATAAACGTAGCCGCCTCCACTGGTGCGCGGCAGGACGAAGGAGAAGGCAGCGACTCGTTCAAGCAGTGCGGCAGCGGCCTGCTCATCCTTGTCCACGAGGAGAGCAAGAAGGCCAGCATCGAACCAAGCGGGGATGGCGCACACGCGGACGGCGTCGGCCAGGTCGGGCGGGGCGGCCTGCAGGGTGAGGTCGAGCAGAGCACGGGCTATCTCCTCTTCGGACAGACCCTGTGAGAGGAGGTCACGCAAGACGTCGTCGCTCATAGCGCACCTCCCCGGGTCTGCTCGAGCCAGTTGCCAAGCTCGGCCATCCGCGCCGGGCTCAGACGGGCTATCTGGAGGAACGAAGTTTCCGCTTCGGAAACGGCGAGCCCGCGCTGGCGGTAGTGGGCCAGGACGTCGTCGTCGTTGAAGGGGGTCAAGCAGTCAATTGCAGTGACGAGACCGCTCCACAGGCGAGGTTGGGCGAAGAAAGGCCGACATTCGGGACGCCCGGCCACGACGAGGAGGACGTGGCGCAACTCGAGGCGCAGCGGCTCGAAGAGCCAGCTCTCCAGCCAGGCGCAGGTTTCCTGGGGGGCATGCTCGAAGGTGTCCACCAGCAATACGACGCGGCGGTAAGAGGCGGATAGAGCAGCCAAGTCGCGGCACAGGGCGCGGCCCATATCGGCTCTTTGCTGGGCAATCTGGTCGGCCGTGAGAGGGGCTTCGGAGACAGGGCCAATCTGAATGCGGTCTCGGCCTGTGACATCGGATATGCTGGCCTCGGTGAAACGCCCGCCTCTGCCCCAGTCCACGCCGGCACCTCCCTCACCGGTGCGGATGCTTACCAGGGGGCGTCCGCGGGCGATTGCGGCCTCGCAGGCGCAGATGGCCGGGGTGTGGTCGTCGCCCAGGCAACGGCGAATCTCGCGGGCCACGCTGAGGTAGTCGGTCAGGCCGCTGCGACGCTGGTCGAAGTCGAGCAGGACAACAGGCACAGGGGGGCTCTGCTGCTCGCACTCGTGAACCAGACGCAAGAGGAAGTAAGTCTTGCCCTGCTCGCCTCTCTCCAAGATGAACAGGATGTGCTTGGCGGTTTCGCCAGCCAACATCTGGCGGAACAGGGCCAGCTCGGGCCCGCGGTCCACAAAGCCAGTGGTGATGTCAATGGGCAAGGTCAGTCCTCCACGATGTCACGACCAGCCACGTCCTCGATCTCGGCGTCGCCGAACTTGCCCTTTTTGCCGAAGTCTACGCCGGGGGCCTTGCCGCCGGGCGACTCGGCAGCGGCGGAGCCGCGGCGGATGTCACGGCCAGCCACACCCCGGATAGTAGCCCCGGTGAAGTCGCCACCCTCACCGAAGTCCACGCCAGCAGGCACACCTGTTGCCTTCTTCGGTTTCTCCTTTTCGTCGAGGCCGACCTCTACAGGGCCGGCCTTAATCTTTAGGCTGACTTTCCTGCTGGCGAACCACTTCTTGATGGGTTCGCGCTTCCAGTAGATGAGTAAGGCAAGGACAACGATAAGGGCGGCGATGACACCAATTCCAGAGGGTGAAAGCATCCAAGCCATGGTCCACCTCCTGATTGAGGGACTACGTCATTTGGGATCAAAGTGTTTACGGTTCAATGCCTGGTTGTACCTGGAGAATATTATATCATGGTTGGGGGATATTGGTCAAGTTTCACAAAACTGCCAGCGATTCAACTGTTTTGAGCAACGGGAAACAGATGGGGTCAAATGTGAACAACCTGCGTTTTCGAGGTCAGGTGAAACAAACCCTAATCGTAACTGCTCAGCCCTGGCGGATTTGGACGCTTTTGGTGTCACCCTGAGCGAAGCGAAGGGTCTCGTTCTTCGCACAAACGAGATTCTTCGCTTCGCTCAGAATGACAGGCTGAGCAGTTACCCCTAATCCCTCTTCGCGCTTAGAATCCAACGATGGTAGATCTCATCCAAACTCTGTCCTGAGACCTCTTCGGCTAGAGCCAGGAAGCTCTCTGGAGTGGCGATGCCGTACTTGTGCTGCTCCAGGTAGCGTCGCATGATCTCGAAGTAGACATCATCACCCACCTGCTGGCGCAGGGCGTGGAAGAAGAGAGGGCCCTTCACGTAGACGATGGGGCCATAGTCCTCAGGGGAGAAGGCGGCCACAGGCTGAGCGACCACGGCGTCCCGCCCCTCCTCGACGGTTTTCTGATAGCCCTCCTCGAAATAGCTTTCTCGGATGGAGTCGGCCACGCCCTTTCCATGCACTTCCTCGAAATAGATGAGGGTCGAATACTGGGTTAAAGCCTCGTCCAGCCAAGGGTCGTCCACCTGATCATTGCCCACCAGGCTGTACCACCACTGGTGAGCCACTTCGTGGGCAGTGGTGAACTCGAAATTGCCGCCTTTTTCATCGTAGTATTTCCTGTTCATCACAATAAGCCCTGGGTACTCGATGCCCCCAGCGGTGGTCGGCGTCTCCATCACGTCGAACTCGGAGAAGGGATAGAGACCGAAGAGCTCATTGTAGGTCTGCAAGGCTTGGCTAGCGTATTCAAGGACCTCTCGACCACCCTCCTCATCGTCGGGCATGTAGTACGAGTTAATCGTAGTCTGGCCCACGGTGTCGCTGACCACCTGGTACTCATCGCTCATCACGACGCTGAAATCCCGCATTGGCCCGCTGGCGCAGGTCAGGGTCACAGTGCCATCGCCGTTATCCGCTCTGGCGACGACGGAACCGGAGGTGGCCACGACCATCTCCTGGGGAACGGTGAGCTGCACCAGGTAGAGGGAGGTATCGCTGTAGACGGCGTCGCCGTAGCCAGGGGCAAGCTCTATATTCCAGCCCTCGTCATCGTAGACTGGCACTATGGGGTAGAAGTTTGGTATAGCCAGCACACCATCGCTGTAGACGAACTGGTTGTAACCCTGGTCATTGTCTTGGGGCACCCTCACCAAGAAGTCAAGGGTGATGTCCAATTGTTCCCCAGGAGCCAAAGGCTTGGCCAGAGGGACCTTCAAGGCCGAATTGCTAAGCTCGTATATCACCTGGGCTTCCTGGCCATTCAGGACTACCCGCTCTATTTCCATAGCACCGCCGTAGCCTGGCGTGTTGGGGAAGAGGCGAAAGTACACCTCCTTCAGGTCAACCGTTTCGTTGTTGGTGTATAGCAGTTGCTCGCTACCCGTCAAAGTCAGGTTCTCCACGTCAACAACCAGGTCAATGAAATACCGAGTGGGGTTGGTCAGGCCATCAACGTCGGCTTGGGCCTCGGAGATCATGGCTGCTCGATAGGGAACAGGGGTAGAAGCTGGAAGGGGCGTCGGCGTCGGAGTGGCCTGACAGGCGCTGGCTAGTAGAAGAAAGACAATTGGCAAAAGGTAAAGGGTTTTCTTCATCGGTGCTCCTTTGATTCGTATTCACTCAACGTAAGTGACTGCTCATTGCTCCCGCTGGACCCTAGTCCAGCGGCCTCGGTGGTCGTTGTGGTCCTGGCCAAGCGGGTGTTTCACAGTTTTCGCCGCTGGCGGTCGCCGTTGGAGCAGCGGACTAGGGTCCGCTGCGAGCATAAGGGGTAGATACCAACGTAAGTATATCACAATTGCACCTAGCCTGCGAATGGAAGTTCACAGGCTG
>JBAWAP010000398.1:0-10124 GCA_049589355.1 Anaerolineae bacterium
AACAAGGGCTAAGGAGATCACCAGGGGCCTGCTGAGCCTCACGGAAGGCAAGGAGCCAACCCTACAGAAGACCCAGATCAACACCATAGTGCGAGACGCGCTCTCGCGCACCCCGGGGCTGGACAAAGTGGCGGTGATCACCAAGCTAGGGGAGGATTTGCCTCCGCTGACGGCCGATCCCGATCAAATACAGCAAGTGTTCATCAACTTGATCCTGAACGCAGTTCAGGCCATGCCCGATGGAGGGAAGCTAGAGATCGCCACCAGAGCGGAGGACGGGTTCATGGTTGCAGAATTCAAGGACAACGGTTGTGGGATACCGGAGGAGAACCTGGAGAAGATCTTCGAGCCGTTGTTCAGCACCAAGGTCAGGGGGATTGGATTGGGGTTGGCGCTCAGCAAGAAGATCATCGAGGCTCATGGTGGCAGCATCGAGGTGGAGAGCGAGATAGGGAAGGGAAGCACGTTTACGGTGAGGCTGCGCATGGGCATAGGAGAAGAGTAGATGGAGGAAAAAGCCAGCATCCTGATCGTTGACGACGATAAAGGCATCTGTAGAAGCCTGACGCTCTTATTTGAAAAGAAGGGCTATGAGACGGAGACGGCTGGGACAGGGCGCGAAACCCTAGAGAAGGTGCAGGGGAGATTCTTCAACCTGGCTCTCCTGGACATCAGGCTGCCCGACCTGGAAGGGATAGAGCTACTGGCGCCTTTGAAGGAAATGCACCCTGACATGATGGTGATCATGATCACCGCCTATGGCTCTCTGGAAAGCGCGGTGCGCGCCCTGAACGAGGGGGCATCGGGCTACATCATCAAGCCCTTGAACGTGGATGAGGTATTGGCGGCTGTCAGGGAGGCCCTTGAAAAGCAGCGCCTGGTATTTGAGAAACGGCAGGCAGAGGAGGAGCTCAAAGAGCTCCTGAAGAAGATCGAGCGGGCAAAGCAGGAGTGGGAGTCCACGGCCGATTCCCTCCCCGAGCTTATTTGCCTGGTAGACGATCGAGGGCGCATCATCCGGGCAAACCGGATTGTGGAGACCTGGAACCTGGGGCGGGTTGTGGACGTGAAGGGCCGGGGAGTCCATGAGCTTCTCCATCCCGGCTGCACGGGTGTTTTCTGCTATCTCAATTCCTTCTGGAAAGGAGCTTGGGAGAAAGCGATCCAGGGTCAGCCTGCCCAATGCGAGGCCTATGACGAGGTCTTGAAGCGTCACGTGCTGGTACAGGTGCAACCGTGGAAGGATTGGGGGAAGGGGACGGTACTGGGTTCCACCGTGGTTGTTGTGCGGGACATCACCGAGCGCAAGCGGATGGAGGAGGAATTGCAGAAGGCGTACAGCGATCTGCGGGACAGCCAGGCGAAGCTCATTCAGTCGGAGAAGCTGGCGGCCACAGGTCGTCTGGCAGCCAGCGTGGCCCACGAGATCAACAACCCCCTCCAAGGCATCAGCAACTACTTGTCCGTGATCTCCCAGCAGGTGGCCGAAGAAGGCCCCCTGCACGAGGACCTGGAGATGGTGAGGCTAGGCTTCGAGCGGATCTCGGAGATCGTCCGCAGGCTACGAGCCTTCTATCGCCCCGCAGAGGAGGAAATGGAGCCCACCGACATCAACGGGGTGGTGGAGCGGGTCCTGGCCCTGGTGGGCCACCAGCTCTCCCTGGGACAAGTTCAGGTGAAAAGGGAGCTGTCAGAGCAGGAACTGCCGGTCCTCGGATCGGCGGGTCAATTGGAACAGGTGCTGGTCAACCTGGTTGTGAACGCCCAGGAGGCCATGCCTCAAGGTGGGGAGTTGATGGTGAGGACAGTCCTGCATGAGGACATGGTTCAGCTTCAGATGTCGGACACGGGGCGGGGGATGGGTGAGGAGGAGATGAGCAGGCTCTTCGAGCCCTTCTACAATGGGATGGAGAGCAAGGGATTGGGCCTGGGGCTGTGGATCTCGCACAACATCATTGAGGCCCATGGCGGCAGTATCGAAGTGGAAAGTGAGGTGGGTCAGGGGACCACCTTCACTGTCAGCCTGCCAGCATATCAAAGAGAAAGGTAGAACAAGATGAAAAGCCAAAGCAAAGTCCTCGTGGTAGATGATGACCAATTCGCCCTTCGGAGCATGGCCAGGGCGCTGGGGGGCGAGAGTTATGAGGTGGTGACAGCCGCCAGCGGCTCAGAGGCCATTGATCTATTGAAGCAGGACTCTTTTGATTTGGTCTTGACCGACCTGAAGATGCCGGGGGTAGACGGTATGGAGGTGCTGAGACAGGCCAGGGAGATCGCGCCCCAAGCGGTGGTGTTGATCCTGACTGGGTATGCCTCTCTGGAGTCAGCGATAGAGGCTTTGCGCGAGGGAGCATACGACTACCTGCTGAAGCCTTGCTCTGTCCATGAATTGAAGCTGAAAATTGCAAGGGGATTGGAGAGAGTCCGTCTGGCAGAGGAGCGCCAGCGGGCGGAGGAGGCGCTGCGAAAAGCTCACGACGAGTTGGAAATACGAGTTAAGGAACGAACTGCAGAGCTTGCAAAAGCCAACGAGGAATTGCGGGTTGAAATCGCCGAGCGCAAGCGGGCGGAGGAAGAACTTCGACAGAGTCACGTAAAATTACGAAGGACCCTGGAGGGCACGGTCAATGCCCTGGTATCAGCAATCGAGATGGGTGATCCCTACACCGCCGGTCATCAACGGCGGGTCACCCAACTGGCCTGCGCCATCGCCAAGGAGATGGGCCTTCCTGAGGAGCAGATCGAGGGAATCCGCGTGGCCGGGCTGATTCATGATCTCGGCAAGATCAATGTACCTGCTCAAATTCTCAGCAAGCCCGGTCCGTTAACCGGACTCGAATATGGTCTGATCAAGATGCACCCGCAAGTCGGTCACGATGTATTGAAGGCGATAGAATTCCCCTGGCCGGTGGCTCAGATCGTGCTGCAACATCACGAAAGGGTGGATGGTTCTGGTTATCCTGAAGGTCTGTTGGGTGAGGAGATCATCCTGGAAGCAAGGATCTTGGGTGTAGCCGATGTTGTTGAGGCTATGGCCTCTGAACGACCTTACCGACCAGCTCGTAGTATAGATGAGGCCCTGGAGGAGATCTCACAGAATCGGGGCGTCCTTTATGATCCTCAGGTGGTAGACGCCTGCCTGAAGCTTTTCACCGAGAAAGGATTCACGTTCGAGGAAGAGAGGAGAGAACAATGACCGGTAATGATGTCGTCATTGAAGCCTTCACCGAGCTGGCCCCCCGCTACCAGGAGACAGTGAATCGGGAACTCCGCCAATTCTGGGGGCTAAATTATGAGGAGCTCGTTGATTGGCTAACTGAGGTGGCGTCCGTCAATGAGGGGGATATCATCCTCGACGTAGCTACCGGGACGGCGCTCATCCCCCTGAAGCTGGTGGACAAAGTAGGGGCCAGGGGCCGGGTTGTGGGACTGGACATCACGCTGGCCATGCTTAAGCATGGGCGAAAGAACGTTGAGGCGACAGGTTCGTCCTCACGCATCAGCCTGGTTTGCGCCTCAGCTATGGCCATGCCTTTTGTCGGAGGCGTCTTCGATGCGGCCATCTGCGGGCTTGGCACGCACCACATGGATGTGTCCCAAATGTTGTCTGAAATGAGACGAGTGCTGAAGACAGGGGGCAATCTTATCATGGCCGATGTGGGCGCGTCTCCTTTTTGGCGCTCACTCTGGGGAACGGCTTTGCTGAAAATCCTCCTACTCCGTTATGGACTGACTCGCAGGAGTGCCCGGGCTCAGGCCGAGGTGGAAGCCTTCCCGAACGTTCGTACGGCGGATGAATGGCGCACAATCCTCTCGGACTTCGGTTTTGCGAACATCGAGATAACTGAATCTCCGGCTCGCCATCGCTGGTATCCCTGTGCCTTGATGATGAGGGCGGCGGCGATCTAACTCAGCCGTCATTGCGCGGAGCGGAGCGACGAAGCAATCTGCACCGTTGCTTACAGCGGGAGATTGCTTCGCTAGGCTCGCAATGACATTAATAAAAACAAAGGAGGCAAAGAAAATGGCAACAGCAGCACAATTACTGAGACAGGGACTAAGGGATGAGATCTGGAGGAAATACTGTGGCTTCCTCGATCTCAGCTTGGAGGAGTTCATGGAAAGCCAAGAGCGCTTGTTAATGGAGCAAATTGGCCTCCTCAGCAAGAGCGAACTGGGGCGGAAGCTTCTGGGGGACAAGGTCCCGACCAGCGTGAAGGAGTTTCGCGAAAGCGTTCCTCTAACCACCTATGGGGACTATCTTCCACATTTAGACGAAAAGCGAGAAGATGTTTTGCCAGAAAAGCCTGATTTTTGGATCCGTACTTCAGGCAGATCTGAAGCCGGCCTATTTAAGTGGGCGCCCTATCCAAAGAGAATGCTCCAGGCGGGGACAGAGCTTGCTTTTGCCAGCGTGATTTTTGCTACCTGCCATGGGAAAGGCGACTTTTCTCTTGAGGAAAACGACAGATTCCTTTACGGCATGGCACCGCCACCTTATATCTCGGGGATGTTACCCTATGGCCTACTGTGGGAATTTCCTTTCAAGTTTCTTCCCTCGGTAGAGGAGGCAGAGAAGATGTCCTTTCAGGAGAGAATAGAGAAGGGGTTTGAACTGTCGTTTAGAGAAGGGTTAGATGTTTTTTTTGGGATAAGCAGCGTTTTAGTTAGGATTGGCGACCAATTTGGTCAAGCATCAGGCAAAGTGAGAATCTCTCCCATTTTGTTTCACCCCAAATCGCTTTTTAGATTAATGAGAGGACTACTCAGAAGCAAATTAGCTAAGCGGCCCATGATTCCCGCTGATTTATGGGATGTAAAGGGAGTAATCAGTGGGGGCACGGATACGGCGATCTACAGAGACAAGATCAAGTACTATTGGGGAAAAGAGCCTATAGAGATGTACGGAGGGACGGAGATCAATTTCATTGCCACGCAGACCTGGGATTATGAGGGAATGACCTTTGTTCCCTATACTGGCTTCTTGGAGTTCATCCCAGAAGAGGAACATCTAAAATCCAAGCGCAATCCCAGTTATCAACCTCGCCCAGTTCTTTTGAACGAAGTTGAAGCGGGTGAGAAGTACGAGTTAGTGGTCACTAACTTCAGAGGCGGTATTTACGTTAGATATAGAATCGGAGATATGATCAAAATAACTGCTCTGCGTAACGACAATCTTGATATAGACATTCCTCAAATGATATTTTGGGCCAGAGCCGATGATATCATCGACTTGGCTGGCTTTAGTCGGCTGACCGAGACGATCATTTGGCAGGCGATAGAAGACTCAGGGATAGGTTGCAAAGAATGGACAGCGAGAAAAGAGGTCAGAGAGCAACAGCCTATGTTACATCTATACATTGAGTTACTGGAAGAGAGTCGTTGGAAGCTAGAAGAGGTTGAAAATGCTCTTCACAACAGCTTAAAAGATGTTGATCCTTCCTATAGAGAAATAGAGGAAATGCTAGGCTTAAAACCTCTTCATGTGACTCTTCTTCGGCCAGGCACATTCCAACGCTACATCGAGGATAGGGAGGCCGTTGGGACCGAGTTAGCCCATTTGAAACCAGCGCATATGAGACCATCAGATGAGGTCATTAACAGATTGTTGGTCCTGGGTTCTACCTAACAAGGCGCGCATCGGCCTCCGGCCAGTTATAGTATTACCCTTCAACATTTGCGTGATTCGCGAGAATGTTGCGGGGGACATGTTATTGCGAGCGACCGTAGGGAGCGAAGCAATCCCTTCCGTGGCAAGCTGGAGATTGCTTCGTCGCTCCGCTTCCTCGCAATGACACACGGGAGTTTGGTTGCGGCTGCGCCGCGCTATGAATAGTGAGGAGGGTAAGAGAGCATGAATCTCCCTGCCATATTTTCACTAGTGGGTCTCATTTGCTACCTTGCCCTAGTGGTTATTGCCTTCCGACGTGGTGCAAAACCCAGGGTAAACCAATTGTTTGTAATATATCTTATGGCCATGGCCTTTTGGCAAATTGCTGCTCTGATGGTTAGCATCAGTCCCGATGCTAATACGGCTCTATTCTGGTACAGACTCATGGCCGCTGGAGCAAGTGTGCATCTTATCGTTTACTTCTTTTTTGTACGAGCTTTTCTGGGGATAAAAGGCCAACAAGGACTCGTATATATAGGTTATGTGGCATGTGCCATAACATTGATGTTAAGTATGAGTGGTGGCAGTTATATTATCGAGAGTGTCTATTGGGATGAAAGCACTGGCCTATATGTTCCGACCTTTGGCATTTCAGTATTTGCGCTTGCATTATGTGGTTACTTTTTTCTGGGGCAGGGGATATTTAATCTTTTTCGCAGGTATAAGAGAGCGGAATCCGATCTTGAGCGCGACCGCTTTAAATACCTCTTACTGGGAATAGGCATGGTGATACTGGGCACCTTCGCTAATTTCATCCCACCTTTAAAGCCCTATCCAGTTGACATCACTGCAAACATCATTAACGCCATCTTCATCGCCTACGCCATCTTCCGCTATCGGCTCCTGGACATCACCATCGTCATCCGCAAGGGCTTACTCTACTCCATACCTACGGCCATCATCGGCATCTTGTACTTCATCATCATCTTCCTCGCCGTGCAGGTTTTCCACACTTTCGTCGGTTACCAGATATTCATCCTCGCCCTCCTTGTGGCTGCCATAACCGCCGTGGTCGCTCAACCCCTGCGGGACAGAGCTCAACTGTGGATTGACAGGCTCTTCTTTCGCGAGAAGTACGACGCCTACTTGATGCTTCAAAAGCTCAGCCGGGAGGTAACTTCCGTCATCCATCTCGAGGAACTGCTGAACATGATCTTTGAGGAGTTGATGGCGAGGATGCATATCGCACGGATAGGCGTTTTCCTAAAGGAGGAGGTGGGGGACTTCCGCCTGGTGGTGCAGAGAGGACTAGACGAGGACCTCGCCCATCTGAGCTTGAGGAAGAACCACCCTGTGGTCAACTGGCTGGTGAGGGAAGAGGATGTTCTGACCAGATACGAGATAGGCGTGCACCCGCATTTCAAAGCCCTTTGGGGCAGGGAGAGTGAGGATTTGGAGAGGATGGGGTCGGAGCTCTTCATCCCGCTGAAGGCCAAGGGTGAGCTGGTGGGGATCCTCGCTGTGGGTCCCAAACTCTCGGAAGAGGCTTACTCACAGGACGATCAACTCGCCCTGGCTACGCTAGCCGACCAGGCCGCCATCGCCATCGAAAACGCGCGGCTGTACTCTGTTGAAAGACGCCGGGCCAAGGAATCCTCCATCCTCCTCGATGTGGCTAAGGCGGTCAGCTCTACTTTAGATCTGACCCAGGTGCTCAAGCTCATCGCCCAGAAGACAGCGGTGGCGTGCGGTGTGGACCGGTGTAGCATCCTCCTTCTGGACGCGGAGGGTAGAAAGCTGGTCCCCCCCATGTCCCAATTCTCCTATGGGGGGGCAGACGAAGAACTCTGGCAAGTTTTCAGGGATGGAACCTATGTAGAGACGATAGACGAGATCCCAGCGATCAGGGAGGTGATCAGGGACCGCACATCGGCCATCTTCGAGGAGAACTCGCTGTCACTGTTGTCTCTAAGGTGGATCGAGCCCTTCGACATCAAGAGCTTGTTGTTGGTTCCTTTGGTCAGCAAGGACAAGGTGATCGGCGTGATGGCCCTCGACTATACCGATGAGGGGAAGTACTTCAGCGATGAACAGGTGACCTTGAGCACCACCATAGCCAGCCAGGCCGCCATAGCCATTGAGAACGCAAAGCTCTACGAGAACGTTGAACGAAGCTTGGAGCAGTTGACTGCCCTTCGCCAAACATCTTTAGACATCACCGCCAGGCTGGATACAACAGCCCTGCTGGAAGCTATCTTACGGCGGGCCACTGAGCTGCTCAAGGCCCAGGGAGGAGGAATATATCTGAACGACCCCGCTCGCCAAGAGCTTACGGTTGCTGTTGACCATGGCCTGGGGCGAAGCGTTGTGGGCACCACGCTAAAGCTAGGCGAAGGCATGGCTGGTCGAGTGGCACAGACAGGAGAGCCGATGATTGTGGATGACTATCGAACCTGGGCAGGGAGGAGCGGGAAGTACGCCGAAGACTTGTTTACTGCTGTCATTGAGGTGCCCCTAAAGTGGCAAGACCAGGTCATTGGGGTGCTCGTCATTGTTGACGGGGTCGAGAAGAGGGCTTTCACCGAGGATGACGCTCAACTCCTGAGCCTTTTCGCCGACCAGGCGGCCATCGCCATCGAGAACGCGCGGCTGTATGAGGCGAGTCAGCGGGAGCTGGCCGAGCGCAAGCGGGCAGAGGGGGCACTGAAGGAGTACTCAGGGCGGCTAGAAGAGATGGTAGAGGAGCGCACCAAAGAGCTCCAAGATGCCCAGGCGAAGCTCATTCAGTCGGAGAAGCTAGCGGCCACGGGTCGTCTGGCGGCCAGCGTGGCCCACGAGATCAACAACCCTCTGCAAGGGATCAGTAACTACCTGGCTGTGATCTCCCAGCGGGTGGCTGAAGATCACCCCCTGCGTGAGGACTTGGAGATGGTGAAGCTGGGCTTCGACCGGATCACGGAGATCGTCCGCAGGCTACGAGCCTTCTATCGCCCCGCAGAAGAGGGGATGGAGCCCACCGACATCAACGGGGTGGTGGAACGGATCCTGGCCCTGCTAGGGCACCAGCTCTCCCTGGGGAAGGTGGAGGTGAAAAGGGAGTTAGCGGAGCAGGAGCTGCGGGTTCTCGGATCGGTGGGCCAGTTGGAACAGGTGCTGGTCAACCTGGTTGTGAACGCCCAGGAGGCCATGCCTCAAGGTGGGGAGTTGATAGTGAGGACCGCCCTGCGTGACGACATGGTTCAGCTTCAGGTGTCGGACACGGGGCGGGGGATGGGTGAGGAGGAGATGAGCAGGCTCTTCAAGCCGTTCTACGGTGGGAGAGAGAGCAAGGGATTGGGCCTGGGGCTGTGGATCTCGCACAACATCGTTGAGGCCCATGGCGGCCACATTGAAGTAGAGAGTCAGGTGGGCCAGGGGACCACCTTCACTGTCAGCTTGCCAGCGTATCAAAGAGAAAGGTAACTGCTCAGCCCGTGTCATTGCGAGGAGCGTTTTTTGCGACGAAGCAATCTCCTCCTTGCGGCTTGGGGATTGCTTTGCTTCGCTCGCAATGACAGCCTGAGTAGTTAAAGAGAAAGGTAGAGCAGGATGGAAAGGCAGAGCAAAATCCTCGTGGTAGATGATGACCAATTCGCCCTTCGGAGCATGGCCAAGGCGTTGGGGGGCGAGAGTTATCAGGTGGTGACCGCTGCCAGCGGCTCGGAGGCCATTGAACTGTTGAGGCAGGACTCCTTCGACCTGGTCTTGGCCGACCTGAAGATGCCGGAGGTAGACGGGCTTGAGGTGTTGAGACAGTCCAGGGAGATCGCGCCCCAAGCGGTGGTGTTGATCCTCACCGCATATGCCTCTTTGGAGTCGGCGATAGAGGCTTTGCGGGAGGGGGCATATGACTACCTGGTGAAACCCTGTGCTGACGATGAGTTGAAGCTGAAGATTGCAAAGGGGCTAGAGAGGGTACGCCTGGAAGAGGAGCGCCAGCGGGCGGAGGAGGCACTGCGGGAGCTCAATGCTTCGTTGGAAGCACGGACCTTTGAACTCCAGGTGCTCTACGAACTCTCCCAGCAGATCGGTTACACCCTGAACTACGACGAACTATTCCGCCTGATGCTTGAGCACCTCCACCGTGCCCTATCGTATGATGTCTCAGCCAGTCTCCTGATGACCAATGGCCAATGCGAGCTCTTCATCCGACCAAGGCTTCCCCTCTCCCCCGCCGTTCAGCAGGAGCTCCAGGAGCGCCTTGTCAACACCTTCGCCGCCATGAGCGGCCACTCGGTGGACGTGGAGCGACTGAACATCTGGTTTTTGGAGGAACCGGCTTCCGATGAGATAGCCCCTCCCATCGTTCGCCTGGGCTCGGCCTTCCAGGTGCCCCTCATCGCGGGGGAAGAAAGAGAGACAGTGGGGCTCCTCTTTGTGGGCAGCGAGCAGGAGGGGGCGTTTACCGAGGACAAGGTGCGGCTGCTTTACACCGTGGCCAACCAGGCTTCCGTCTCCATCCAGCAGTTGCGTG
>JBAWAP010000399.1:0-16311 GCA_049589355.1 Anaerolineae bacterium
CCGGAGGCCTCCTTTTTCTTCGTACTCCGGGCACGTTTCCTGCGCTGGTTATGGCCCAACCGGATGGTTCGAGCAACGGTCGCGCTCGGATCTTGACCCTTTTTTCAGGGGAGTCGTGAAACGTGAAGCGTGAAACGCGAGAGGAGAGGCGAAGTGGACTACGAGGAGTGGGCGAAGTCGGTCCCGGAGGAAATCACGGGTGATTCGTTGTGGAAGATGGAAGGCTATCGCCTGGGATTGTTTGTCGCTGACGTGGGCTGGCATGATGTAACGAAGCTAATGCAGGATCGGCGCACACTCGGTTTGTCGGATCAACTCTATCGGTCGCTGGGCTCTATCAGTGCCAATGTCGCCGAAGGCTATTCACGCGGTACGGGCAAAGATCGGGCGCGTTTCTACGAGTACGCCCTCGGTTCGGCCAGAGAGAGCCGCGACTGGTACTGCAAGGGACGACACATACTGGGAGAGGCCATCACCCAGCATCGCTTGAGCCTGCTCACCCAGATTATCCGCTTGCTCCTGACCATGATCCCCCAGCAGCGAGGACGCCTCCTGCGTGAGCAAAGCATCGCTTACCAGACCGACCCGGCCAATGCTCAATCAGGCGAAACCATCAATCGGGAGACACTGGACGCACTGCTCCAAAACATCCCCCTTCCCTGATCACGCATCACGTTTCACGCATCACGTTTCACGGAGGAAACCTATGCCCGAATCAGAAACCCCCACAGGAAAATACATGTACTGCATCATTCGCTGTCCGGAGCCTCGCCAGTTCACCACTTTGGGCATTGGCGAGCGGGGCGATGTCGTCAACACCATCCACTTCGAGGATCTGGCGACGGTGGTCAGCGATTCCCCCAACATCGAGTACGAGAGCAGCCGGCGCAACATGATGGCCCACACTCTGGTGCTGGAAGAAGTGATGCGGGAGTTCACCATCCTGCCAGTGCGCTTCGGCACGGTAGCACCCAGCGTAGAATCCATCCAGGAGAAGCTGCTCAAGAGGCGCTTCGGCGAGTTCTACGGCCTTCTTCAAGAGATGGGAGGCCGAGTGGAGTTAGGCCTGAAGGCCTTCTGGTATGAGGATGTCATCTTCCAGGAGATTGTGGAAGAGAACCCACCCATCCGCCGCTTGCGAGATGGCTTGATGGGCCGCCCGTCCGAAGAGACCTACTACGACCGCATCCGCCTGGGAGAGATGATCGAAAACGCCATGTGGAAGAAGCGCGACGAGGATGCGGAGAAGATCCTCACCCCCCTGCGCCCCCTGGTCCGCGAGACCCGGTCCAATAAGGTGATTATGGACCGGATGGTCCTGAATGCGGCCTTTCTAGTGGATGAGGCTCGCCAGGTGGAGTTCGATGCGGCGGTGGAAAGGCTCGACGAAGAGATGGGAAAGAGGCTCATCTTCAAGTACGTCGGACCTGTCCCGCCCTACAACTTCGTCAACATCGTCGTCCATTGGGAGGAGTGAGCGAAACGTGAAGACGTGAAACGTAAAACGTGAAACGTAACCGTCACGCTTCACGCATCACGTTTCACGCATCACGGGATCGGAGTTGAAGCATGGGTTTCTTGATAGATTTGTTGACTTTCCCCGTGATGGGCCCCATCAAAGGCGTCATCTGGATCGCCGAGAAGGTGAACGAGCAAGTCGAGAAGGAGCTATACGACGAGGACGCCGTGCGCGGGCAGCTCATGGAGTTGGAGCTGCGCTACGACCTGGGGGAAATCAGCGAGGAAGAGTATCTGGAGGCCGAGGAGGCCCTGCTGGAACGGCTCAGAGTAATTCGGGAACGCCAGGCTGCAAAATAAAACGTAACGAGAAGTGCATTACGTTTTACACTTTACATTTGAGGAGGATACTATGGCAACCGGACCTAAAATCGCGCAGCAGGCCAAAGAACAACTGGTCCAGCTCACCGGGCTCAAGCCCTACACCGTGTCAGCTCTCAGAAAAGATGAGGAGGGCTGGCACGTCACCGTGGAATTGATCGAGCTAGAACGTATCCCCGAAGCCACCGACGTGTTGGCCACCTACGAGACCCTGTTGGACAACGAAGGCAACCTGCTCCGTTACCAACGCACAAAGCGATACTATCGGGCCGAGATAATGGAGCAAGAAGCGTAACCGACAGGTCCGAACAAAGGAGGATTATCATGGCGAAACAGAAACAAGAGTCCGTTCCCGAGGCCATCAGCGCATCCCTGCTGAGGGTGGCGAGCGCCTTGGACGAACAGAGGAAAGTGCACCAGGCATTGACTCCTTACCTGAAACTCATCGAGCACTACCCGAACAGTCAGGAGGCCTCGGTAGCCAACGAAAGGTTGCTGGCTATTGCGGAGGACATGCGCAAGAGGGGACAGCATCACATGGCTATGACAGTGCTTGATCGTTTGGAGACAGCCCGTCAGGGCCAGTGATAGGTCACGAAGGGAGGACTTAAAGATGATTAGTGAAGAGCTTGCTGCTGCCATCTCTCAGGCAGCCAGCGCCGCACTGCTACGGATCGGGAAAGTTTACGAGGAAAAAGGGTGGCTCTATCACGCCCTGACCCCGTATCTAAAGATTGTGGCCTACTACCCCGGAAGCGAAGAAGCACCGGCCGCAGTGGACAGAATGGTGACCATTGCTGGGATCTTTGAAGAGAAAAGGCAATTCCACATGGCCATGTCGGTGTACGATCGCATAGAGCGGGCATCCCGATTCCAACGCTGGAATGGGCATCGGGTGACCCCTGAGGGCGATATTCTGTGAAAAGGGAGATGGGTGGACAGGCGAGCATCCACTGCCCCATTGACCTCTTCCCCAGGCAGGAAGAAGAAATCGCCCTCTTGACCCAGGAGATCAACCAGGCCCGGACAGCGGCCGAGAAAGCGCCCTGGGCCCAGACCCTCATCGAGACTGTAGACGTACTCCTGGCCTGCGAGCAATATGATGAGGGGAGCATGGACTGTCGCCTGTGCCGCAACTTCTCAGAGCTACGCCGCAAGGCGGCCGCCCTGGTCATAAAGGCCGGGCATCTAGCAGATAGCAGATAGCGAATGGCAGATAGACCATCAGCCATCCGCTATCAGCCATCAGCCATCAGCCATCTGCTATCAGCCAAAGAGGAGGACATTATGCCGGAACAACGTATGCAGCACGCTGTCGAGTCCAGCACCCTTGCCGACATCCTGGAACGGGTGCTCGACAAGGGCATCGTCATCGCCGGGGACATCACCATCTCCCTGGTGGATGTGGAGTTGCTGAACATCAAGCTGCGCCTGCTGATCGCCTCGGTGGACAAAGCCATGGAGATGGGCATCAACTGGTGGGAGACAGATCCCTACCTCTCCACCCGGGCCCACCAACTGGATGAGGAGAACCGCCTGCTCCGGGAGCGGCTTGAGCGCCTGGAGGCGAGACTGGAGGTGGCAGCATGAAGAGAAGCAGAGGAGCAGAGGAGCAAGGGAGCAGGGGTGTATTTACCTCTGCTCACCGACGGCCGACGACAGATGTGATCTGCGCCTTCTGCGGTGGCACGGGGAAGGATCCCTTCGGCGTCATGTCCCCCTTGGCTACCTGCCAGGTATGCGGCGGGGCGGGACAGCGGACGCTCCACCCGCCGACGGCCCCCTGCGCCTTCTGCCGGGGCACGGGTGTCCACCCCTTGTCCCGCATGACCTGCACCACTTGTGGCGGCGTGGGCATGGTAGAGATCCCTGACAACGTCGTCACCTGCCCCTGCTGTGGCGGCAGTGGCCGGGCTGCCGACTACGTCTGGCCGGACAGCCCTCTCTCCTGTACGTGCTGCGGTGGCAAAGGGGTTGTGGCTGCTGGTAGCTGATAGCAAGTAGCGGGTTGCCGAAGGCGGATAGCAGATTGCGAATTGAACAATCCGAAACCTGTGGTGAGCCATGCCCTGAGCGAAGCCGAAGGGGCAGCCGAATCATCCACATTCTGCAAGCGGGAGGGTGATGTGACGGAAGGGGATATGTTAGACGAGGGAATGACCATCCTTACCGCGAGGGAGGCTGCTGAGTATCTGCGGGTGAGTCTATACACTTTGAGAAAGATAGAGAGCAGGGGAAGTTTGATTCCTTTCCGCACTTATGGAGGTCATCGCAGCAGGTATAGCCTCAGGATGCGGGACGAATACCTCGAAGAGAGCCACCAACCTCCTCGCCGCCGAGAGTCAGAGAGCCAGTCCGAAGCTCAGTAGTCAAAGGTGGCCAAGTCGTGGACAATAAACCTACGCTTTAGCTGAACTGCTTCGAAACATTAGAGAGGTCATAGATCAAGATGGCGACAGTTGAAAACCAAACCCTTTCTCTGCGGGTGGCCGAGGCCTTGCCTAAGGACGTGGGGCGGGGGCTGGTCCGCCTGGATCCCCAGGACCTGGAACGACTGGGGGTTAGCATCGGTGACGTGGTGGAGATCGCTGGCAAGCGGCCCACCGTAGCCCGGGCCATGCCCGCCTACGCCGCCCAGCGGGGCCAGGGCCTGATCCAGATGGACGGCATCCTGCGGGCCAACGCCGGCGCTGCCCTGGACGAGCGGGTGACGGTGCGCCGGGTCGAGGTGCAGCCGGCCCGCACGGTGGCGCTGACGCCTGTGGAGGCCCTGCGGACCTCGCGGGAAGCGGCCCAGGCCCGTTACCTGGCCCGACTGCTGGACGGCATCCCCGTGGTACCCGGCGACCGGGTGCGCGTGAATCTCTTTGGCACCCGGGCCCAGACCTTCACCGTGGCCGAGACCACGCCTGCCGGCCCCGTGCTCATCGGTCCGGCCACAGCCATCCGACTGACTGGCGAAGGGGCCAAGCGAGAACGAGGCACCATCACCTACGAGGACATCGGCGGCCTGCGCCGCGAGATCCGCCGCATCCGGGAGATGATCGAGCTGCCCCTGCGCTACCCGGAGGTCTTCGAGCGACTGGGCATTGACCCACCCAAGGGGGTGCTCCTCCACGGCCCGCCTGGCTGCGGCAAGACCCTCATCGCCCGCGCTGTGGCCCAGGAGACCAGCGCCCACTTCGTCCACATCAACGGGCCGGAGATCATTGACAAGTGGTACGGGGCTTCGGAAAAACATCTGAGAAGCATTTTTGAAGACGCCAGCCGCCGCGCCCCGGCCATCATCTTCATTGACGAGATTGACGCCATCGCCCCCAAGCGGGAGGAGATGAGCGGCGACCGCCAGGTGGAACGCCGCGTGGTCGCCCAGCTCCTGGCCCTGATGGACGGGCTGGAGTCGCGGGGCCACGTGATCGTCATCGCCGCCACCAACATCCCCAACACCCTGGACCTGGCCCTGCGCCGCCCAGGCCGCTTCGACCGGGAGATCGTCATCGGCGTCCCCGACAAAGATGGCCGCCGCGAGATCCTGGATATCCACACCCGAGGCATGCCCCTGGCCGACGACGTAGACATGGAGCGACTGGCGGCCATCACCCACGGCTTCGTTGGCGCCGACCTGGAGGCCCTGGGTCGGGAGGCGGCCATGAGCGCCCTGCGCCAACTGATGCCCGACATTGACTTCGCCCAGGCCCACATCCCCTACGAGAAGCTCATGGCCCTGGAGGTGACATCGTCCGACTTCCGGGCCGCTCTGGCCGAAGTGGAGCCGTCGGCCATCCGAGAGGTCTTCACCGAGGTGCCCGATGTGGGCTGGAATGACATCGGTGGGCTGGAGGAGGTCAAGCGCCTGCTGATGGAGACGGTGGAGTGGCCCCTTCAGTACGGCCCCCTCTTCGCCCATGTCCATACCGCTCCTCCCAAGGGAATCCTGCTCTACGGGCTGCCGGGGACGGGCAAGACCCTGCTGGCCAAGGCAGTGGCCAAGGAGAGTGAGGCCAACTTCATCTCAGTGAAAGGCCCTGAGCTCCTGTCCAAGTGGGTCGGAGAGTCGGAGAAGGGTGTGCGCGAAGTGTTCAAGAAGGCTAAGCAAGCCTCGCCCTGCATCGTGTTCTTCGATGAGCTGGACGCCCTGGCCCCCCATCGGGGAGCCGGGTCCGATTCCCACGTCACCGAACGAGTGGTCAGCCAGCTTCTAGCCGAGATGGACGGCATTGAGGAACTCAAAGGGGTAGTGGTACTGGCGGCCACCAACCGGCTGGATATCGTGGACCCAGCCCTCTTGCGTCCCGGTCGTTTTGAGATTCTGGTGGAGCTGCCCATACCTGACCAAGAGGCCCGTCTGGCCATCTTCCAGGTGCACACCCGGGGCAAGCCGTTAGCGCCGGACGTGGACCTGGGGAAGTTAGCCGAGTGCACCGAGGGGATGGTAGGGGCTGACATCGAGGGCCTCTGCCGCCAGGCGGCCATGATGGCCATCCGAGAGTTCCTGGAGGAGCAAGGGGGAGAGGGAACAAGGGAGCAGAGGGGCAGGGGAGCAGAGGAGCAGGGAAAAACACCTATGCTCAACATCGGCAAGCAGCACTTTGAAAGGGCGTTGGAGGAAGCAATCAAGAGGTGAAGAGCTAGGTAGGCTGCCAGGCTGGCTGGGTTTCAGGGTGCGGGGGCCTCACCAGCCGTGGCCCGACTAGGCGAGAGCGAATCGGCCGAAGACGCTCGACCTCCACATAGACCATTGGACGGTTGGGTTCATCGTCAATCATCTTGGCTTTTTCCGCCGCCGCTCTATTGATCTCGCACAGTTCAGGGTCATCCTTGGGTAAGAGCACAACCTGAGCGCCCTTAGGGATCTGCCTGGCAAAGGAGGGATGCTCCATCACGTAGAGGCTGAACTCGAAGCTCAGAGTTATGTTCCTTTCAATAATCTCATCTTCTGTTAACATTTCCTGTCCTTCTCTTCATGTCCCTGATGTAGTCTTCACGGTAGCTTGCCCAGTTTCTCTTCAAGTCTCTCTCGCCATAGGTCAACATGGTAGCGTAGTCAAAAGACTGATAAGACGTCTTGGTCTGGGTTCCATCTGGGTGCATCACATCGCGATGGGCAAACCCGTGTGCGGTATCATATCTCACGATGGCACGCCATTGTCCTTCAAGGTATGCCTCGTACTGAATCCGAAATTCGATGATTTCTCCCCTCTCAGATACGTGGTAATGGCGATAACGGTTCTTCCCGTCGGGGCTTAGATTGATGCCATAGCGTGTTTCGTGCACCTAATGGTCCTTTGGGAAGCGACTGTCGGGTAACGGGATTATAACATAGAAAAACGGAAAAGGCAACCAAGTGGGTTCCGCTTCCGTTTGTTTGAGATTGAGGAGAGTCACAAAAATGGCCGCGACGTACGTGTACGCCATTATTCCCACAGGGGATCAGGTGATCTTTGATGATGTGGCTGGAGTGGATAACGAGCACGACGAGGTCTACACCGTCCCCCACCGCGACATCGCCGCCGTGGTCAGCGCTAGCCCCCTGGGAGATTACCGGGGTCTTAAGCGAGACCAAGCGGCCCGCTATCTGGTAGCGCACCAGCGCGTCGTCGAGGCGGTGATGCAGGACTTCCCAGTCTTGCCGGTCAAGTTTGGCACTGTCCTGCCCGACGAGGCCGGGGTGCATCGCCTACTGGCGCAGGGGGAGACCCTCTTCCGCCCCACCCTGGAGAAGTTCTCCGATCTAGTGCAGATGGAGGTGGTGGTTCTCTGGGAGCTCCAGCAGGTCTTTCAAGAGATCGGCCAGGAGGAGCACATCGCCCAACTCAAAGCCCAGGTGGAAAGCCGTTCCCCCGAAGGGACGATGATCGAACGGGTGGCCATCGGCCAGATGGTGCAGGCATCGCTGGAACGGCGCCGCGCTTCCCTGCGGGAATACCTGATCCAATGGCTAAAGCAGGTGTCCCTGGACTTGGTGGTCAATCCCCCCATGGGCGACAGCATGGTGGCCAACGTGGCCCTGCTGGTGGACGAGGTGAGGCAGGAGGCGTTGGACCGGCAATTGGAGCTACTGGACGAGGAGTTCGAGGGTCAGCTTACCTTCCGCTGTGTGGGACCTCTGCCGTCCTACAGCTTCGTCACCGTGGAGGTGGAGGTGCCCTCCTTCGAGGCAATTGACGAGGCCCGACACCGCCTGGGCCTGGGGGAGATGGCTACCCCCAGCAAGATCAGGGGAGCCTACCATCGGCTAGCCGACCAACTGCATCCCGATCACAACCCCGACGACCCGAAGGCCAAGGACCGCATGACTGAGCTGGCCCAGGCCTATGAGCTCCTCACCGCCTACGCGGAGCAAGGGAGCAAGGGAGCAGAGGAGCAGAGGAGCAAAGGAGCAAAATCGGAAATCGGAAATCGGAAATCGGAAATCCGCTTCAGTCGGGAAGTGGTAGAGCAGACGTTGCTCATCGCGATCCGACGGCAGGAGGTACCGGCGTAATATCACCGCGCTGACGGAGATGACAATGGATGAGATGACGAGCTGGTTGAGGCGCAAACTCGAAGACAGCTTGGCTGAGCTCTCCGATAAGCAGATAGCCGCCTTGATCGAAGAGGCCAGGCATGAGGCCCTGGCCGAGGTGAAGGCCATTCTCAAGGACACGATGGTTCAAGCTATCCTGGAGCGCGCCCTGAGCGAGTTGGAAGGCGTGGGAAAAACCAAAGTCCAAAGTCCAAAGCTTGTCCTGAGCGTAGCCGAAGGATCCAAATCAGAGGAGCAGATCCGACAGGAGATCGAGATCATCAGAAGAAAGATCGCCGAGAACGAGAGGCTTTTGAGCCAGGTCAAGGCATCCCCCATTAAAACCGAAGAAGTGCAAGAGCCTCCAGCCAAAGAAGTGAGAGCTTCAATAGGTAGAGGGGAAGAGGGCTATGGCTACTACGTCTACGGCATCGTGGGGAGCGATAGCAGTCAACCCATTGAGGGATTACCAGAGGAAGGCATTGACCCAACCTATCCAGTCTATGCCCTGCAACCAGCAGACACCAGCCATCAGCTATCAGCTATCAGCGCCATTGTAAGTAAGGTATCACTCCAGGAGTTCGGCCAAGAGGGATTGGAGGCTAATCTGAATGACATCAAGTGGGTGGAGGCCAAGGTGCTGGCCCACCAGGACATCCTTGAGGCAGTGTTGGCCAGCCACACCCTCGTCCCCATGAGGTTCTGCACCATCTACCAGAGCGAGAGCCGCGTGCAGGAGATGCTGGCCCAGCATTACGATGATTTTGTGGAGGCACTAGCGCGGCTGGCGGACAAGCAGGAGTGGGGGGTCAAGGTCTACTGTGACGGTGAAAGATTGGCCCAGAGGGTTGGAGAGGTCAGCGATAGGGTCAAAGAGCTCAAAGCAGAGATGGGGCAGAAGTCGAGTGGGGCGGCATACTTCTTGAAGAAGAAGATGGATGAGGCTATCGCTGAGGAGGTGGAACGCATCAGTGACCAGTACGCTCAGCGCACTTACGATCGTCTGTCCAGCCACGCCGAAGAGGCTGTCATCAACCCCTTGCAGAGCAAAGAGCTCACGGGTAGGAAAGAAGCGATGATCCTCAATGGAGCCTATCTGATGGCCGAGGAGCAACTGGCAAACTTTCGGGCCGAGTTGGAGGGCCTGGAAGAGGAGTACGGCGACCTTGGGTTCATCTACGAGATGACGGGGCCCTGGCCCCCCTACAACTTCGTGTCTGTGGGCTTTGAGGAGAGGGCTGCCGATGAGTGAATTGGTGGCTAAGGAAAAAGAGGTCACCCTACTGGACCTCCTGGATCGCATCCTCGACAAGGGGGTCATCCTGTTCGGCGACGTTACCATCTCCGTGGCCGACGTGGATCTCATTTACCTGGGCCTGAAGGTGCTCCTGACCTCGGTGGAAAAGGCCGAGAAGATGCGGAGGGCCGCGACCGCTCAATATTCAGCGCCGGACATGTAGAAAACGTGATGTACCTGTACGCTATCACTAATCAGCCTGAAGAACCCGTGCCTCCCGAGCCCGGCCTGGAGGGGGCTTCCCTTCTCAGCCTGGCCTACCAAGACATCGCTGCCGTGGCGAGTCCCCTTACCATAGTCGAGGTGCCGCCGACGGAGGACAACCTATGGCGGCATGAAACGATTGTGGAGGCCCTGATGGCGGACCGCACTGTCCTGCCTGTGCGCTTCGGCACTGTGCTCGCTGACGAAGCCGCGATCAGAGCTGTCTTGGCGGCCCACCACACCGACTTTGTGGCCAACCTGGAACGGGTGCGCGGCCGGGTGGAACTGGGGCTGCGGGTTTTGTGGATTTCCGATTTTCGATTTCCGATTTTCGATTGCCGATTGCCGATTACCCAATCACAAATCGAAAATCGAAAATCGAAAATTGCCAGCGGTCGGGCCTACCTGATGGCTCGTTTGGAGGAGGAGCACCAGCGCCAGGCCTGGCGCCAACGGGCGGAGGCATTGGTTGCAGAGCTCCATACCCCTCTGGCTCAACTGGCGACGGAGAGCACGCGGCAAGTGCTGATCACCCCTCGCCTGCTGCTGACGGCCGCCTACCTGGTGGAGCGGGACCAGGTGGCGGCCTTCCGGCAGGAGGTGGAAGTCCTAAGCGCCGCCTACCTGACGCTGCGCTTCCTCTGCACCGGCCCCTGGCCTCCATACAACTTCGTATCACGATTTCCGATTGACGATCTCCGATTTTCGATTTAGGTCGTCAAAGCGAAGACCGGTCACCGGCAACCCATGGTGAGAAAAACAAATGGCCACTACAAAAGCGGAAATCGGCAATCGAAAATCGAAAATCCTCACAGGGGGAGAGAAACTCCTGTGCGATGCGGGTGATTTGGAGGTCTTCGCCACCGAGTTGGAGCAGGCCACCAGTCCTCTGCCCCGGCGAGTCAACGCTGACCCCGAGGGGGTGGAACGTGGGCTGGCCAAACTGGTCCTGACCCTTATCGAGCTTCTGCGCCAGCTCATGGAGCGCCAGGCCCTCCGGCGTATCGAGGCCGGCTCCCTGAGCGACGAGGAGATCGAACGGCTGGGCCAGACCTTCATGAAGCTGGACGTGCGCATGGAGGAACTAAAGCAGATTTTCGGCCTGGAAGACGAAGAACTGAACCTCCACCTGGGCCCCTTGGGGGATCTGATGTGATGCGTGATTTCGCTACAGGAATCCATTTTCTGGTGACCGCAGAACGTGGGTGCCCGACGCCCACCCCACACGCCAGCCCAAAGCCTCCAAGTGTTTATGGCTGGCTTTTTGGTTGAGATGGGAAAGTATCATGGACTACTCAAAGATGAAAAGGGCTGAGTTGATCGAAGAGATAGAAGCCCTGCAGGAGAAGATAGCGGAGCTAGAGCAGGCTGAAACCGAGCGTAAGCGGGCGGAGGAGGCGCTGCGGCGCTCGCTGGAGGAGACAGCCCGCGGCCAGCGCCTGCTGCTGGCCCTCAGCCAGGCCACCCAGGCCGTGCAGCGGGCCCGTACGCCCGAAGAGGTCTACCGCACCATCGGGGATGGGATAACCGAGCTAGGCTACCACGCCGTCATCTTCACCCTTCGGGCTGAGCCTCAGGGCGAAGCCCCGACCGATGACCGGGAGCACCTGGTTGTATCCCACTTGACCTTCGAGCCAGCCCAGGTGCGAGCGGCCGAGAAACTGGCCGGTGTCTCGACCCAGGACTTCCGCTTGCCGGTGATGGAGGGCGGCTTCTTGCAGCGGATCATAGCTGGGAGAGAAACTATCTTCAGGCCGACCAGCGAGATTATGGCCGAGGCTCTGCCCGGGCCGCTGCGCCCGCTGGCTGGCCGGCTGGTGGCCCTGCTGGGGTTGAAACAGAGCATCCTCGCTTCGCTGACGGTCGGCGGCGAAATATATGGCCTGCTGGTCGTCTCCGGCGCCGGCCTGACCGAGGCCGATGTGCCAGCCGTGACCACCTTCGCCAATCAAGCGGCCATCGCCCTGGAGAACACGCAGGCGGAGGAAGAACTCCGACAAAGTTACGTGAACTTGCAAAGGGCCTTGGAAGGCACGGTCCATGTCCTGGCAGCAGCCATCGAGTTGAGGGATCCCTACACGGCAGGCCATCAACGGCGGGTAACCCAACTGGCCTGCGCCATCGCCAAAGAGATGGGCCTTCCCGCAGAACAGATCGAGGGAATCCGCATGGCCGGGTTGATTCATGACCTCGGCAAGATCAACGTACCTGCTGAGATTCTCAGTAAGCCCGGTCCGTTAACCGAACTCGAATTCGGTCTCATCAAGATGCATCCCCGAGTCGGTCACGATGTATTGAATGGGACGATAGAATTTCCATGGCCGGTGGCCCAAATCGTGCTTCAACATCACGAAAGGATGGATGGTTCTGGTTATCCTGAGGGGCTTGCGGGAGAAAAGATCCTCTTGGAAGCAAGAATCCTAGCTGTAGCTGACGTTGTTGAGGCCATGGCTTCTAACCGACCTTACAGAGGGCCTCGCGGTATGGGTGAGGCATTAGAGGAGATCTCACAGAATAAGGGTGTTCTTTATGATCTCGAGGTGGTAGACGCTTGCTTGGAGCTCTTCACCCAAAAAGGGTTTGAGGTCGAGTAAGAGCTTGTACTGAGCCTGTCCAAGTGATGAGAGCAGCAACTTCACCTAACAGCCCACAACCTTGACAGGCAAGGCATAATGGGTATAATTAAAGGCACGAACACTCGACCCCAAGGGGCGAGGAATAATGAGCAAGGAAGAAGTCAAAGTGGCCATAGATTCATGCCAGACTGCCTGGGGCTGGGTGGGGATAGCTAGTTCCCCTAGCGGACTCCTGGCCCTTACTCTGCCCCAACCCACCCAGGAGAAGGCATTGAAGCCGCTACTCGAACGTTGGGGGGAAGAGCAGCCCTACGATGATCCGAGGCTTGATGGCCTGAGGAGAAAGTTGCAGCAGTATTTCGATGGCCAGCGAGTTCTATTCGACGAGCCTTTGGACCTGAGGGGGGCAACAGCTTTCCAACGCCGGGTTTGGTTGGCTGTGCGAGACATTCCCTATGGAGAGACACGCTCCTATGGTCAGATATCCCGCAAGGTTGGCTCTCCAGGGGCAGCGCGAGCTGTTGGGCAGGCCATGGCTGCTAATCCCCTGCCTATCGTGGTGCCCTGTCACCGTGTGATAGGTAGCGCCGGGGATTTGCGCGGCTTCGGGGGCGGTTTGGATCTCAAGCGTCGTCTGCTCGAAATGGAAGGAGCGCTCAAGTAGGGGCAACCACAAGGGGTTGCCCTAGCATCGGGTGACTGACACGAATGGGCTACTAGCCAAGAGCCGGGAGAAACGTAACCAATGCGCATCGGCATTGACGCGCGGTTGGTCTACTACAGTCAAGCAGGGATTACGCAGTACATTCTTCGTTTGACTCAGGGACTTGCCGAGATAGACCAAGGAAATGAGTTCATCATCCTACAGAGCCGTAAGGATAAGCAGGTCATTGTTGACAAGCCCAATTTCAAACGAGTGTCCCTCTGGACGCCAAGTCATCATCGCTTCGAACAGTATACTCTACGAGTGGAGATCTCACGCCTCGGCTTGGACGTTCTGCACAGCGCCGATTTTATACCCCCTTTTCGCCGCAACTGCAAATCCGTTATCACCATCCACGATCTAGCCTTCCTCTTGTACCCACATTTCCTCACCAAAGAGAGTGCCCGTTACTACGGCCAGATTGACGAAGCTGTGAAACGGACCGATCACATCATCGCCGTCTCCGAGAGCACCAAGCAAGACACTATCCGCCTGTTGGGCGTGCCCGAGCACAAGATCACTGTCATTTACGAATCAGCTAGCCCCATCTATCGGCCTGTCAATGACCAGGGAATCCTAGTGCAGACCAAAGACAGGTATCACATCGCTCGCGATTTCATCCTCTTCGTAAGCACCATCGAACCGCGCAAGAACCTGCCTACGCTTCTAAAGGCTTATCGTCAGTTGTTGGACAGCTACAAGGCGGATGTGAAACTGGTGGTGGTGGGCCGGCGAGGTTGGCTCTCCGAGGAAGTTTTCACCCTGGTGGACAAACTGAAGCTAACCAACGACGCCCTCTTCCTCAGCCGCGTGCCTGTCGAGGATCTGCTCCATCTTTACAACGCCGCTCAACTTCTGGTGCAGCCATCCTTCTACGAAGGCTTTGGCCTGCCGCCCCTGGAAGCCATGGCCTGTGGCACGCCAGTAGTAGTCTCCAACGTCTCATCACTACCTGAGGTAGTGGGTGATGCCGGCCTCTTGGTTGACCCCGATGATGTTTCAGAGCTAACCGTGGCCATCTGGCGGGTCTTGACCGACGAGGCCCTGCGAGCCGATTTGATCGCTAAGGGGTTCAAGCGAGCCCAATACTTCTCCTGGGAGAAAACGGCGCTCCAGACGCTGGAACTCTACCGGCGCGTCGGTTAGAGTGATTGATTAATGCGGATACTGTTTCTTACCCCTCAGCTCCCCTATCCCCCCCACCAGGGCACAACCATAAGGAACTATAACCTGATAGCTAACCTGGCTCCGCGCCATGAGATCCACCTGCTTTCCTTCGTGCGCTCTCGGGATGAAATAGATCGAGCGACTCCCCTGCACCAATATTGTCGTAGCATCGAAGCCGTCCTCACTCCCCGCCGTTCCCCATTGAAACGCCTTCTCTCACTATTTCTCTCCCCTGTGCCCGACATGGCCCTGCGCCTACCATCGGCGCAGTTCCAGACCAAGCTAGTCGCTGCACTGCGGCGAGTGCCCTTCGACGCGGTGCAGATCGAAGGCATCGAGATGGCGCCACACTGGATGTTGGAAGTTGGAAATTGGAAATTGGATTGTGGGGCTGGATTGCCAACGTCAAACGTCAAACGTCAAACGTCCAATATCCAATATCCAATATCCATCTTCGATGATCACAACGCCGAGTACGTGCTGCAATGGCGAGCTTTCGAGACCGATATTCGACAAGCCAGGCGTTGGATCGCGGCCCTCTACTCTTTCATCCAATGGAAGAAGCTCAGCCGTTATGAGGCGATGGTTTGCCGGCTGGCCGATCGGGTGGTGGCCGTCTCCCAGGCCGACAAGGCTGCCTTGCAACGACTGGTGCCAGGCCTGGAGGTGATGGTGGTTCCCAACGGCGTGGACGCTGAATTCTACAATGACCAATTCCCAATGACCAGTGACCAATCGGAATTTGGACATTGGGATTTGGATATTGGTCATTGTTCATTGGTTTTCACGGGCAAGATGGATTTCCGCCCCAATGTGGATGCCGTCCTCTGGTTCTGCCAGGAAGTCTTGCCTCTGGTACGAAAGCAAATGCCCGACGTGCAATTTTACATCGTTGGCCAGAGCCCCCACCGCCGCGTTATGCGCCTGGCTGACGATCCAGCAGTGACCATCACCGGCTACGTGGACGACGTGCGTCCCTACATCGCCGGCGCCTGTGTTTACGTGATACCCCTGCGCATAGGAGGCGGCACCCGCCTCAAGGTGTTAGAGGCTATGGCTATGGGCAAACCCATCGTCTCCACCTCGCTGGGCTGCGAGGGCTTCGAGGGCCTGGTACCTGGTCGAGAGTTGCTCGTAGGTGATACCCCGGCAGAGTTCGCCCAGCGGGTGATCGAGCTTTTGGACGATGCCCCCCGGAGGGAGAGGCTGGGGCGCGCAGCCCGGTGCTTCGTCGAGGAGCAGTACGACTGGCGGCTAATCGTCCCCAAGCTGGAGCAGGTCTACGAGGCTGGACGTTGGAGGTGAGAAATTGGCAGTTAGATCATGGGCTGGACATCCACCCTACAACCTTCAATCTCCAACTTCCAACTCCTATGTGAGAACACCACGCCAGCAAGCCCGGTTGTTCCTCCTGCGTCTGATACCGAATTTGGCCAGGCCCCTGAAGCTATCAAGCCGCCGGAGCTATCGGCCTGCCCGATCCATTGTGCTCATCCGCCCCGACCACCTGGGCGACCTCCTTTTCACCACTCCCGCCATCAGGCTCCTGCGGCAAGCGTTCCCCCAAGCTCGCATCGCCTACCTCGTCGGCCCCTGGTCAAAAGCCGTCATCGAGAACAACCCGAATATTGATGGAATCGCCAGCTGTCCCTTCCCCGGCTTCACCCGGCAGAAGAAGCAGTTCATATTCGAACCTTATGTGGTTCTGCTCCAATACGCCAAGCAGTTGAGACAAGAAGACTTTGACCTGGCCATCGTTTTACGCTTTGACCACTGGTGGGGGGCACTGCTTGCTTATTTGGCTGGTATCCCCCGCCGCGTAGGCTACGACATCGCCGAGGTTCGGCCCTTTCTAACCGACATCGTCCCTTATTTACCTGATCATCACGAGGTGGAGCAGAATCTGGGCTTGGTGGAGAGAGCTTCAGGTTTCGGGGTCCAGGTTTCAAGTTGGCCGCTGGAGTTTAACCTGACTTCTGAAGATAAGAGGTTCGCCGAAGGTTACTTGGCGGGGCATGGT
>JBAWAP010000400.1:0-1781 GCA_049589355.1 Anaerolineae bacterium
CCGGAGAACGTCCGCAGGCTGCGGGAGACGATCGCCACAGTAAACCCAAATGCGACCGTGATCGAGGCTGCGTCACTGATTCGAGTTGACGATCCGAAGCTTATCAAGGGCAAAAGAGTCCTGGTCATCGAGGTCGGACCGACGCTGACGCACGGGGGAATGGCGTATGGTGCGGGCACGATCGCTGCCCGGCAAGGCGGCGCAGCAGAAATTATAGATCCCAGGCCATACGCGGTCGAGAGCATCGCTGAAGCCTTCAGGAACTACCCGAATATTGGACCAGTCCTACCGGCTATCGGGTACAGCACACGTCAGCTTCAACATCTGGAGACGACCATCAACAGCGTCGACTGTGATGTGGTGATGGTGGCAACCCCGATCGACTTGAGCCGAATCATCGACATCAGAAAACCATATACCAGAGTTTCTTATGAACTTCAGGATATGGGGAGGCCGCACCTAGAGCACGTACTGTCAGAGTTTACACGCGCTCACGATCTCTCCCAAGGCTCCAAGAACGACGGGAGTCAGGGTGCGACCTGTGCCTATACCGGCGCACGGCCGGGAAAGAAAAGGCAATGACTGGCGACAGAACCATGACTTTTGTCGTTGCCCTTGGTGGCAACTCCATCCTCAGGGCGGGGCAGAGGGGGACTATCGAGGAGCAATATGAGAATCTGAGGCGCACTGCCGAACAGCTGCTGGGCTTGCTCAGTGGCAGGAGCCGCATCGTAATCACTCACGGGAACGGGCCGCAGGTAGGCAATTTGCTCCTAGCCAGCATGATGGCGCAGGCTATGGTACCGCCCATGCCGCTGGACATCTGTGGAGCCGCCACAGAAGGCTTCATAGGTTATATGATTCAGAACACGCTGGCCAATTGCCTTAGACAGGCAAGGGCGCCACACAACATCACCACTGTGATAAGTCAGGTTGTTGTAGACAGAAACGATCCTGCTTTTCAAAGCCCGTCCAAACCAATCGGCCCCTTCTACACTGAGAGTGAAGCGGCACGACTCCGGGATGAGAAAGGCTGGCACATCATCCAGGACAGCGCCCGCGGCTACAGGCGCATAGTCGCTTCGCCCATGCCCGTCAGCCTCCAACAAGCGAGGATCATAAAGAGTATGCTGGATGCAGGCGAGATAGTTGTCGCCGTGGGCGGCGGTGGCATCCCTGTCATCAGAGAGGATGACCGCAATCTGTCCGGCGTTGAAGCCGTAATTGACAAGGACTATGCTTCGGCTCGCCTGGCTATCGAGATAGATGCTGATGTCCTCTTTATTCTTACGGCAGTGGAGTATGTATATCGAGACTTCGCTACACCTCGCCAGAAGGCCTTGAAGAACTTGACTGTGGCTGAATCGAAGAAGTTCCTGGACGAGGAGCAATTTGGCAAGGGAAGCATGGAACCGAAGATACGGGCAGCCGTAATGTTCCTGGAAGAAGCGGACCCTGACCGGCGGCGGGAACGAGAGGTTATCATAACTCTTCCCGAAACCGCTCTAGCGGCACTCCAGGGCAAGACCGGCACGCGGATCACAAGGTAGAGCACGCAACCGTGGCGGCTCAACTAGCCCGGGCCAGACGCAAGTCCCCACCGATTTGAACAGAGTCAACACAATCCGTGTTGCGTCAAAAATAAGTGTTACCGAAGTCTTCATTGTTGCGTCATAATTCCGGTTACCGAAGTCATTCTATTGATTACCTTTCAGCCAGAGTGCAGAGGTGCTCCACTGACCGCCTGATTTCTTTTAAGAGAGTCACCGGGTTAAGAGCAC
>JBAWAP010000401.1:0-1920 GCA_049589355.1 Anaerolineae bacterium
TCTTTGAGCCGTGCTCGAATCTTCTCTCTCAGCAGATGGCCTCCTTGTGCTCGCGTTGGAGAATGGGTCGCCCACATCGAAGAGGAATTTGAACTCCTTGTGGAAGCGCAGCAAAATCGGAGCGTCAAGCATACACTTCGACCGGAACCTCAATTGCGAACTGTGGCTTGGCATGCTGTTTGTAGATCTCCTTGAAACGACGCTCAATTTGCAGCAAAACAGGGCCTTCGTAGTAACGTTCTCCGCAACGCAGACAAACTTCACACGGTACGTCTCGTACCACGAGATAGTTGCCGTGCCGCCTATAAATGTACTCGACTCGGCGCTTTTCAAAATCGGTACCACCACAGATGTGGCAACGTTCTTCGTTCATGGTGACCTCCTTCGGGTCCAGGGATCCTCAAACTTAGGTAGCTTCGGGATATACACGGTAATGACCACGACTGATCCACGACGCCAACCACAGACCACGTGAATCGGCCGGCTTTTCGCAAAACCCAGAATCAGGCAACTCGGGCCTCGTCCCGTGTCCGCATACTGTTCCAGGATCTCGCCATCTAAAATGGCATCACAGATCTCGGCAATGTCTATATCCTCGTCGGCAGCCTCTTGATCAGCGTGGGCACTGATCACAAACTTACCGCTGCGTACTCTGGCTTTGATGGCTTCAATATCCACAGCCTACCCTCTCAAGCGCTAGTGGTGCCCTCCAAAAATTCTTGGCTGGCGCTGAAATGTGTCGGGACAGACTGAAATCGGGGTCCAGGGTGAGCCGTTTGGCGGCTCATCGGGCAGTGCATCAAGCATAGTATAGCAGATTTCGACTCCTTTGGCAATAGCAAAAAGCCACCTGCGCGGTGAACGCAGGTGGCTTTGCCCTCAGAAAGGTGGAGCCGGAGGGACTCGAACCCTCGACCTTCTCAATGCCGTTGAGATGCGATCCTGGCTTCGCCACGGCCCCATGAGTGGAGCTGAGGGGATTCGAACCCCTGACCTCACACCGGCCTCCTGCCTCGGCTCATGATGATGACCACACTTCGTCAAGCGCTGATCTGAACAGGGCGTTGAATTCGTCAACTGGCGCTATGGGCTTATCATACTCTTGCTCAAACTGCTTGTTTTCAAGTCGCGCCAGTTCGCTCTCGATGAATTCGCTGATGGGCGCAATGCGCGGGCCGCGATCCAATTCTTCCCCCCTGCGCTTGGCTTCAATGAGCTTACCAATCTCTTCCTTCAGCTCAGGGGCGTCAACTAGTTGCTCAACCAAGACCTGAAACTCTGTCGGCACGACACCCATGCCTCTTTCAATCCAGTTGATAGCCAGAATCGGGCGCAATACGTAGAAGTACTTCTTGATCCACACCGTCGGGCCTTTGAGATAGTCTCAGTAGATGGACATTTTAAGGATTGATCGGCTGGGTCGTGGCATAGATAACTGAGATGGTGCCGTAGACTTGGTCAACAGCCCGTGCCAGAAAACGCGCCAACCGCTGCAACTCCAGCCGCTTCTCGTCAATCAGCCGTCCACCCCGACGCGGAATCTGGCACAGGCGCCAGCGTAAAATGATCCACAGGTTGACCAGCAAGAACGCCAGGGCGATCAGGAAGAAGCGCACAGCAGCATTGCGTGACGTGGTCATTGCATGGACATCACGCATGCATCGATAGCTGCTTTCGATCCCAAACCGTGCCCGATAGCGCTGGTGCACTTGGTCTGGCCGCAGGTCCAGGTTGATCACGACGTACGCCAGCCAGCGCAATTTGCGCCGCGCCTTACGGCGGCGACTGGTGTCAAAGGTCCGCATCACTGCCACCTTAGCTCGACGGGTGCCGTAGGTCGCACTGGCGAACTGGTGTGTGGTCAGATAGCTGGCCCGACCGTGGCACAGGGCGCGGGTGCCGCCCTTTTTGCCCCTAATG
>JBAWAP010000402.1:0-18343 GCA_049589355.1 Anaerolineae bacterium
GGCTTGCATTATCAAACGACCCTATAACCTTTTCCATCGCTGCAATCTTTACATGCGCACCTCCGATGTCCAGCGTAGCTTCGGCAACAAGACCACCTGGGACACACCCTTTGAGGTTTGGTTCAGACACTTCGTGGCCGAAGCTAACAACAGCGTCTTCAGCAATGGACGGCACAACGTGGCCATGAACTACGATGCCTTTGAGATCCCTGGGCAATACGATCTGGTTTACATTGACACCCCCTACATTTCAGGCAAGGGCGTGGGGGTAGATTATTTGCACTTCTACCACTTCCTAGAGGGAATCTTGGATTACGACAACTGGGCACATAGGATAGATTATCGGAGCAAACATCGCAAGCTCAGACAGAAGAAGTCTGTCTGGACTGATAAGAATCGCATACATGATGCCTTTGACAGGCTGCTTGAGAAGTTCCAGGACAGCATTTTGGTGGTATCCTACCGCGACCAGGGCATCCCCTCGCCGGATGAGCTTATCGCGCTGCTCAAAAAACACAAAGGGGACGTAATAGAGGTCAACGGCACAGACTACAAGTACGTGCTGAGCAATGGGAACTCCAGGGAACTGTTATTCATAGCTCAATAATGGCGCCAGTATTCCAGGAACTCCTCCTGTGAACCGAACTCGCCGCGTCCTGCTTTCAAGTCCTCGATGTTGGTGATCGAACGCATGTGCTTCGTGGTGCCACTGCCTGTCCGACGTGAGGCAATGCGCCACTTCTCCTGAGCAATGACGTCAATGTCGGTGATGCGGAACTTCTCTTCCACCAAGTCACCGATTTTCTCCTCGTAGGTCTCAAACTCGTAGCATAGGCCGATGATCCAGTGCTGAGCATAGTCGCCATAGGGACACCGGATAGTGCCCACCTTCCTGTCCGGAGTGCGGAAGTAACCGAGATAGGTTCCGATGGTGAACCCCCCAATGGTGTTGGCGCTCTTCTTGCGGGATGTCTTGACGTCAATGGCTATTTTCCCCTCGAACCCGGGGATGCCATGTAGTGTGATGTCCGGGTATTCCCTCCCGCCGCCCTCCTCCAGGACACAATGGTACCTCTGAGCAATAGGTTGGATTCTCTCGACCACCAACTGCTCGAAGATGGCCGAGATAGCTCTGCTGTCAGATGGCACATCAATCACGCTCTGATCCTCCAAGAGCAGACCCACCACTTCCCACTTGAATCCTTCCAGCAATTCTTCCAGATCTGCTTTGACGTTATACATACATCGCACTCCTTGCGTGTTCATGAAGTCTTCACATTCTCTCCGCCCAAACCTCCCAGTGCGCACTGAGCTTCGGCTGGCCAGATTCCCCACCCCACTCGTGCGTCTTCCGCTTCAGCTCCAGTATGCGAAAACCCTTCCACACAGAGCGCAGTTCATCCTCGCGGAACAGGTGGTGCGGCACAGGGACATCGCAATCTAGTTCGCATACCAGCCAGGTGCCCGGCTCGATCTCCGGCCCAAGCCCCTCTTTGAAATCCCCCCAGGCGTTCACCGTGGCGAAAAACCATCCCTTGGGCCGCAACGCGCGCCGTACTCCGGCTACAGTCCGTCGGATGCCATCCAGCAGGTTGTGGTGGATGACGTTCGTGCTGACCACGGCGTCAAAGAAGCCACCAGGAAAAGGCAGGGCCTCCATGTCCGACACGGCCAGGTGGGCCGGCAGCCCCTCTTGTTCCAGCCAGCTCCGGGCGCGGGCCAACCCGTGGGGGTCTATATCGGTGCCATACATCTCAAAACCCTGCCGCGCCAGGAAGACCATGTGCCGTCCCGCCCCACAACCCAGGTCCAGCACCCTCCTCATCCCTCGCTCTTGCATGGCCGCTGCCAGCGAGCCCAACTTCTCGTGCGGAGTCTTCCAACTGTACCAAAAGCGTTCTTGACGTTTCACGTTTCACGTTTTACGTTTCACGAACGCCTGCCCAATCGCCTCCGCTATCGCTGCGTACACGTTCTGGTAGAGGGCGTGGCGGTCCAGGGCCTTCGGATCCACCGTGGCCAGGACGATCATCACCTCCTCGTCCATGGCCGCCGTCGGGATCATTCCCCGCTCCAGGGCATCCACGATGGCCTTGGCCACCGCCGACTGGGTCGGCCCGTAGATCATGTTGGCCTGGCGCAGGTTCTTCTGCTCCAGCGTAGGCAAGATGAGCGTCGGTGGCCGCACAGTGAGATTCGGCTCCAGGATGGTGGTCAATGCCTCACGACGATGGAGGGGATAGGTGAATTGGTAGGCGTAGGCCTCGCCCAGCGGCCCCGCCTTCGGCCCGGCCACCAGATCCAACTGGACCCACTCCGGCTCCACCCCGGCCGATCCAGTCCCCACCCGCAGTCCGGCGGCCCGAATCACCTCCGTCGTCAATCCCACATCCCCAAACCGCTCCTCCACCATCCCCTTTTGGATTTTGAACTTTGAGCTTTGGGCTTCGATCTTGCCTAGCTTTTCTAGCTCCAATTGGATCTCAGCTCGCGTCTCGTGGATCAAGGCTCCACCCGTGGGCTTCAGCGGTCGGCGCGGCGGTCCGACTTTGACTCCCATCATATTCAGGGCCGCCTTGACTGCTACTCCACCGCCATGACGACAGAAGATGCGAGTCAGCTTCTGCACCCTCATCTGCCACGCTCGCGCTGTGGCCAAATCGCCCTCCTGCACTGCCTTGAAGACTCGCTGCCAGACCTCGGGGAAGACGTTGGCGCTGGCCAGGATCATCCCGGAGCAGCCGCCGGCCAGGGCGGGCAACACCACCTCATCGTGGCCGATGAAAACATCAATACGCCCCTGAACCATCTCCAGCACTTCCATGGTGTAGGTCAGGTTGCCGGAGGAATCCTTCAGGGCCACAATGTTGTCAATGTCAGCCAAGTCCTCGATGACAGTGCGGGGCAGGTAGGCGTCCACCACCTGAGGGATGTTGTACATGATGATAGGGACGTCCACCGCCTTGGCGAGCTCGTAGAAGTGCTGATAGATGCCTTTGTCCGAGGGATGGAGGTAGTAGGGCGTCACCACCAGGCAGGCGCTGGCTCCGGCCTCCTTAGCGTTTTTCGCGAGTTCGATGACCTGGCGGGTCGAGGGAGCTCCCGTGCCGGCGATAACGGGCTTGCCCTTCGCCTCCTCGACAGCGATCTCAACCAGCCGCTTTTGCTCTTCCACCGATAAGTAGGGGAACTCGCCGGTGGTGCCGCAGGGCACCAAGCCGTCCACGTCGTCAATCACGTGGCGGATGAGGCCGCGAAAGGCGCTCTCGTCCATGCCCTCGTCCTTGTCGAAAGGCGTCACCAGAGCGGGAAAAACGCCCGGGGGGAAGGGCAACTTGCTTTGTTTTAATACATTGTTCATGCACATTGCTCCTTCACGGTTGGTAGGTTGGTACACTGGTAAATCGGTAGATTGGTAAATTGGTCAACTACCAGTTTCCCAGTCTACCAATCTACCAGTAAAGCATTCGGCCATCGGCCTGCAACCTAAACTCCTCGCCACGCCAGGTGACTCGTCGGCCCAGCCCGCCAGCGCACCAGATCAAGGCGCTCAGCATATCTCGCACCGGCAGCCAGACGAGCCATTGGCGTACCACCTGGTCTCCGGCATAGCCCGCGACCAGCCAGGCTACCAGCCAGCGCACGAGCGCCGAGATGAGCAACGTCAACCGCCCCAGGGGCGCAAAGCCGGTGACCAGGGCCAGCGTTACAGCCAACGGCGTGCTAAAGGTGAGCAGCAGGCCCGGGTACTCCAGGGGTCGGCTGACACGACTGCAGCGAGCCCAGCGCACCTCCCGATCCCATTGGTCCCGGAAGGTAGTGGCGCCCAGGACGCTGGCCACGACGTAATCGGATAGGTGTACCCGCAGACCCAGGTCGGCCACACGGGCTCCGAGTTGATAATCGTCAGCCAGGTAGTTGGCCACGGCAGCGAAGCCACCAATGCGGGCCAGATCGCTGCGCCGCAGGGCCACGGTGGCGCCCAACGCGAAACGCATGTCCAGAAACCTGCGGGCGACGATCACTGAGGGTAGGAACGTGGAACCCACGTACAGAGCCTCCAGGCGGGCGGTGAGATTAAAGGGAGCCTCGCCCCGGTAGGGGCAGGTGACCAGCCCGATTTGCTCGTCGGCCAGGGGAGCGACCACCCGTCGCAGGTAGTCGGGTGTCACTCGCATGTCGCTGTCGCTGACCACCAGCAGCTCGTGGCGGGCCTGGTTGGCCAGGCCATGCAGGATGCTGGCCTTGTGGTTCGACCCGCTGGCCTGGACTACGGACAGCCGAATGTTATGCCGGGGGAAACTCTGCTGTAAACGTTCTACGACCGGGATGGCCGGGTCGGCCGGGTCAGACATGCCGAAGAGCAGCTCGAAGTGCGGGTAATCCTGCTGGCAGAAGCTGACAAAGTTTTCGTAGGCCTGGAAGTCCAGCCCCTTGACCGGCTTGAGGATGGATACCGGTGGCATGAAGCCGGGATTGGGATCCAGCCGGTCATGAAAGAAGGCCCGGACCCACCAACAGGCCACCAGCCAGTATAGCCAACTGGCGACGGTAAGCAGAAAGAGTAGAGTTTCCAGCATCTCACCTCACTTCGTTGAGGGTGGGATAAGTGGCGAGACGCAGGCCTTGTTCCTGAATAACCTGTCGTACTGCCGGGCTGAGCAGGGTGGCCAGATCGCCGGGGTTAGGGCCCAGGGCCTCGTCGCCAGGCTCAGTGCTAGGGTGGAAATACAGCTCCGCCGTAGGCACTTCCAGACGGCGCAACAGGTTTATCACGTAGGCTTCCTGCATCTGGCCGGTCTGCATCAGACCGTACACTCGGTGGGTCACGGCCAGGTGGTGATCCCGCAGGCGAGCCAGACACCACCGGCAGAGCAGACCGAAGGAGATGGCCCAGCCGACCTTTGTTCCAGCGTAACGCCGGTCATAGCCCAGGGCAAACCAGAAATCGTCCCTTGGCAGACGAAGGCCTCGCGCTCCGTATTGCTCCGCCAGGGGCAACAACAGCTTGAACACTGTAGGATGTACGTGCATGTGCAGGTGGCCGTCCACATGGGAGAGGGGCAGCCCCGTGGCGGCGAAGCGCTCGAACTGCGCTGCCATTTCCCAGGCCAACTCCTCTTGGACTGGACGACTCAGGAAGTAGCGCAGGCCGACTTGCACCGGAGCGTCCGAGAAGTGGCCGCTGTTATCCACCAGGCGGGGTATCTCCCAGGGTGGCAAGGTCGCTCGTCCGCCGGTCACCACCAAGTGCAGTCCCACAGCTAGAGCGGGTGTCTCCTGGGCCAGGGTCACGGCTTCCTCCACAGCGTCCCCGACGACCATGAGGCTGGCACTGGTCAGTACGCCCTCGCGGTGAGCCCGCATCACCGCCGCGTTGATGCTTGACGAACGGCCAAAGTCATCGGCATTGAGGATGATTTTCTTGACGCACCCCAGGTCGGGTGCTGATTCCCAATCTACCAATCTACCAGTGTACCAATTCACGGCTTCGGTATAGCCAGGTCTACAGGCCCTACTCCCGACATGGTGGCCTCAGGAAAGTTCTCCTGGATGATCTCGTGGATGATCTGGGCGTACTTGACCTTCACCCGCGCCCAGTTAGCCAGCATCCCCTCATCCACCCACGGCTTGTAGAGAGCTCCTGGGCCCGCAGCGCAGGCTGGGCCTGGCTCGATCTTGAAGTAACACGGCGCACATACACGAGCCATCTCCGGGCCCTCGTAGATGCGGATATATCCTCCGAAGGACTCGGTAAGCATGATGTGGAGATCCAGTGGGATGTCAATGGCCTGCCGGATGGAAGCGAACTGCGGCAGACTGAGATCGGCCACAGGGTTAAACGTGCCAGCCCCCAGCATTTGCAGCACCTTGCCACCCGCAGCCGAGGCATGGCCAGCATAGATGGAGACCTTGAAGATCACATCCTCCGGGATGTCGCCGTTCCTTCTCATCTCGTTGAGGAGCCAGAGCAGCCCCTCGTCAATCACCAGGAACCCCCGGAAGCCGATCTCGATGCACGTCATGATATCGGTGATCACCTGCCGCAACTGGTCGGAGCCGCGGAAGCGCAGGCCGGAGAAAGCCCCCTCCGGAGTAACCAACTGCCGTCCCGTGTCCCAGGCAGAGCGGGGGCCAGGGGTCAAGATGATCTCCATCTTGGCCTCGGCGGCCATCTGCGCGAAGTCCTTTAGCTCCGCTTTGTCCAAAAGGGTGGCCCCCATCACCACCGAGATCAAGCGGTGGATGGGCATGTTCCGCTTCTGGGATTCGTCAATTACGGCCTCTAGCACTTTGGGTCGCTCCACGCCGGAGATCTCCATCCTATAGTGCGCTCCGTCAGGGAAACGCTTCCGGCTAGCAGGAAGCTCATAAGCATCCCGGCCAGGGATACCCACACGCTCCATAGCTGCTTGAACCTTGCTCATATTCATGATCTTTCTCCTTGCTTATGCTAGCAACGGCGCTAGCCCACCGATTATCTTAACCACTGGAACATGTTCAGCGGTCTAACCTAACCACTTAATCTCGCCAGCCAGGTCTCGGCCCCAAACTTCTTTGGCTAATTGAAGATATCGTTTCAAATGGTAGGCATTACTTGTCCCTATCTCGGTGTAGTAGCGTCTGATTTCCTCCCTCCTGTTTAGCACCACATAATCTGCACCTTTTCTTGGCCTATAGCTCAATTCAGTTAGCATCTTACACATCCCTTCCACCAGAGGCTTTGAGTAGCTGCTAAAAGCGATCTTCATATAACGCGTCGTCATGTGAACTCTTTGTTGGGTCCGCCGACAAGGCCCTCCGTCCGTATCCATCAACCCTCTGGTGCATGCCTCCATATAATCTCTTCTTAGAAATATCCAGCTAGGCACACCCACTTGGTGTGCTACTTTGTCACCCCTCTGCAAGCCGATGCTCTCCAAGTACTCAATCAGGGCCACCGAGTGAACCCTCGCTCTACAGGAGTTGTCCCATCTGCTCATTGAGGCGACTAGGCCAAAAAGCTCGGCAAAGAGTTGCGCTACGAACTCGGCGTACTCAGCCTCATCTATTCTATGCAGATCAACATACACCTCTTCATCACCCATCCCGCCATCTCCCAGCAGAATGCCCACGAACTCGGCCAGTTTAGGGGATTGTTGAGGAATTAGTATCCCCTTCCTGAACCCTTTCCCTCCTTTTCTACCCGCTCTGCGCAGCCTTTCCTCCTTGGAGATGACCTCAATAATAGTTGGCAAAGATACTGCAGTCAACTCATGTAGGCGTATCATCGCCCCATAAGACATGTTCATTTTCTCGCTAGCCCATCCATAGAGTGCGGAATCAGTGACTCCGCACACCTCAGCCAACTCCTTCCAGGTCATGTCTAATTGCTTCTTAACCGCTTTAAGAAAGCGGGCTTGTTCACCTCTCTTGATGATCGCCCTCGTCATCTTTTTTCCTATTCTCTTCTTCCGGGCTGCTTTCTAGTCAAGTCTGTCTCGTTTTCTCCCCTTACTTCCTGCGCCGTGGCACGGCCAAGCCGACCTCCACCACAGCGGGTAGATCCCTGCGCATATCGGCCCCGCACTTCACGCAAACTCACTCCTCCAGCGGGTTAGCCGCACCACAAACAGGGCAGATTCGCTTAACCTCTTCCATTTCCAACTTCCCCTTCAAGAATCCCAATGACCCAATCCCAATATTGGTCATTAGTTATCGGTCATTGACTGCTACCAACCATCGTGTCGAACGCTGAAAGTCTCGTACTCGCCGGTGTAGTCCTCGTGTGTTATCTCAACGTTTGTCACCTCTGCCCCGCGCGGCCCCCGGTGGCACCAAGCCAATAACCGCTCGACAGCCCAATCTTCTCCCTCGAAGACAGCCTCCACCATCCCATCCCACAGGTTTCTGACCCAACCGTTCACGCCCAACTGGCGGGCCAGGTCTCGGGTCTCGGTCCGGAAGAAGACACCCTGCACCCAACCGCTGATGAAAACGTGGGCCCTCTTCTTAGCCATGTCTTATCACCTCTATCCCCGCAATATGCTCAGGAGATAATCAACTGACTCTCTGTACATCTCAGGCTCAGTGATTCGCATCAGCTCGAAGTCGGCGTTCACCTTGCCCTCAGAGGCCACCCAGGCCAGAGCTCCCAGGTAGGTGTGCCATCTGGTGTACGATCCCTTCAGCTTGCCCTCAGGATCAAAGAGAAGGAAGGGGTGCTGCCAACTGGCGATAATAAAGTAGCCAGGGAGATCAAAGTGCGTGGCCTGAATCATTATCCGAAGGATCTCCTGTCCCTCCCCACCGGGGAAACGCTCCTGGTCGTGGGTCAAGAGCGAGCCGGGATCGAATCCCATCTCCTCCAGGAGGGAGGCATAGCACACCACCCCCCAGCGCCTCACACGATAGATGCAGCCGTCCTGGCCTATTTCCACCTTTGGGCAGACGTCAGTGTATCCTCGGGGTAACTGGATGGTGACCCTCCTGTCCATCAAATCACCCCTCTCGGTGACCACCCAGTAGTGGGCCTGCCAGTTCTCGGTGGGATAGAGACCTGGGCAGTTGTTTATCACCTCCGCATCCGGAGGGGCGGTACTCCGCCTCATGGTATTACCCGCTGATCTAGGCATCTGGGACCTCCTTTGCTGAAAGCACTATCAATTGTCCCCGACATACCAGATGATGCTCTTAATTGGCTCCCCCCTGTACGAGTTGGTGACGTATCGGCCATCAGCGAAGGCTCTTCCTTCTGGACCCAATAACTCAATGGATTCTGTCCTAGACTCTGTCTGTAGGTCCGGGGCTATAGTCTTTGATGACGAGAGGCAGATACACATGCCAATGTGTAGCTACAGTCTCCGTAGGGGTAGCAGTTGCCGTAGACGTGGCAGTAGCCGTCGAGGTAACCGTGCCGGTTAGAGTCGCTGTTGGGCTGCTAGTGGAAGTAGGCGTTGATGTGGTGGTTGGGGTCGGCGTTAGTGTGGGTGTCCCGGTTGGCGTCGGCGTATGAGTTGGCGTGCTGGTCGAAGTTGCGGTCGGTGTGGGTGTTGCAGTGCTGGTGGGGGTTGGTGCGACGTTGGTGTGCTCCACGACGACTCCCAGTGGTTGCGCCGCCCTGATGAACGCCGTCCCCAGCCAGTTGGTAGGTATCTTCTCGATTTCCTCCGTCTTTAAGTGTAAAGCCTCGCCTGGCGCCAGCCCCTCGAAGTGCTGAGTGTGGATCAGCCGACCAGTGCCGCTTTCCCGGTACTCGACCAAGACGGGGACGCAGTACTCGCCTGAGTTCTGGATGGAAAGCTGGGCATTCTCGCCCTGGTACTCTTTCACCAGGTAGAGGGCATAGTACTCATAGGGCGGCTCCCCCTCCGCGGTCTCAGAAACGCCAACGTAAGAACTGTAAGAGCCGTAGGGGTCAGAACGCATAACCACTGCCGCCAAGGACTGGCCGGTGCCCTGGTATGCAGCTTTCCACTGCCTCCAGGCGTAGTCGTCACCGACGGCGTCAATGCCATCCTGGCAGGCTTCGCTGAAGACGTCCTTGTCTACCGAGTAGATGATGGCCGCCTTAGCCCCGGTGGGGATAGCACTTCGCAGAGTCCAAACGCCGTTATTGACGATTAGCTGGCATCTGACTGCTGCAGGCCCGGGAGAGTTGGGGGGACACAACTCCGAATACTCCCCCCAGAAGAAAACGATTGCCCCGGTATCATCATCCCCCAAGTTCTGCGCGTTTATCAAGGTGCTCCAGCCGTTCTCGACGTTGATGCTGGGAATCTGGATCTTCTTGCCGGGATAGGCGGTGCCCTGAGCCTGTCGAAGGGCAGCCGAAACAGTGGCCCCCACGGTCAGGCCCGCCACCAAGCCCAGGGCCAGCGCCAAAGTTAGGACAAGATACAACTTTTTCATCTCTTTTCCATCTCCTCACGGCTTACTCGAACGTAAACCCCTTCTCGGTGAAAAGCTTCAAGCAAGTATCTACCACCTCAGGATCATAAAGGACACCCCTATTCCCTGAGATTTCCTCTAAGGCCTCATCTATACCACGAGCCGATCGGTAGGGTCGGTGAGAAGCCATAGCCTCCACAACATCAGCTACACCCAGGATCCTTGCTTCCAGGATAATCTCCTCACCCGATAGCCCTTGAGGATAGCCAGAACCGTCCATCCTTTCGTGATGTTGAAGCACGATCTGGGCCAGCGGCCAGGGAAATTCTATCGTCCCATTCAATACATCGTGACCGGTTTGGGGGTGCATCTTGATGAGACCGTATTCGAGCTCGGTTAACGGACCAGGTTTACTGAGGATTTCAGCGGGTACATTGATCTTGCCGATATCGTGAATCAGCCCGGCCATGCGGAGTCCCTCGATCCGCTCCTGGGGAAGGCCCATCTCGTTGGCGATGGCACAGGCCAGTTGGGTTACCCGCCGTTGATGCCCAGCCGTATAGGGATCCCTCATCTCGATGGCTGATACCAGGGTATTGACCGTTCCCTCCAGGGCTCTTCGTAATTGCTTGAAGCTTTGTTGAAGTTCTTCCTGTGCCCGCTTCTGTTCGGCGAGACTCTTCTCCAGGTCCTGCATCAACCGGGCCTTGCGCCAGGCGGCGGCCATCTGATGGGCGAAGGCGGTGATGGCCGGTATGTCGTCTTCAGTCAGGTCATCCGACTGCACCAAGAGCAGGCCGATGACCTCATCCTCCGCTATGAGGGGGGCGTCAATGGATTTCGAGACTTTCAGCATTTTCGCTATTTGCCTGGTGAGCCTCTTGGTGGGCCCGGGTAACAACTGCCGCACAACCTCCTCCGCATTTTCTACGAAGACGGTCTTCCTCTCCCGAATCACTTTTCTGTATATCTCTACAGTTTCGACAGGTATGGGGAGATCCTCGGCTTTGAGGCCCACCAGCTTCTCGGCAGCCTTGATCGCTTTGGCCTCGTAGCTGAGGTATTTGGGGAAGAGCCTCTTCTGGCTCTCGTCCGTGAGGAGAACCGTACAGAAGAAACCGAGTTTCTTGAGCTCCTCCGCCACTGCGGTGAATATCTCTTCCGGTGTCATGGCCTTCCCCATAGCTCTAGCCGCCTGGTTCAGTGCTTGCAGCAATCGCTCCGCCCGCTTGCGCTTGGTGATGTCGACTAAGGTTCCTTGAATGAATGTGGGCGCGCCTTCCTCCCCCTCGATCAGGCTCGAGTTTTCCAGAACCCAGACGGGGCTATTGTCTTTCCGCCGAAGGCACCCTTCAGAATTGGTGAGAGTACCTTGTTCTCGCAGTCGGGCGATGAATGTCTCTCGGTCGGCCGCATCAAAGTAAAATTTTGAAGCTCGAAGGGCCAGAACCTCTTCTCGCGAGTCATAACCGAGGATCCGGGCGAAGGCCTCATTGCAATCCAAGACGCGCCCGTCCAAGGTGGTACGGTAAACTCCGGCGAGGTTTCGCTCGAATAACAATCGATAGCGCTGCTCCGACGCACGCAGCTCCTCCTCCGCCCGCTTGCGCTTGGTGATGTCGCGCTCTCGGCCCTGAATACCGATCTGCCGTCCGCTCTCATCGTAAAGAGGACCCCATGAACTCAAGCCCCATTTGACCTGACCATCCTTGGTGACAATCCGAAATTCCTCTCCTGAGAAGCCTTTGCCCTCAAAGAGCCCCTCCCACAACTTCATCATCCTGGCCTCATCCTCAGGATGTAACCAGTTGATGAAATTCCTCTCCTGAAGTTCAGCCACGCTGTAGCCTGTCAGTTCCTCTACGGCGGGGTTGACGTAGATCAGGCGGCGGTCCATGTCGTAGGCAAAGATAACGTCGGTCGTGTTCTCGGCAATCAGCCTGAGTTTGCGTTCCGATTCTCGCAGCTCCTCCTCCACCTGCCTGCGCTTGCTTTCTGATGCTTCCAACTCAGCGATCCGTTGGCGCATCTCCACCAATTCATTTGTGAGTTGCTCTTTTGTCTTGTTTTTGTCTTTCATCATTATGTTTGTGTCCTCCCAAAATAGGCGGCGATTTCACCTAATCGGTGAATCTGAAGCAGCCATCAGATCATACTGCCGCCGGTACATCTGGCTGTAGAGGCCGCCCCGGGCCAGGAGTTCGCGATGATCGCCCACCTCGACGATGCGACCATCTTCGAGGGCAATGATCTTATCCGCGTGGCGGATGGTGGACAGCCGATGGGCGATGACCAAGGCGGTGCGCCCCTCCAAGACCTTCTCCAGTGCCTGCTGGATCAGATACTCAGCCTCAGCGTCAACGGAAGAGGTGGCTTCGTCGAGAATGAGGATGCGGGGATCGGTCAGGATGGCCCGCGCCAGCGCCAGACGCTGCTTCTGCCCACCGGAGAGCTTAACCCCCCGCTCGCCGATCTCGGTGTCGTAACCCTGGGGCAGATTCACGATAAACTCGTGGGCGTAAGCCGCCTTCGCGACAGCGATCATCTCACCTTCGCTGGCACCCGGTTTGCCGTAGACGATGTTGTCGCGCACCGTTCCGTTGAATAAAAAGGTATCTTGCAGCACCACGGCGATCTGCTTGCGGAGGGAGGCCAACTTGACCTTTTTGATGTCGTAGCCATCAACAGCGACCCGGCCGCCAACGGGGTCGTAGAAGCGGGGGATCAGATTGGCGATGCTCGTCTTGCCTGCCCCGCTAGGACCCACCAAAGCCACCACCTGTCCGGGCGGCATCTGGAAGCTGACGTCGCGCAACACCTCATCACCCGTGCCGTAGCGGAAGGAGACTCCGTCAAAGGTAACGGCCCCGTGGACAGCGCGCAATTCGATGGCATCAGGCGCGTCCTCGATCTCGGGCACGGTATCCAGCAGTTCGAACACCCGCTCCCCAGCCGCGATAGCCTGTTGCACAGTGTTGTCAACTTCAACCAGCCGGTTGATGGGCTCGTAGAAAGAGGCCACGTAGGAGATGAAGGCCACCAGCCCCCCCAAGGTCAGTGCGCCACTGAAAACACGATATGCACCGAAGCCCAGGACTATGACCATGCCCAGAGATGCTACAAAGCCCATGGCTGGAAAAAAAGTTGACCAATAGCGAATGCCCTTCACGCGCTCTTCGTAGTACTGGCTGCTGCGCTGGGTGAACCGGTCGAGCTCGTGCCTCTCCTGGCCAAAGGCCTGGATCACACGAATGCCGGAGATGTTGTCCTGCAACTCGGCGTTGATGTCGCCCAGACGGTCGCGGATCTGGCGGTAGATGGGTCGCACACGGGTATTGAAGGCACGCATGGCCACGGCCAGAACGGGGACCGGGAGCAAGGTCAAAAGAGCCAGTTGCCAATCCATAGCGAAGAGGATGATGGCTGTCCCCACCAGGCGCAATGAATCAACAATGAGGAATCCGGTGGAGTGGGTAACGAACTCCTCCAGGGCGTTCACATCGTTGGTGATGCGCGACATGATCTCGCCCGTTTGCTGATTCTCGAAGAAGGAGAGGGACAGACGCTGCAGGTAGTTATAGAGGAGAACGCGAAAGTCGAGGATGAACCTCTCGCCCAGGACGTGTCTGAGATACAGATCACCGAAGCTTAGGAGACGGGTCAGTGCGTAGACGCCGATCAGCCCTAAAACAAGCATGGGCAGACGGCCCAGTACCCGCTTGCCAATGACCTCGTCAATGATCTGCCTTTGAAAGAGAGGGGGCAGCAGGTTGAGGACAGTGAGAAGCAGTAGGCAGACAATGCTCATCACCACCCAGCGCCAATACGGTCGTAGATAGCTCAAAAGTCGGAGAAAGACTTTCATTTCTGGCTGACTTTCCTCCAATCGGCCAGGAAGCGTTCGATGCCGACGTCGGTCAGGGGGTGCTTGATGGCTTGCATCAGGACGTCGTAGGGCACGGTGGCGATGTCGGCGCCCAAGAGGGCTGCCTCGACGATGTGCATGGGGTGGCGGATGCTGGCGGCGATGATCTCAGTATCGAGGCCGTAGGTTTCAAAGATCTCCACGATGTCAGCTACCACCTGCATGCCGTCGTTGCCCGCATCGTCCAGGCGTCCTACGAAGATTGAAACGAAGGAAGCACCAGCCAGGGCAGCCAAAAGCGCTTGATTGGCCGAGAAGACGAGGGTGGCGTTGGTGCGGATGCCCCAGGTGTAAACCAGGCTTCGCCCTGAGGCTCTGCCCGAAGGGTCGTGAGCGATGTCCGGGTCGGTGTCGCACTGGCCCAGCCAGGCGCAACCCTGACAGATGCTCTCTGGTTCGACTTCCAACTCGACAAGGGTACTGATAGCCTGAAGGCCCTCAGCGGTGACAGGTATTTTGATGACTACGTGAGGCGACCACTGGGCGATCTCTTTGGCCTGTTCTACCATCTTGTCAGCCTCCAACTCAGTAACCTCAGCGCTGACGGGCCCCTGCACGAGGTAGCAGACCTCCTGGGTCACTTCCTTGTAGTCGCTGCGGCCAGCCGTCATCATCAGGCTGGGATTGGTGGTCACACCGCTGATGACCCCCAGCTTGGCTGCTTCGCGGATCTCCTCGATCTTGGCTGTGTCCAAGAAAATCTCCATGCTCGACCTCCTGTGTTACTCTTTGACCTCATGGGAGTGCCGCATCCCACGCTATCCATTATACCCTCTTTAGCTAGTTATCGCAACCTCTTGCATTTTCTCTCTCAAACACTCAACCAGCCTCCGGCGTTTCTCTATGTCCTTCAGCCAGGCTTTCACCTCCCGCCAGACATCTGGGCAGTCCTCATCAACCTTGCCCACTATCTCCCGGATGTGCTTATCGGCTAGCTTGCGATTCTCCCAATTATCCTCGATACCAGCCTCGAAGAATACATCGCCTAGGTGCCTTGTGTAACAAGACATGCGATTGCCTCCTTGTATGGGGGCGTTTATTTTTGCCCTCCGAGCACTTCTTGAAGCCTGCCACTCTCGACGAGTTTGCCGAAATCGGCCAGGGTGCCCTGCAAGTCGGCGCGTAGGGTAAGCTTCGTAATATCCGGCTTGGCGTCAGTCACCCAAAACGAACTGATTCCTAACTTTGCGACCGGGACGATATCCTCCTCGAAGTCGTTCCCCACCATCAGACAGTCTTCGGCGCGGCAGTCTATCTTATCCAGGATTTCCCGATAATAGGCAAGATGGGGCTTGCAGGTGTGCATGTTCTCGTAAGCAGTGATGAGCGCATAATCGAAATCCCCTACTCCAGCCCACTCGAGGCGCTGCTCGATAGCGGTCAAGGGAAAGAGGGGGTTGGTCGCGATTACTACCGTGTAATCCTGAGCAAAGACCTCCTCCACAATAGCCCTCGCCTCGGGCTTGGTCCTGGTATAGATGCGTAGGCAGCCGAAGTCATGGGCATAGAAATCATCGAAGATAGGGATCAGAGCCTCAGGCGGATGGCCCAGTTTGGGGAAGAAATCCTCCATGAAAACCTGGCGATTGGTCTTGATGGGATCGGTGTTCTTTGTCATGGCTTTTGTGGAACTCAGCAATTGCTCCACGAATCTGTGGGGTGGGATCAGGTGTGCCACCCTGGCAGTCAACGCCTCCAGATATTTGGGGAGGAAGGTCTCCATTTTGTTATTCAGCAAGGTGCCATCCAAGTCGAATAGAATGACTTTCGTCAAGATCGCTTATCACCTCCCAGTTAATCCTCAACAAAGCACGGGTTTTAATTATACCACCAATTCGACCAAGGGGGTAGTGAACTACTTGGGGACATCAGATATTCTGAAAGAGGCGCATTTTGGACTAGGGACGTACCTTTCATTGCGACAACAAAACGGATGTAGGCTTTCAGAACGTCTGAGAGGACATCTATACTATGCAAAAAGCCCGAAATCTGGTATAATAAATAGTGGAAAAAAGGATAAGGAGTTTTGACATGAAAAAGCTAAAGTTCCCGATGCCTGGCCGCAGCGTGCTTGTTATCGCCGGCGTGGCGCTCCTGGTTCTGATTCTGGCTTCCTCCAGCTACGTCCAGGTCGAGTACGGCACAGTGGGACTGGTCGCTCGCTTCGGGGCAGTGGCAGGGAGACTCATGCGGCCAGGCCTGAACTGGAAGATGCCGCTCATTGAGAATGTATTGTCCTATCGCACCCAGGAGATCGTCTACCAAACTGCTGAGCAGGGGGAGTCAGAAGCTGACTATGTGGACTTCCCCACCGATACCACCACCGCCGATGGGCAGCAGATCATCCTGAAGTACTCCATTCGCTTCCGCATTGATCCTGACAAGGTAAGCTGGATCGCCAACAACATCGGCGACGAGCGGGACGTGGTGGAGAAGGTGGTCAAGTTCCACAGCCGCATCCTGGCTCGTAACATCCCCAAGGAGTACGCTGCCCTCGACCTCTACACAGGGAATATCCAGGCTGTCCAGGAGCAATTCGAAGAGCAGCTCGAGCCTCTTTTTGCCGAGAAGGGAATCGTCCTCGACAGCTTCGGCCTGCGGAAGATCGAGTTCACCGAGGATTACAAACAGGCCGTGGAGCAGAAACAGATCGAGGCCGAGACCGTTACCACGGAGCAGCACCGGGCTGAGCAGGCAGTTTATCAAGCTCAGGCCCAGGTTGAGCTGGCCAAAGGTGAGGCCCAGTCCACCATCGAACGAGCCAAGGGCGATGCGGAAAAGGTGAAGCTACTGGCAGGGGCGGAGGCAGAGGCCATCCAGATCAAGGGTGAAGCCCTGGCAAAGTACCCGGCCATCATCCAACTGCGATTTGTGGAATCCCTGAGCGACCCAGAGGGCAGGGTCACCTGGGGCATCATGCCTCCCGGCAGCTTCGTTCCCTTCCTCAATCTGACGCCCGGTGAGACCGTGACTGGAGCTACCATTGTGCCCAGCGCTGTAATCACCGATACCACGCCGTAGGCAAGGAGGAAATCGTGGAAGAATTTACACAAGAGCACGAGGAAGAGCCTAAATCTACGTCTGCGCAGTTTATACTCAATGCAGTGTGGGAGCTAGTGATTACAGTCTTGCCGGCTCTCCTGGTTGCGTTGTTCATCAACGTCTTTGTGGCCGAGGCGGCGATAGTGGAATATGGGCCGAGTATGCAGCCCAATCTGTATCGCGGCTATCGGGTGATGGCGGAAAAGGTCTCCTATCATCTCCATCCCCCGCATCGCGGGGATGTAGTAATCGTTGACCGGCCGGGGAATGAGGTGTCGCTGATCAAGCGGGTAGTGGCTCTGCCTGGAGAGACGGTAGAGGTACGCGGCGGGCACGTGTTTATTGACGGACAGCCAATCGAGGAGCCGTGGGTGACCAATTTTGGTGGGCCGAGTTACCCGCCAACGGTCGTACCACCGGATCACGTCTTCATTCTGGGTGACAACCGCAGCAACTCGCGAGACTCTCGTGCCATCGGACCGGTGCCGATGGATACAATTAAAGGGCGCGTCTGGCTTGTTTACTGGCCGTTGGATCAGATCAAGTTGGTGCCATAGATCAACGGGTCAACGAGTGAAGTATTATCCTGATTCACAAAGAAGAGATGTCATTAGAACTTCAAAAAACATTAAAGTCAACGATACTGAGACACCTTTCACGACTTGAGAGATACGAACCCGCTCATGGGAGGGGCACAAGCAGGCTAAGCTTGACTGAACTCAAGCAAGCATTTGCCGACGACCCTGTGTATTCCATTTTCGGGCTTGATTCGCCAGAATACATTGCAGCCGCTTTCGCCGGGGGCATCATAACCAGTATCCATCGTAAGATAGGCGATGCCTATGAGGATTGTGTACGCACTATCTTCTCTACTCAGTATCACCTGACCGCTGAACAGGTGCACTACACAGCTATGATCTCTTCGGGTGATAGGCAGCTTAGGCGCAGCCTTGATGCTTACTTCGCGTTGAAAGACCTTCCGCAGGCTCGCCGGGAAAGTTGGGCCAGCTATGCTGAAAGTCAACTGAAGCAAATCAGCTCTACTCCCAAAGTCGCTATCGAAGCTATCGGGTTTGAGGTGCGTCATTGCTATCAGTCCGCGGACTCAAAACGGGTCCAGGCGGATGAGGCGATGGCTCGTCACTGCATCGTTTCTGGCATACTCCCAGTGATGCTCATATTCTGCGCACAATCAAACAGAAATGTGGTCAACCGCTATCGCTCACTGTGGGTTGTCACAGAAGGACACGCATCATACGATTTGCTGAAAGTACAAACCGGCTTTGATTTCTATGCCTTCCTGCTTGCTAATAAAGAATCATTCCGTCAACCAGTTGTCGAGATGTTGAAGAGACTACGAGAGACATGATGAGCCATCTTAAACAACTGCCACTATTTGTCACTAAAGCAAGTTTCCGGGAAAGAAATGTCAAATCTGTCACGTTCAAGGGTAATTTTGATTATCCAATTCACCGCTGGTTTCGCCTTACACCCAGCTTCTCGCCC
>JBAWAP010000403.1:0-10867 GCA_049589355.1 Anaerolineae bacterium
GAACTGCCCTCCCCTCCCCCACTTCCCCCCCAGAGTTGGGGGGGACCGAGGGGGGGCGGGAGGGGCTGGGGGTGGGGGCCTGTAAAGAAAGGATAGAGCGCACATGGAGACCATAGGCCAACTATTAGAGAACGCCACTCGGGAGCATGGCCCCCGCCTAGCCCTCAAGATGCGCAGCGGGATGCGTTTGGAGAAGTACACCTACCATCAATTGTGGAAGCAGGCGCAATGCATGGCCGGCCTCCTTCAAAATCGGGGGATGGAGACGGGGAACCGGGTGCTCCTCTGGGCACCCAACTCCCCGTCTTGGGTCATTGCCTACCTGGGCGTCCTCCTTGGCGGCGGAGTGGTCGTGCCCCTGGACGTGGGAAGCACCTCGGACTTCGCGGCCAAAGTAGCCACACAAACGGAGCCAGCGTTGGCCCTGCTCTCCAAATCCATTCTGGACTCAGCGCATGGTCTATCCGTTCCGACTCTGCAGGTGGAGGACTTGCGCCGTCTCCTCTATCACGCTCAGGGGGCTTTCCGCGAACCTCAGATCAAGGGCCAGGACCTGGCGGAGATTATGTACACCTCAGGCACCACCGGGGAGCCCAAGGGGGTACTGCTCACCCACCGCAACCTGATCTCCAACGTGGAAACGGCACTGCAGATGATGCCCGTAGACCCGGAGACCACGGTCCTCTCCCTCCTGCCTCTGAGCCACATGTATGAGCAAATCGTGGGCCTGTTGATCCCCCTGCGGAGCGGGGCCAGCACTATCTATCTCCCCAGCCGCCAGCCTCACATAGTAATGCGCGCCCTTCGCAGGGAGGGGATCACCGCCATGGCTTTGGTTCCCCAGGCCCTCCAACTGCTCATGAGCCGCATCGAGCGCGAGATGGAAAGACGGGGCCGCGTTGGTTTCTGGCGTCTCCTACACCGCCTGGCTCCCCACCTTCCCATGGGGGCCCGCAAGTTCCTCTTCCGGTCAGTTCACCGCGAGCTAGGCGGCCACCTCCAGTTCCTGGCCAGTGGCGGCGCCTATCTGGATCCCAGCCTAGCCCAGAAGTGGGAGAACCTGGGGATACCTGTACTCCAGGGCTATGGGACTACCGAGGCTACGGCCCTGGTGACCGGCAGCGATCTCCGCCACCGCCGGCTCGGTACGGTGGGGCGGGTCCCCCCGGGCCAGGAGGTGGCCATCGCCCCTGACGGGGAGATCCTCATCCGGGGGGAGAACGTCAGCGTCGGCTATTGGCGCAATCCTCAGGCCACTAAACGGGCCTACCGAGATGGTTGGTACTGTACCGGGGACCTGGGTTACCTGGACCCGGACGGATACCTCCATTTCAAAGGCCGCAAGAAGAACCTGATCGTCCTGGCCGATGGCATGAACGTCTACCCCGAGGACATAGAGAACTGCCTCAACCTACGGCCGGAGATCCAAGAGGCGGTGGTGGTTGGGTTGCCCCAGAAGGACGGGCGAGTGGAGGTCCACGCGGTGGTCTTGGCCGCCGATCCGGAGGGCGTGGAGCAGGCTGTCCGGGAGACGAACCGCCTCCTGGCCCCACACCAGCAGATCCGGGGGTTTACCGTATGGCCCGGGGAGGACTTCCCCCGCACCCACACCCTTAAGGTGAAGCGCCACGAAGTCTTGGAAGCCTTGGGCAAGGAAGAGAAGGTGGGCAAGGAACGACCAGAGGTCACCAAAAAGCGAGTCGAGGTAGACCTGCGCGGATCTGGTAGCTCAAACCGCGGGGGTTCCCCGGAAGGAGATCAGCCCTCAGAGCACCTTGGGGTTGGACCTGGGCCTGGATTCCCTCTCCATCGTGGAACTCCTCTGCCTCATCGAGGAGGAGATGGGGATCCATGTAGAGGAGGGACGCCTCTCTTCCCAGGCTACGGTGGGAGACCTGGAGGCCATCTTGGCCGATGTCCAGAGGGCTGAAGCATTAACGCTCTTCCCAGAGTGGCCCTTGGGCTTCCCGGCCAGGGCGGCGCGGACCCTCCTCCAACGGACGCTGATGGACCCTCTCCTGGCCCTCCTCTGCCCCATCCAGGCGAGAGGGCTGGAGAACCTGGAGGACCTCTCCGGTCCCCTCCTCTTCTCCGCCAACCACACCAGCCATCTGGACACCCTGGTGGTGCTGAAGGTGCTTCCCAGAAGGTATCGTTGGCGGCTGTCGGTGGCTGCGGCGGCCGACTATTGGTTCGTCAATCCCCTGCTGGGGAGCCTCACCGCCCTTCTCTCCAGCAGCTTCCCCATGGCCCGCCAGGGAAACGCGCGGCCCAGCATGGAGCATACCGTGGACCTGATTGACCGCGGTTGGTCGGTCCTGATCTTCCCCGAGGGGACCCGCTCCCTAAGCGGGGAGATACAGCCCTTCAAGCCGGGGGTGGGCTTATTGGCCGTGGAGTTGGGAGTGCCGGTAGTCCCCATCCACCTGCGCGGTGTGTATGCGATCCTCCCCAAGGGGTCACGGGTTCCCCGCCGTGGGCCGGTGGAGGTGACCATCGGAGCGCCACTGCGCTTCCCGCCGGGGATGGACCACGCCCAGGCGGCCCAGCAGTTGGAGCGCGAGATCCGCAGGCTTGCGGCCTTGTCCAGTAATTAGGGAGGCAAACATGACGAAGGTTCAATACGCATGGCAGCGCTCGACAGCGCGGGTTTTGATGATAATCACCATAGTTTTCTGGCTCTGGTTTGGCATCGGCTCGGCGTACGTGGAGAATGCCGGGCTATTCAACTGGCTCATGCACATCTTGGTGCCAGGGGGCGTTTTCACCCTGAGCACGCTCGTGGCCTGGCGCTGGGAAGGCATCGGAGGAGCGCTGCTAGCGCTGGAAGGCATCGTAGCCTTGAGCTTCATCATGCGCACCTTTGTCTTGGGGAGCCTCGCCGCCTCGGGTCTGGTACTGATGTGCCTGACCCTGGGCCTCCCTCCGCTGGCAGCGGGAATTCTATTCCTAGTCTACTGGCAGCGATCCAGATAGCACCACTCCTTGGAAGCGAGGGAATATAACAATGAAAGACCGACTGGAGAAGAAAGCTCATTTGATCATGCTGGGCGTGGGGTTGCTTAACTGCGCTGTACTGCCAATCTGGCGGCTGCCGATAGCTAAAGCGACGGCACGAGCGGTGGGTTACCCGCTGTTTGGGCTGGGACTGGCCATCAACTTGCTATCGCTTCTGGCCCTGAAGCGAGGCTTTGGTGGAGAGATCGAGCCGGTGACAGAGCTGGTCACAAGCGGCATCTATGCCAGGTTGCGTCACCCCATGTACGTAAGCTTCGCCACAACCATGCTGGCACTCGATGTACTGTTGAGAAGCATCCTGGGCATTCTGTTTACCCTCGTCGCCTTCCTGCCCAGTATGGCCTGGCGGGCACGCCTGGAGGAGCAGGCCCTGGCCCAGCGCTTCGGTGAGGCGTGGAAGGACTATGCGGAAAGCGTGCCTTCCCTGCTGCTCTGGGACTTTAGAAAGAGGGGGAAATAAGGATCGGGGGATTGATACGATGTGGCTTGAAAGCTTCCTGAGAACCCAACTTAAGAGATTGTTAACCAAACAGAGTTATGTCGCACTTGAGAGCAAGATTCCCTTGCTCGAGAGCAGGCTTCAGGATATAGACGAATTCGGTCTTTATCTCCATATCCCCTTCTGCCGCCAAATCTGCCCTTACTGTCCTTACAACAAGGAGATTTATCATCCTGAGGTAGCGGAAAGGTACACAGATGCTGTTAAGAAAGAGATTGCTTTCTATTCCGAGCTAATTGGCAATAGACCTGTGACTTCCTTTTACATCGGTGGCGGAACGCCCACCACAATGCTCTATAGTGGTCTCGATAAGATTCTGGAGCATGTCTTTGAAGCCTTCAATATGCAGTGCGACATACACATGGAGAGCCATCCAAATGACTTGACCTTAGATACTCTAAATGCCATTAGCTCCCTCGGAGTGAGGCATCTAAGTATCGGTGTGGAGGCTCTTCAAGACCACCACTTGAAGGCTCTCCACAGGCCATATTCTGTCAAGCACGTCATGACAGCAGTCGGTCGAGCTGTTAGCAACGGATTCAAATGCGTCAATGCGGATTTCATCTTCGCCTTGCCTGGTCAAACCTATGGCGAGGTAGAGCAAGCTGGCCGCACCCTGGTCGAGATGGGCGTTGATCAGGTGGCAGCTTACCCGCTTTTCAGATTTCCCTACACCAAAATGGGACGGACTGCCAAGGAAAGCAACCACAGCATCTCCAGCTTCTTCAAAAGAAGAAAGATGCTTGACATCCTGGAGAGGATCTTTTATGACGCAGGCTTTGAGAGAACCTCTGTTTGGGCCTTCACCAGGCCAGGAGTTCCAAAATATTGCTCCGTGACAGTGCCTCTCTACGTTGGTCTTGGTGCAAGCGGAGGCTCTTACCTCAAGGACGTTTTCTACCTCAACACCTTCAACGTTCAAGAGTATATTAGGGCACTCGAAAATGGGAGGATGCCAATTGCCCTGTCACTTGATCTGACAGAAAACATGCAGATGGCAGGCTGGCTTTACTGGAGGATTTATGAGACGAGGTTCAAAAGAAGCGATTTCCAGAAAAGATTTGGAAAAGAGTTTGGCAGAGTCTACGGAAAGTATATAAAGTTGTTTTCTCTCCTCGGGTTCTTGAAGAAGGATGATGGGGATGGGATAGTTCTTTCGGACAACGGCACATATTGGCTGCACGTATTGCAGGACCTTTTCTCAATAGAATACATTAGCCAGCTCTGGGGAACTTCAAAGCAAGAGCCCTGGCCAGAAAGCGTGGTTCTGTAACAAGTTCAGGAGGCGGATCTTGACTCTTTCGGAATTCAAACGCAGGTTTCCCGGCTACATCGCCATGGGACTGGTGATCCTGACAACCACGTTTTGGACATACTGGGGAGTGGGGGAGATGTACTACGAGGGTTGGGGAATGCCATTTCCCCACCCAATGCGCTATCTGATTTTCGCCGCTGCCTGCCTGGCCCTAACGCTGGTGGCGCTGACGTGGCCCCGGGTCGGGGGCTGGTTGCTCATCATCATTGGCGGGGCCTTTACCGCCTGGTGGTGGAGGCTGGCTGCCGCCCGGGGCTGGCTGTCCTTGAAATGGATTCTGGGCACGTTCCCCATCAGCAGCTTACTCATCCTCACCGGCGTGCTGTTTCTCCTGGAAGGCCGCTACCGCCGGCAGCGGCGCGCTGAGGGTTGGACGCCACCGAAGAGCTGGCTTCGTCGTAACCTGCGCTACGTGCTGGCCGTCGGCATCCCGCTGCTGGTGGTTGTAGCCATCTCAGCGTACTTCGCTCCCCTTCTCCTGACCCGCGTGGACGATGGCGACCGGGGCGCACGGCTCATCGAGGGCAACGGCGTGACCCTCATTTGGGCTCCGAAAGGGCCGGGGTGGAACTGGACGCAACCGTGGGATGGGCATCTTTCCTGGGACCACCTTGCTCTCTATGGCGTGCCACCGATAGGCTTCGGGGACAAGCCGGGCTACGAGAACCGACACACCACAATGAAAGATATGGAGACGACTGGCCTCTGTCGCTACCTGAGCGAGGATGGCATGACCTTGATGGTTGAGCCGCAGGACATCTGGCGCATGCCCACCACCGACGAGATCGTTCGCTCCCTCGTCCGAGGCGGCGAGAACGCCGGGTGCACCTGGGACGGCGAGTCTGGGAGCGCTACCTGCAAGAGACAGCCCAACAAGGACACCCCACTATGGGCCCCGGACGAGGAGCCGATCTACTACTGGTCGGCCGACGAATACGATGAGAAAAAAGCCTGGTACGTCCCCTACACCGGAGGGGGGCGATACGGCGGGGTGATCAGTTACCAACCAAAGGGCTGGGGAAATCCCCGCCACGGCTATCGTTGTGTGCGAGAGTAAATATCATGGAGGTGAGAAGATGTTCAGGAAACTGCTTTGGATGCTGAAAGAGCCGGGGAAGTTCTTCGAAGGGGTTAGGCAAGAAGGATACCGCGAGCCCTTTGTATTCCTCCTTCAGGTGTCGGCGGTCATCGCCTTCTTCACCCCTATTGTGAATTATCTGGGCTGGGGGAGCACCGACCGCACGTCCACCTATCAGGCCCAGATCCTGGGCTGGCAAAGTCACCCGGGATTACCTACTTCCTCGGCTGGGAACAGTAGCCTACTTCATTGAGGCGCTGCTCATCCTGGGGCTGGCCGTGGTCATTGCCCTGTTCCTGACCGGGTTCGTGCATCTGATCTTTCGCGCCCTGGGCGGGCAAGGGACATTCCTCAATGCCTGGAAGACGACTTGCTACGGTGTGGGGCCTTGTGTGCTCCTTGGTTGGGTGCCCTACTGGACTCTCTTCGTAGGAGCCTGGTCCTTCGTGTTGCAGCTCTACTACGGGCCTAAGGTGCTCTACCGCATGCGGGAGGGACGGGCGCTTTTGATTCTGGCCTTCTTCGTGGGAGCCACACTGCTGGAGTTCGCCACCAAGGGAACGACAGTAGGTTTTGGAGGACACTGAGATGAAGCTGACCTACTACGGGTACAATGCCTTTATCATCGAAGGCGAGGGCAAGACCATCATCCTGGACCCAGGCCAGGACCTGCGCTGGCGGCGGCTCAATTCGTTGATTCCGCGTCAACTTTGGGAGCGGGCTGACTTGATCCTGGTGACCCACGGGGATGCAGACCACGCCGAGTATGCGCCCCGGGTGGCAAGAGCCAGCGGTGCGCCCATCGTCTGTGGTCCACCGCTGGCCAAGCAATGGCGGCGCAAGGGATTAACTGTAGTCTCTATCGCCCCCGGCGAGACAGTGGAAGTGAACGGAATCTCCATCCGAGGTGTGCCGACCCAGCACGGTGGCCTCACGTTCACCCTACCAGGCCGGACCTTCACCTTCAAGCCGGGCAAGGTGGGACTCGGAGCTATTGCGTTCTTGTTCACCCTGGAGGGTAAGTCACTGCTCAATTTGGGCGACACCTTATTGCTAGAGGAAGCCTGGCGGGGCTTGCGGCCCGACGTGCTGATGGTGCCCATCGGCGGGATGATGACTATGGACGTAGAAGCTGCCCTGCGGGTGGTAGAGGTCATCTCGCCGCAGATGGTCATACCAGTGCACTACGACTGGGACATCCTCTTTTACCACCGCCCAGCCGATGTTGATGGCTTCGTCGCCAGGGTGCGCGAGCTGGGTTGCGAGCCAATCCCGCTGGCACGGGATCAGACACTGGAACTTTGAACGAGGAGTGAATACGAGAGATTGACAATATGCATTTTATGTGCTATGCTTAGATCGAGGGACAGGGGGTAAGAACAACTAACGGTTTTCGTTTCTTTTTGTAGGGAGGATGCGCTATGGCATGCTATTGCCGATCGAACTCCCTGTATCCATCCGACGACCGACGGGCCAGTGAAGCTTCGTCAGCCCATCCACCGCAAGAGGATGGGCTGTTTGTTTGTGAAGAGTGGTTGTGGACGAGGATTCACCCAACCATCAAATCGTCGAAGACTATCGGGTTTGGTTCGCAAACAGATAAAGGAGCGAGAATAGATGATCGCTGTCGAGACCAGCAATTTGACTAAAAGATTCGACGGCTTGGTGGCGGTGGATCACCTGGATATGGAGGTCGAGCAGGGCGAGATTTTCGGCCTGCTGGGCCCTAATGGGGCCGGCAAGACAACCACCATTCGCATGCTCATGGACATCATCAAGCCCGACGAGGGAACCATCTGCCTGCTGGGCCATCCCCTGGGCCACGAAGCTCAAGAGCGCATCGGGTACCTGCCTGAGGAACGGGGCCTCTACCACAATCTCAAGCTCATGGAATGTCTCACCTACCTGGCGGTGTTGAAGGGGATGGATCGTAAGCTGGTTCGAAGGCGGGCTGAGATGCTGCTGGAAAGAGTGGGGCTCGGAGGGGAGGGCAGTAGCAAGGTCAAGGCCCTCAGCAAAGGAATGCAGCAGAAAGCGCAACTGGTGGCCACCCTGGTCCATGACCCGGAGCTGGTGATCCTGGATGAGCCCTTCCTGGGGCTGGACCCCATCAGCACCGAGCAAGTCAAGGAGCTGATCTGGGATTTGCGAGAGCGCGGCAAGACGGTGGTGCTCAGCACCCACATGATGAACCAGGTGGAGCGGATGTGCGACCGTATCCTGCTCATTGACGAGGGACGGCGGGTGCTCTACGGGCCACTGGAGGAGATCAAGGCCCGCTACGCCGAACACGGTGTGCTGGTGCGCTGCCCGGGCCCCCTGGACGGCCTGGTCGGGGCGCGGCGGATCGAGCAGCGCGAGCGGGACCGCCTCATTGTTCTGGAGGACGACGTCTCGCCTCAGGACATCCTGCGCCAGTTGGTCGAACTGGAGGTCCCCGTCGAGCGCTTCGAGGTAGCGATGCCGCCACTGGAAGAGATCTTCATCCGAGTCGTGGAGGAGAACGATGCGTAAGATCCTGGAGGTAGCACGACACGAGTTCATTGTCAGCCTGAAGCGGCCCAGCTTCATCATCGCCACCCTGGCCATACCCCTGCTAGGGATCATAGGACTGATCGTGTCCGCCTACTTCGGCGGCCAGGCCGGTGCCTTCTTCGAGCGGCAGTTCGTAGGGACGCCGAAGCCGGTGGGCTACGTTGACCAAGTCGGCCTCTTCACGCCGCCGCTGCCCGAGTACGAGGATCTCTTCATCCCCTATCCGGACGAGGAGGCAGCGCAGGAAGCCCTGTTCGCCGACGAGATCGAGACCTACCTGCTGATTCCTGGGGATTACCTGGACACGGGACGGGTCATCGGCTACAGTAAAGGGCGAGGGCTCACCACGGCCATCTCCATGAGCGAGGAGCGGATTCCTCCCTTCCTGGTTGATCACCTGCTGGCTGGACAGGTAGACGCAGATCTCAGAGCCCGAGTGCGCGCTCCAATGAATCTACTGCCGGTATCCCTCAGTCCGGAGGGTGAGAGCAGCGACGACACCGCCAGCTTCGTGGCCAACATCGCCATCCCCTACGCCTTCTCCATCCTGCTGGTGATGGCCATCTTCACCTCCTCCGGCTTCCTGCTCCAGGGAGTCAGCGAGGAGAAAGAGAGTCGGGTGATCGAAATCCTGCTCTCCTCGTTGACACCGATGGAGCTTCTGGCTGGCAAGATCCTGGGGTTGGGAGCTCTGGGGCTGGCCCAGATCATCTTCTGGCTAGGCTGTGCCTGGGCGCTGATTGGGATAGCAGTCACGGGCCTGGCCCTCTTCGGAGCCATCAACCTGGACCTGATAACCATCGTGCTGGCCTTGGTTTACTTCCTCCTGGGTTACCTCCTCTTCGCCACCCTGATGGCCAGCGCTGGCTCCCTGGGCACCTCGGCCCGAGAAGGACAGCAAATCGCTGGCATTTTCTCCGGCCTGACGGCTATTCCCTTCATAGTCAGTGGTTTCATTTGGACAAACCCCAACTCGTTGCTGGTCCAGATCCTCAGCTACGTACCATTTACCTCGCCGGTGATGATGCTGCAGCGGTTGGGCATGACCGAAGTACCGCCCTACCAGATCGCCATCAGCCTGATCCTGTTGATCCTGGGTATCGGCGGGACCCTGTGGGCCGGGGCCAAGGTTTTCCGCATGGGGCTTCTCATGTACGGCAAGCGGCCGTCGGTATCGGAGATCCTGCATGCCTTGCGGCAGGCGTGATGTGTGTTCGGGCCAAGCATCATTGATCCTGCGAAGATGAGTGTCAAGGTTAAGGGGCAGACATTGAATTGTGTTTGCATCTTTCGGCTCGTTGATGTATACTGAATCATGCTTGACACGCACATCTTGCATGCTCTGTCTGCTCTGTCTAGTTGCAGTAGGTCTTCTATGCCAACAGTCAAAAACATTCCTGGTCCCTCAATCGCTTCTTCTTCTACAGCTTCGACTGCAATGAGCCCATGCATGTACACGTCCAACAGGGCAGAATGACCTGCAAGTTCTGGCTTGACCCCATTGCCTTGAGCAGAAACCGCCGCTTTTCTCCCAAAGAGTTGAACAGGATCCGCGAAATCATTCAGAAGAATCAAGAGAAGATTATTGAGGCGTGGCATGAACACTGTGGTTAGGGCAGAGATCCTGATAAAAGACATTCGCGTTACTGAGGATACCATCACAGCCTATCTGACCGACGGGCGTGCCATTAGCGTACCTCTGGCATGGTCATGGCGCTTGTCGGAGGCAACCCCTGAACAGCGTGCGAATTACGAGATTATTGGAGATGGTGAAGGGGTGCATTGGCCTGACATTGATGAAGACATTAGTGCTGAAGGTATGCTATATGGTGTTCCCGCGCCACGGCCCGTACCGGCGCGTGAAGTTCAACCCGCACTCGCTTTGGCCTAAAGCTGGCAAACGGGCGAGACGGCGGGACCATGCAGGCCGGGGCCAAGGTCTTCCGCATGGGGCTTCTCATGTACGGCAAGCGGCCATCGGTATCGGAGATCCTGCGCGCCCTTGCGGCAGGCGTGATACAAGTGCGGGCTCAGCATCACTGATCCTGCGAGGACGTATGGAGAGAAGGACATGGAACTTCACGAATTGGTTATAGAAATGAAGCTGCTCGAACGCCGCATGACTCTTTACGAAGAGAAGTATGGCATTCTCAGTGAGGACTTTTACGCGGCGCTCATGTCAGGCAAGTTAGCACACTATGATGAGTACGACGAGACCCGCGCAGACTTTAGTCGCTGGAAAGGCATTTATGAAACGTGGCTACGGCGCAGAGAAGCCTATGCTGCCCAACTTATACCTTTGGTTCGCTCAAATTTGGACAAGTTTCGAGAATTGTGGTAAGCTCTCGGTATGACCGAGATGCTTACCGTGATTAGTGAACGAGTTGATGACATCCCTCTGTTGCTGGCTCAACAAGAGCAC
>JBAWAP010000404.1:0-1805 GCA_049589355.1 Anaerolineae bacterium
AATTGGACGCGAAGGTCGAGAACTTCCAAGGGAGCGACGTGGCGAGACTTCTCGCCAGCCCCGATGGCATACACTGGGAGACCGCGCAAACCTGGTCACAGAATACTGTGGGGTTTCAACCCTATGAGATACCGGTCCATGCGGGGGGAACCGTGTGCGATCTTTACACCAAATTCGAGACCAATGTGCATTGCAGCACGTGGCAGGCGAGTTGGGTATGTGACCAGACGACTTGTCATGGGCAGAATTGTACGTGTGTGAGGCAGCACAAGGACTGCGTCGCATCAGGCGCCTATTTCTATATTGATAACGTGGAGATAAATGGCCGGTAATGCGTCCAGATGTCTCTTACCAAAAAGGGGTGAATCCATGGCTGACGAAATTTATCACGTCAATGTGGGAGCTTCGGTTGACGCTCCTTTTGCTTCCTGGTCGAAGCTGAGAAGGTTGCTGGCGGGCACATCGGGTCAAGCCTTGCCCTCGGCCCTGGCTGCGCTGGGCCTGGGCCTCCTGCTCATCGTCCCTTTCCTGGCCTCCATCAGCAGCAAGCTGCTCATCTCCCGGGAGATTGATAAGGAAGTAAAGTACTACTATGCTGCGGACGCCGCCATAGAGTACACCCTTCACCACCTCAAGTGTACCGACCTTGGCGAGATCACGGGCACCGTCACCATCAACGTCCCCGTCGGCAGTCTGACCATCCCCATCACCATAACGAACCAAGGGGCAGAGGCGGGAGGCAACCTGGTGGACGCCATGCTGGTGCTGGACCGCTCCGGGTCAATGGCCGACGACGGATGGGACGAATGGGTTCAAGACGATCAACCGATAGGCAATGCCAAGATCGCAGCCAAGGCCTTCGTTGACATATTGGAAGATAGCTCCGGCGAAGGGGAGGCGAATTCTCACAAGGTCGGTTTAGTCTCCTACTCCACCAGCGCCACCCTTGACCATGGGCTGACCACCGTTTTCACCGATGTGAGGAATGAGATCAATGGCATGACGGCTGATGGCTACACCAACATCGGCGACGCCATCGCGACCGCCGCCCAGGAGCTGCAGCCGCCCCCCACAGGGCATGGCCGGGAGAATTCGGTCAAGGTGATAGTGCTCCTCTCCGACGGCGAAGCCAACGCCTGCACCGGCTGTTCCCACCCTCCATGTGAGTCCCTCTGTAAGCAATACGCCAAGGACCAGGCAGACACAGCCTGCACAGGCACGTCTGGCGGGATTAACTTCTTCAGCATCGCCCTGGGCGAGGAAGTAGACGAGGACCTGATGAAGTACATCGCCAGGGACGACGGATGCGATCCTGAGAAACTGGAGTTCTACCAGGAGACGCCCTCCTCCGCCGAGCTGCAGTACAAGTTCGAGTCCATCGCTTTCTACCTTACGGCCTCCAAATGGGACCTCATGGCCCTTACCACAGGGGCCACAGTTGGCGGGATCAAAATCGAAGCCAGAGCTCAGGTCAGCAGACAGCTCGACAGGATCAACATCATCACCTGGTGTATAAGATGATCCCTGCTGGGCCGGCAGAGATTGTCTCCCTTCTAAAATGCCTTGTTTGCATTTGGCAAGGGCAGGGAAGATTTGTTTATAATATGATCGTACAAGGCAACGGGAGCATTACGCATTTCTTACAGTGTCAGGGGAGCGAGCGCCGGTTGAGTAGCGAAGCGTATCGAAACCAAGCGAGCGGCTCCACAGACACCCCGCTTGGCCTCGATACGTCGCTTGTTTCGACAAGCTCAACACAAGTCGCTCCTACTCGGCCGGCGCTTCGTAAGAATCATGTAATGCAC
>JBAWAP010000405.1:0-3126 GCA_049589355.1 Anaerolineae bacterium
CCTCTGCACAGGGAGAGTTGAGCCAACACCTTGGAAGTATCTCTCGCCAAATTGTGAACTACTGAAATTGCTTTACGGGTAGAAGAGCCAGGGGAAAAGGCATCGTGAAATGCTTACCGTCCAGAATGGGAGGGAGGCAACGTAAGCACACCCACAAGGCCGATAGGGGAAAATGGATAAGAGTGAGATAGCCGCACTATCCAAAGCGGTAACCAACACCTCGGACCGTGCGCAGCCTCTGGGGGTTATGAGGATCCTCTTCGATCTTCTGCCGCAGCCAACAGATGTGGACTTCTAGAGTCCTGGTGTCATCCAGGAAGTCGGTCTCCCAAACCTCCTTCATTAGTAACTTGCGGCTGAGCACTCGCCCTGGATAGCTCATAAACAGCGCGAGTAATTCGCATTCTTTGGGAGTAAGCTTATTATTGCCGTTACATCCCCTGATTTCTCTGCTCGTTAAATCCAGAGTTACGTCCGCCGCGCAGAATACCTGCTGCGTCGCTTTTGCCTTCAAAAGCCTGGTTCTCATGGACATGGCAGCTCCTCCTTAAAGATACGCATTGATCAGATAATGATGACTCTATTATACCACACTTTCCCTGAATTTTCAACCTGAAAACCCATGAACTTACCTTAAAATTTCTAGAAACCGTGTGAAATCGTTGTGCGAACACACAACAGATGGTGTTAATAAGGTGTCCCTGAGCTACAACTTGTATGAGTTGCCAGATCATTCTACCGGTATGGGGACACGACAAGGATTCTGAAACCGTAGGTGCTCATTGAAAGTCCCTCGCTCATTGGTGGACGGTTGTGGTGCAAGTTAAGGCCATGGTATCTGGTAATGGGTTGACTAATTGGGCGGATTGTGGCATACTTCTTGGACACGCTGAGACCAAAGAGACACCTGTGCATGGAGTTTGGTGGCAATGGCCGACAAGAATAACGCCATGCGGATGCTTGACGCCCGCGGGGTGCCATACGAGACCTACACCTTTCCGCCAGAGATTCACTCTGCCGAGGGAGTAGCCCAGGTGGTGGGCGCGCCGGCCAGTCAGGTCTACAAGACCCTGATCGTGGTGCGCAAACAGGGCAGGCCGCTGTTGGTGATGATAGCCGGCGACCGCGAACTCGACCTCAAACTGCTAGCCAAAGCCGTGGGGGGGAAGAAGCTGCGCATGGCGACCTACAGGGAAGCGGAATCGCTGACAGGGCTCGAGGTGGGAGGCATCTCTGCCCTGGCGCTACTCAATCAAGGCTTCGACGTCTACATTGACCGACCAGCAACCGAGCTCAAGCGTGTCCTCGTCAGCGCTGGGTGTCGGGGGATCAACCTGGGGATGACGGTGGAAGATCTCATTCGCGTGACCAAAGCCAAAGTGATTGAGGCCACAGGCGATGAGGATGGATCATCACCAATCCCATCTACGTGAGATGAACAAGGTCATTGTAAATGGAATTCCCCACCACCTTCATCGTGACCCGGTGCAGGGGGAGGTAACCTTGGGCGGCCAGTTCCGGCCGTGGGATGGAAGCCTCGTCGGGCTTGTCCGTCAGGCCAAAGAGGAGCATACCCTGTTCCTTGAACAGACGGGCCACGTCCAGCACCTCAGGAGTGAGGACGATTTCGTGTTTGAACAATTCCGCTGGCTCGGTCTCCTCCGGCAGCGCGTCCATCCGCGCCACCGTCGCCTGATACTCGCGATAGCGGAAGCTTTTGAAGGGCGTCGGGTCACCCCGGCAGAAATTGCCATACACCTCCCGGTGGACCGGGAGCAGCCGGTGTCCTTCCTCCTGTCGTATCTTCCGGTCGCAGGCCTGGATGAACTGGTCAAAGGAGGCCAGGCGTCCGGCGGCCAGGTCGTCCAGGAGCTGGTCGAAGGGGTAGACGCTTGCACTTGCCATCAGGCAGATGTAGGTCAGGTAGTCCTGATTATCAGCGGTGAAGGGGTGATAGGCTGGCCGCTTCAACTCATTATAGATGGGAAGGAAAGTGGCCTCGTCGAAGGCACCGCCCAGCACCTCCTCGGCTGTCCGGCGCACCGCCTCCACCCGGGCGGCATCAATGGTCCCGTCGTTGCGGCCCCGGGCCCCAAAGGCGGTCTTGTCCAGGTCAATGACAGCCGCCGTCTCCTCGTCGAGGGCAAAACCCTGGTTCTCCACCCAGCGCACAAAGTCCATGAGGGCCTCCCAGCGGTTGGCGGTCATCACCCCCTCGTCCGTCTGGACCCGGCGGGGCGCGCCGGCCTCGTCGCACCCAATGAAGCCCAGGGTGGGGAAGTGAGCACGTAGGTTGCTGATCGCCCCACGGTCGTTCATCAGGGTGTCGCCCAGGTAGAGCAGCCGCTCCAGGGGCCGGCCCGGCAGGCGTAGCGCCTGCGCTGCGCACAGGATTTGGACCACCACGGCGGCGTATTCCGGCTCCGCCTTGCGCGGGATGCGCCCGGACTCCAGACCTAGCCGGGCTCTGAGCTTGCTCAGCCCAGGCACCCTGGCCTCGCATGGCTCCAGGTTGCGGTAGACCACCAGATCGCCGAGGATATCGTGGATCGTACTTCGCTCGAACATCTTTCCTCCTTCGGCCCGCCAGGGCGGGAGTGCGGACGCCAGTCCGCCTTTGCATGCTCGCGCCGTTCGGCTGAGCTAACGACGAAGCCTGCACTCCGCCCGTGGCTCGATTCAGAAATCCAAATAACCCTGAGCTGTCAGCAACTCGGCATTGATGATGGCTGTCCCACTATCCCCATGCATTAGTGTCAACTTAAGCTGATTTTGAACTTTCAGACCAGGAGAGCAGCCCGCCTGGACTAAAATGGGACTTCCGGGTATAAAGGGGTGCTGTCAACCTATTCTTTGCCCGGAGGGACTCACCATGGGTAGAACGGCATCGAAGCCAAAACCCAAGCCTCAACCGAAGACCCAACGCAAAGGTCAACGGTTCAATCAGGCCACGCCCAAGGAACGCCGCGCCAAGGTCAAACCGCCGGCCTTGACGCTCAACCAAAACCTGATGAGCCAGTTGCTGCCATCCAGCGTGCTGACAACTTTGGCGCGCAGCCGGAATGCGGGGGATGTGCGTCAACGCAAGTTGACGTGTACCGTGTTTTTCTGGATGACGCTCTTGGC
>JBAWAP010000406.1:0-3263 GCA_049589355.1 Anaerolineae bacterium
GCGCCACCCGGCCGTCCACCAGCTCGGCCACGCCGAAGCTCTGAGGGGTGTCCACCCGGCAGAGAAGAAGCTGGCAGTTGCTGGAATCGCTGCGGAAGCGCTGGACAAAGGTATCCACACCGCCCAGCACCAGGTTGTCGCCCAGATAGAGGACGAAGGGCTGGCCGGCCAGGAAACCGGCGGCGATCTTGACAGCATGGGCGATACCCAGAGGAGCCTCCTGCTGGATGTAGGTCACTCTGGCACCGAAGCGATCGCCATCGCCCACCGCCTTCTCCAACTGCGCCCGCATGTCGCCCACCACGATGCCGATGTCGGTGATGCCACAGCTCACCAGGTCCTCGATGGCGTAGAAAAGGACGGGCTTGTTGGCGATGGGCACCAACTGCTTGGCACCGGAAAAGGTGAAGGGACGCAGGCGTTCGCCCTTGCCACCGCCGAGAATGAGGCCCTTGAGCTTCTCCTTTACCATAGACCTCAGCCTGAACCAGGCTAGGGGTATTGTACCTTCCGGTGGTATCCAAGGCAAGCGACCTTGCGGGCGGTCAGCCTCTCCTTGATTGGTGGCCTCTGGCCTGCTAGTCTACAATGTGACATTGCGAATGTATTGGGGGGTCTGTGGCCGCGGCGGCGTCCGCTAGCTACGCTGATTCGCTAGGGCGGGTGAACCTCAAGGAGCTGACCCGCACGTGGGAGCTCTTGCTGCTCCTGACGGTGCGAGACGTGAAGCTGCGCTATGAGGGCACTATCCTTGGCTTCTTGTGGACCCTGGCCAAACCCTTACTCCAGGCCCTGATCTTCTCCTTCGCCCTGAATACCGTGATGCGGGTGAACTTCGGAGAGCATGTTCCCTATGTCCTGTTCCTACTGTCAGCATTGTTCCCCTGGACCTGGTTCCAGTCCTCGATCCAGTCCTCCGCCGCCTCCTTCTCCAACAATGCTGCCCTGCTCAAGAAGGTCTACTTCCCCCGGTTCGTCCTACCTCTGTCGGCCATTACCAGCCAGCTTATTCACTTCGTCCTATCGATCCCGATATTGGTGCTGCTTCTGGCGGTCGCGGGCTACCACCCCAGCCCCGAGTGGCTGCTCGGCGTCCCCATGCTCATGGCCATCCAGCTTCTGATGCTAGCGGGGGCCGTCCTGTTGGTGGCCTCGTTCAACGTCTTCCTGCGCGACCTGGAGCACTTGGTGGAGGTCTTGCTGACCCTATGGTTCTACCTCACCCCCATCCTGTATCCGCTAAGCATGCTGAGGGAGAGGGTGGGGCCCCTGATATATCTCAACCCGATGGCCTCGCTCATTCAGGCCTGGCGGGACCTGTTTCTGTACGACCAGCTCCCCGGCGCCGATATCTGGCCGGCCATTGTCTTCACAGCCGTCGCCCTGGTGGCGGGCACCATTGTATTCAAGACTCTCGAGGGACACTTTGAGGCCGTCCTATAGCGACCAAGAGGTCATCATCCTGAAGGACGTTTCCAAGCGCTACTTACTCTACCCGCAGCGCATGGTAGAGTTGAAGAGGGCCCTTTTGCATCTGCCGACCTTCCTGAAGGCCACTCGGGCCAGGCAGCCGTTCTGGGCGCTCAGGGATCTCTCGCTGACCATCCGCCGCGGCGAGAGCGTGGGAATCATCGGTCCCAACGGCGCCGGCAAGAGCACCCTGCTGCGGATTATCTCCCGCCTGGCGCCTCTGACCAAGGGGAAGCTCACAGTGCGGGGGCGCGTCTCGCCCCTACTGGAACTGGGGGCGGGCTTCCATCCTCAGATTAGCGGACGGGAGAACGCCATCCTCAACGCCGTCCTCCTGGGCCTGTCACGCAAGGAGGCCGAGGAGAAGCTGCCGGACATAGTGGAGTTCTCGGAGCTGGGAGGCTTCATCGGCCAGCCCATGCGCACCTATTCGTCGGGAATGTACGTGCGCCTGGGCTTTGCCGTCGCCGTGCACGTTAGGCCGGAGATTCTGCTCGTCGACGAAGTGCTGGCGGTGGGTGACGCCGAGTTCCAACGCAAGTGCTTCGCCCACATCGAGAAGCTGCGGCAAGACAAGGTCACCATCGTCCTGGTGACCCACGACCTGGATAACGTGAAGCGTTTCTGCGAGCGAGCCGTCCTCCTCAACCAAGGCGTCATCGCCGCCGAGGGGAAGCCGCAGGAAGTGGTGGACGAGTACCTATCGAGCCACTTCGAGTTCTCGGCAGCCACGGCGAGTCGGGGCGACTTCTAGGGAATGATGACCAGGCTGGACTTATGCCCCGCTGAACTTATCCAGACAGAGGGGCGGTTCGGACAATTCTTGACGGCAAAGACTACAGGAAGCCGAGGATGCGTGAAGTAGAAATACCCGATACTGGTGAGCGCATGATACCCCGTTTTCACCACGAAGCGGTGATCTATGCCGAGCACATTGTTCGTTATCTATTCGCAACTCGGTTCGTTGGAGGCAAGCGGGTCTTGGATGTAGCCAGCGGAGTTGGTTACGGAGCTGATCTCTTGAGTTCGGCTGGGGGAGCTGAGGTTGTGGCCCTGGATCGGTCACCGGAAGCGGTAAGATACGGAAAGAAGCACCATTCTGGGTTCCGACCAACCTATGTGTTGGGGGATGTCCAATCGCTGCCTTTTCAGAATGCCCAATTTGATGTGGTCGTGTCCTTCGAAACAATCGAGCATGTCTCTGACTATCAGCGTTTCTTGGCCGAAGTGAAGCGTGCTTTGCGCCCGGACGGCCTATTCATCGTTTCCACTCCCAATAGAGGCGTCTACGTGGAAGGGAACCCGTTTCACACGAAGGAGTTTACGTTCGACGAGTTTGAGGAAGCTCTAGCTGGCCATTTTCGATATGTAAAGACTTTCTGCCAAGATGATTGGATAGCGAGCGCCGTCTTCTCTCCTGAGGAGATGGAGGGAGCCGACAAACCCGTAGCGGGTCAGCTGAATCTCTTCAAAGCTGTTGCCAAGTCGCCATCAGAGACGCTGTACATGGTAAGTCTATGCTCTGAGGTCCCTCTACCCGAGGCAAGACAACAAGTCGTACTGACGAGTCTCTACGAAATACGTCACTATCTTGAGGAGATAGGTCGGCGCGATGCGGAAATTGAACGGCTGCAGACCGATCTATCTGAGCAGGTGGCTGCGCTAGACCAGCGCAACGCTGCCCTGGCCCAGCGTGACGCTCTCCTAGAGAAGCTTAATGCCTCACTGGCAGAAAAGGACGCCGCCATGAGCGAGCTGAGGGGAGCCTTCCAGGGCCTCGAGCAGCAAATGGA
>JBAWAP010000407.1:0-5794 GCA_049589355.1 Anaerolineae bacterium
TTCCATGGCGCATCGCGCCATCCGTAGGGGGCAGAAACTTGGGCGAGGTTCGTAGTAACAGCTTTAGCTGTCGTTTGGCAGCAAAGGCGACTAAAGTCGCCACTACGAACCAAGTTTCTGAGTAGCGGAGCGAAGCAATCTCCAACCACGCTGGGGATTGCTTCGGCGCAAACAGCACGCCTCGCAATGACACCCAGGTTGGAATCTAACATTGTCGAGGTAATCAGTAATCAGTCATCAGTAATCAGTCATAAAGGAGCTTGGCGAAGCATGGCTAAATACCGTGTGTCTGTAGACATTGGTGGCACTTTCACGGACTTTGTTGTAGCCGACGAAGAGACTGGAAAGGTTTTCACCGGTAAGGTGCCTTCAACACCTCAGAACGCCGCACGGGCGGTCATTGATGGCCTCCAGGATCTAATTCCCAACCTACCCGATATCGGTTTCTTGGTGCATGGGACTACAGTAGGTATAAATGCCTTTCTGGAGAGAAAGGGAGCGCGGGTCCTCTTGATTACGACGGCCGGCCTGCGCGATTCCTACTCTATTGCTCGCGGCGACCGAAAAGAACTGTATACGCTCCAGTACCGAAAGCCGGAGCGTCTTGTGCCCCGCCGTGACGTTCATGAGGTGCGCGAACGTTTGAAGTGGGACGGGACTGTCCTGGAACCACTGCATGAAGAGGATTTTGAGCCCATCATCCGAAAAATCAAGGAGGAGAACATTGACGCCGTTGCCGTCTGCTTCATTCACTCCTACGCCTACCCACAGCATGAACTCCGGGCCCGTGAGATTCTAGCCGAGGCGCTTCCAGACTTATCGGTCACGCTCTCGCATGAGGTGGCCCGCGAGTGGCGTGAATACGAGCGAGCCTCCACGGCTATAATGAACGCCTACATCGCCCCTATTGTCGAGCGCTATCTCGCAAGCTTGGGGAAAGAGATGCACGACCTGGGAGTGGAAGTTACCCTGTACGTGATGCAGTCTAGCGGCGGGGTCATGACTGTGGAGGCCGCTCGCAGGCAGTCTGTATATACGCTTCTTTCCGGACCGGTGGGGGGCACGATTGGGGGCATGGCGCTCTCGCGGGCCATCAAACGTCCCAATCTGCTGTGTGTTGACATGGGCGGCACCTCGTTCGATATGAGTCTGATCGTGGATGGCAAACCCAATATCACCTCTGAGACCGCATTGGAAGGACTGTCATTGTTGATGTCCATCGTGGATATTCACACCATCGGCGCTGGAGGCGGGTCGTTAGCCTGGCTGGAAGCCGGGGCCCTGCGGGTCGGCCCGCAAAGCGCGGGGGCTGATCCTGGCCCTGTCTGCTACGGCCGAGGTGGCACGCAGCCCACGGTGACCGACGCGAACCTTTTCCTCAAGCGCCTTGGCCCGAAGTCCTTGCTGGGGGGGCGGATGTGGCTGGACGAGAAGCTGACGGCTAAGGCGATTCACGAGATGGCCCAGCAAGTGGGACTGGATGACGTGGCCTTTGCCGAAGGCATGCTCTCGATCATCAACGCCAGGATGGCCGACGCCATGCGCACCATCACCATTGAGCAGGGCATTGACCCCCGCGAGTTCTCGCTGGTGGCCTTTGGCGGCGCCGGCCCCATGCACGCCGTCTGGCTGGCCAAGGAACTGGAGATCAGCGAAGTCATCTCTCCCTGGACTCCTGGCACGTTCTCGGCCTGGGGGATGCTTCAGACAGACTTGCGCCACGACCTGACGCGGAACTTCTATCGTCCGCTGGACGGTATGGATCCGAAAGAGATTGTGCGGGTTTACGAAGAGTTACACGAAGAAGGAATGGCTGCACTGCGCGAAGAAGGCTTCGAGCCTGAAGATATGTACTTTGAACGTTCGACCGATATGCGCTACGTCGGCCAGGAATACTCAGTAAACGTGCGAGTTGGAGATAAGATCGATCTTGGAGAGATTGATACGTTATTCCACAATGCTCACGCCACGCGCTACGGACACTCAACGCCCGGCGACCCGGTGGAGTTCGTGAACCTGCGACTGGCAGCCCTGGGCCGCCTGGCGAAGGAGGAGGACGCACACTTTAAGATTGCGAAGGAAGAGGGAGACCCGGTCATCGGCACACGAGATGCCATCTTCGACGGAAAGCCCTACGAGACCCCTATCCTGTGGCGTAACCGGATTGAGAAAGGGTCGCAGTTCAGAGGTCCCCTGATCGTTGAGGAGGAGAGTGCCACCACGATCGTTCCTCCTGGTTATCAGGCTCGCGTGGACGACCTTGGCAATATCATCATCAAAGTGGAGAAAGCATAATGACAAAAGTTGACCCCATCACCACGGAGATCATTCGCAACGCGTTTGTCTCCATTGCTCAGGATATGAACGCCGCGCTGTTCCGCAGCGCCTACACGCCGGTTATCTACGAGGGAAGAGACTGCGCGGTGGCCCTGCTGGACGAGAATGGAGACGTTTTGGCTCAGGCAGTGGGCGTGCCACTCTTTTTGGGCAATCTGGAAGTCTGTGTCAAGCTCACCGCCGAACTGCACGGCTGGGACGCCTTTCAGCCCGGCGACATTTTCTACATGAACGACGCCTACATGCAGGGCACCCATCTGAACGATGCAACCATCTTTGCCCCGATCTTCTGGCAAGGTAAACGGGTGGGTTTCTCGGCCAGCCGCGCCCACTGGCTAGACGTAGGAGGAAAGGATCCGAGCCAGACCACGGATTCTTGTGAGATTTACCAGGAAGGCATGCGCTGGCCTCCCACCCGGATCTATCAAAACGGTGAACCGCGCCAGGACATCATGGAGGTTCTGAGGTGCAACAGCCGTTTTGGTCACTTACTCATCGGCGACCTCAATGCCCAGGTGGCCGCGATGCGTACCGGGGAAGCGCGGTTCCACTCCATTCTGAATCGTTTCGGCTACGAAACCGTGCTCGCGGCGCGCGACGAGATATTTCGTCAATCGGAGCAATTGGAACGAGAGGCCGTCGCCGCAATCCCGGACGGCACCTACACGGCCAGTGGTTTCCTCGACGACGACGGTCTCGGAAACGGCCCCGTACCCATCAAGATCCGGGTGGATGTAGCGGGTGATCGTATGACCGTTGACCTGGAGGGTTCATCAGCCATGACGCGCGGCCCGATCAACGCCGGCTTTGCTCAGACGATATCGGCTTGCCGCATGGCGTTCAAAATGCTCGTTTATCCTGAACGCCCGGTTGACGGTGGGGCGTTCAAGACATTAACGGTTAAAGCTCCCGAAGGCTCCCTCTTCAAAGCCCAGGAGCCCGCGCCCTGCCAGTGGTATTTCACGCCGCAGGGTCTGCTCATTGACCTGTTCATCAAGGCGTTGGCTCCTGCCATGCCCGACCAGGTTGCCGGTGCTCACTATGGGGATTCGATGGTGATCTGGATTGATGGCACCGATCCTCGCAAAGGGAACACGCGGTTCCTGGCCCTGGAGGCGAATTCTGGCGGATGGGGGGCCTTTAGCACCGGCGATGGCCAAGACGCTTTGATCAACGTGGTCAACGGCCCCTTTAAAGACCTTCCTGTTGAAGTGTACGAGAACAAATACCCCATCATGATCCGTGAGTATGGAATCCGTCCGGACACGGGTGGCCCTGGCCGCCATCGTGGCGGATGCGGTATCTACCGAATGTACGAGATGGAAGCGCCGGCTTCGCTCTTTCTCTGGTTCGAACGATCCGTTACCCCGGCGTGGGGACTCTTTGGTGGAAAGGATGCCGTTGGCCCCGATGCAGTAGTCAACCCGGGTCGCAAAGATGAGCGGCACATGCTCAAAGTCAACAGCCTGCCCATGAAGGTGGGAGACGTGGTCAAGCATCACACGGGTGGAGGCGGTGGATACGGCCATCCCTGGGAACGGGATCCCCACTTGGTGAGGGAGGACGTGATTGACGGTTATGTTACCCGTGAGGGAGCCGAGCGCGACTACGGGGTGGTCCTAAAGAAGGACTTGTCCATAGACGAGAAGGCCACCCAGAAGCGACGGAAAGCCATGCAGAAGGGAGTTGGGTGAGCGATGCGTATCCTGTGGATCAACCCCATTGGGTCTGAAGCATTCAACCTGGATACGTTCAAGATTCTAAACGAAGCCAAATCCGCCGGTACGCAAGTGGATGTGGTATCTTTGCCCGCTGACCGGCCCCATCACCTGCAGTACCACGCGTATGAAGGGCTGGTCGTGGCTGACATTGTACGCCTGGCCTATCAAGCCGCCGATGAATATGAGGCCATAGTTATCGGCTGCTTCTACGACGTGGGGCTGCGCGAGGCACGGGAGGTGTCGGGGCGCGCCATTGTCACCGCACCCTGCGAGTCAGCCACTGCCATTGCTAGCAACCTGGGAAACACCTTTTCAGTCCTGGTGAGTAGCCGCAAGTGTATACCCAAGATGACCGAGAATGTACGCCTGTATGGCCACGGTCATCGCCTCGCTTCAATGCGCTCGCTCGATGTGGACGTACACGATTTCCAGGTGGATCGCGACCGCACGTGCCATCGGCTGCTGGCCGAAGGGCGCAAGGCTATCGAAGAGGATGGTGCCGAAGTTCTCGTCCTGGGCTGCGCAGCGATTTACGGCTTCTACCAGGAGATGCAGGACACGCTTGATGTGCCAGTCATAGATGCCGTCTTGGCTCCATTCAAGTACGCTGAGTTCCTGGCTGATCTGGCACAGCGTTTCGGCTGGTATCCCAGCCGGATGTGGGGCAGCGAGGCACCGCCGCGCTCAGAACTCGCTGACTGGGGTATCTTTGACCAGCCGGTAGTCGTCGGTGCATCACTCACGCAAGAAAAGCATCCCCCCCCAATGTTGGGGGGGGGCTATAGTTGCCCAAGAAACAATCCGGCATGTGTGTTGACGAAGATGGTTGCGAGAGCCTGACCACCTTCAGTTTTCCCTTCTCCCAGTGTGGGGCGTTGGCTCACCGACCCCTTCTTCAAGAAGGGAAAAGTGGGGTTGAGGGGGTACCCCTTAAGCTCCCCAGGCTTCGCTGCGCAAGCCCGGGCCGTAGCAAAGTTGACAATTCACCAGACAAGTTGTATACTGGATTACGTATCCATCTGCAACTGGCAGTCTCAGAGCTACTAGCTTTTCCATGAAAAACAGCGCGAAGAGGTACGGTGGAAAGTTAGCGATACTATACTAAAGAAAGGAGGAGGCTCAATCAATCGAACGGTAAAGATCTCACAGCATCTGACATCTGAATTACTTTAATTTCAACGACAAAAGGAGGAGCTAAAATGAGCAAATTAGTACGTTTCCTTATTCCCTTGCTGGTGCTATCTATAGTGCTGGCAGGATGTGGCCCCGCGGCGACTCCGACCCCTACTCCTATTCCGCCGACGCCGACCAAACCCCCGGCCCCACCGGCACCAACCCCGGTACCGCCCAAGCCGAAAGCCATAACTGTGCAGGAGGGCGCTAATGATCCCAAAAGCATTGACCCACAGCGAGCAGTTGACGCCAGGGATGCTGAACTGGAGACCCATTTGTTCCCCAGCCTGATTGTGCCAAACGTAGAAACAAATGAAATCATGCCGGGCATGGCCAAGAGTTGGGAGGTCTCTCCAGACGGCCTGGTCTATACCTTCCATCTCCTTGAAAAAGTGCCGTGGGTATGGTATAACCCTGACACCAAAGCCGTCGAGCAAGTCAAGGACAAAGATGGCAATGTGCGCTACGTGACGGCCAAGGATTTCGTCTATGGCTTTCTCCGCGCGCTCGACCCCCAAACCGCATCCACCGAGGCTTATGTTTTGGCGCCCTATATTGTGGGT
>JBAWAP010000408.1:0-14318 GCA_049589355.1 Anaerolineae bacterium
CGCTGGTCCTGTGCAGATCACCATGCAAGAGTTGGGCACTGGCGATGGCCAGGTGCTGCTAGCCCAATTGCAGGTGAGTCCGGGAAGGGGAGGAGAGCGTCTGGTAGCTACGGTGGCGCTGGACTACTTCGACATCTTCGGCCAACGACCTGAGCAGGTGACGCAGGAGGTCAAGGCGCGCACGGGCGCTGGGATGGATTACGATCCCCTGTGGGACCTGGAGGTGCTGCGTAACTTCACCATCCAGCGCACGGCCGAGGGTCTAAAGGAGATCGATCGGCTGTATCAGGCGCGCCGCTACGAGGATGCCTGGAAGCTGGCTTACGACCTGGAGCAGGCGCTGCGCGAGGTGGCCCGTCTCACGGGCGACGAGGCGATGATCAAGGATGCCGAACTGATGCAGCGCTACCAGAGCGTCCTGGCGGAGCAAATCCGCTACGAAGGCGGGCAGGTGCCACAGCCAGCACCAGAGGGGACGTTGCGTCCCTACCGTGGACGTACGGCGACGCCGTCAGTGCCGGTGTTGGAAGTCCATTGAGAAGCCCGTCTGTAAGTGCCAAGCACCTGGAAATTGGCAAGAGACTGGCATACCCATCCGAGGGGGCGTCGGCCGAGAACGCGACGCCCCCGCTTTTTGGTAGAATTGTTGTACCCATGGCTCCAGCCTAGTACCCTATGGCCAGCCAGTGCACTTTATATTTGTGCTCTGTCCCCAACGAACTGCGGTTGGCTGTCTTCAACACAAGAATAGCTCCGCCTCACTCACAGGTCTCCCTCCAGTGCATTACCACCAGCATGATGTCCACGGTGTTTATGTCGCAGTCGCCGTCGAGGTCATAACGTGGGTCGTAGCATGCATCCTCGCATTTGCAGCGCCAGCGGCTGGCCACCTGCATGATGTCGGCAATATCCACCCGGCAATCAGCGATGACGTCGCCAGGTATGGTGGCGATGGTCAACTCGTAGGTGGCCGAGCAATCCGTGGTGCCACTTGGGGCGCTGACCGTCTCGATAAAGAAAGTGCCCGTGTACGGGGCTGTCCACATCAGCTCCGAAGCTGGCCCGCCATCCGCATCGTCGTTGCTGGTCAGCAGGGTGAGGGCGTCTACATCGTACAGGTTGAGTACCGTATCCGCGCCGCCGGCGAGGTTCTGAGTGCTGATGGTGTACCTGGCTCCCTGGACCGCGTCAAAGCGGACCCAGTCACTGTCCTGGGGGATGTCCAGGCCTCGGGCCAGCGGCCAGTCGTTGGGCCACACCCAGCGGGCCGCCGCATAGCCATCATCCGGTTCCAGGTCATCGGTGGGGCAGAGCAGCGGGGCCTGTAGGTCGAAATCGCCCAGGTCTTGCGTTTGGGCGGTGACCACGTGGTTGTCTGAGTCCACCGTAGTAGTCAGGGGATGCCACGTCCCTTGATCCTCATCCCAGCAGTAGAGGGTGAGTTGAGTCACATCCAGGTGCAGCACATCGGTGTCGGTGTAGGTGACCGTGAAAGTGATGGGTTTAGTGAGGGTGAACTGCGTCGTGTTTTGCAACGCTGTGGTGCTTTGCAAGCCGCCACCCCCAGATAGCCAGTCCAGCAGGCGCAGCCAGAAGGAGTGACCGCTGCTGCGCAGTTGAGCAGATGACCCCGCTACAGGCCCAGGAGAGAGCTCGAAGGTAGCCTGGCCAGAGAAGGCATCGGATGGGATGGTTGCCTGAACATTACCGGTGGTGTCGGTCATGGTGGCCCCCTGGTCGCCAGAGATTGTGTCCTGGGTAGACATCCCATGAATCCAAAGGTAGTAGCTGGTTGGTCCCTGGCGGTCAGCCACCCAGGGGTCGGCACTGTCTCCCTTCCAACCGTAAGGATCCACGGGTTTATCTACGCTTTCACCATCCCATTGACCGTTGTCGTTGTCGCGGTAAACTCCAAAGTGCAGGTGGGTACCGAAGCTGTGGGGGACTGAGCAATAACTACAAAGTCGGGATGTGCGTTGAATTGCAGTGCGTAGTCTGTGGGATCAACATTGCTTCCCCCCGTAAGAGAGATGGAGAGCAGGTCGCTGAAGACATGGTTAGCCCTTGGTCCCGGCTTTGTTCTCAAGGATTGAATCACTATGTCGCTGTGGGGACGCTGAAGGCGCTGAGAGAGGCACCACGTTCAGCGGCCTCAGCGGTGTTCAGCGCAGTCAGCGATTCCAATGGTTGCCGCTCCAGGCGGGGCGTAGCGGTGCTGGCCCGGGGCAGGGCGGTGGGGATAAGGAGGGTGGTTAGTGCTAGAGCAACAATTGTGAGGGGTGCGTTAATACGTCTTTGCTTCATCACAAGGCTCCTTTCCGGCTACCTGCGGATACAAAACGCCAGCCTCAGGGCACTCAAGAGCGCGGCCTTAGCTGGCGTCGGGTTTGAGGGATGTTGTTTGCGGTGTTGCTCGATCGTGGTCAAGGGCTGGCTCAGGTGCCCCCAACAGCTACAACCATTTTAGCATGATGCGGGCTTTTGGTCAAGACGAGAGCTTCTGCGCTTTCTTATGATGGCGGCCTGTCATCCCGCACAGCCCATAGGAAGGGAAGTGCCTCTGTGATCTTGACACCCCGATACTCGCCTTCCAATACGTCAAAGTGTGCATCGTAGGTCACCAGATAGTCAGCTTGACCAACAACGGCACAGGTCAGGCTTGCCCTGAGCCTTGCCGAAGGGATGAAATCGTCGTCAGGATCGACTGTGATGACAGGTTTCACGTCCGAGGGCTTGACTTCCACATAGGTAGCCAGATCACGCAATTCGACCAGCAGGCTATCTTTGTACTCATCACCAATTCCTCTGGCTGAGAACTTCTCATCAGTTTCAACTAGCAGATCATCGGAGTAGAGTAGCTCGAACTCCTCTTGCCGCCAACGTCTCAGTAGTTCCATCGTGGGGCTATGTGGGTTCTTGCTGAGATGAGCAGCCACGAAGATGTTCGTATCGAAGACTGCCCGCAGACGTTGCCGTTCAGTCTCCAACGGCGGCCTCCCGCTCGTCGTCTATGGCGATGCCCTTGCGGATGGCCTCATCTCGTGCCCGCTCTATGTTCTGCAAGAAGACCTCGGTACGCTCCTCGGCCGGCAGGTGACACCGCGCCTGAGACATCTCTTCCACCCGAGCCATCGTGGCCAGCGTCTGCAACGAGACCGGCCTGGTAGGGCGAAAGGGCCGCTGGCTCCCGTCGGGCATGGTAAAGATCACAGGGGGGATGATGAGCAGTAGGTGCTCAAGGATAGTGTGTATTTCGTCTACCTTCGTCTCCAGATTTTCGATCTTGTGTCGCATCAGGTCAATACCTGTCAAAATGTCCTGTTCTGCATGCATCATCTTTCACTCCTCATAAGTTCTTTGCTGGCGTCGGGTTTGAGAGTTGTGTTGGCTGTGTTGGCCTGGCACCACCAAAGTGGTCTCAAAGAATAGGTGGATCACTTGCTGATTTCCCCGTAAAATACAGGCCGTGTTCTCAATGTACACCAGGGGGATCTGGTATTCACCCTTTCCCGTCTTCTGCTGAGCCAATGTCTCGACCTCATCAGGGTCTTCGCCGAAAGCGACCACCTGCTCATCGGAGACGGCTATCCATAAGCCCTCATACCGCTGCAACTTGGCTCGGTGCTCTGCAATCCACCGGTGACCAGCCAGAATGTCCTCGTTGAGAACCAGTTCTTGATCTACTTTAGCCATGACCATCTCAGTTTGTCCTCCTCATCGGCTACTTTTATTCTTCGATCATCATCACATCAATCCGCTTGCCTTGGAGTCCGAGGGAACTATTTGCTATTGTACCGCTGTTGGAGCAGGGCCAGGTCCTCGTGCAGTTCCTCCAGGCTGTATCGGGCTACCGTGCCTCGCCGGCGCAATTCGTCCAGGATGTCATAGATCGAAACGCCAGCTATCTCAGCCGCGCGCTCTTTGGTGATCTGGCCCTGTTGGTACAGGCGCAGGGCGTGCTCCAGGCGCCAGCGATGAATGCCCTCAGTCAGGAGCTTTCGGGCCACCGAGGTGCGATCCGCCTGCTCCTCAGCGGCGATGCGCTCCAGCTCTTCTATGAGGCTCTCAGGGATGCGGATGTTCAGTTGACGGACTGCTTCAGCCATTTTCACCCTCCCGTTCACGTTGGATAGCCTCAGCCGCCACTTTCAGAGCGTTGAGGATGGCCAGATCGGTGTTCATGGCGACGGCGATACGGTCCAGGAGATCAATGCACTTTTCATAGGCGAGCTTGCCCCGGATGTAGCCCTCCAGAGGGAAAACCTGCAGGATAGTGTAGGTGATGTTATGGGCCCTGGCCAGGGCGCGGCCCTTACGTTCTTCGATGATCAGACGGGTTCCCGTGTCTCTGGCATAAGCCAGGGCTTCGCACTCTCCCAGGCCCAGAGCCCCACTGGCGTGAAGAGCTTGGGCAAAGCGCGTCTGTTCCTGGGTCAAGGTCACGACCTTGACTAGCCCCGCCTGCATGGCTGCCTCGATTACCAAGGCATCGTCTCTTCCGCGTTGTTTTCCGACTTCGACCGTCTCCTGAAGGACGGTAACGGGAATACCCAGGAGCCCGTAGGTTTGGTGCAGGGACTTGATCTCCTGAAGCTTGGCGATGATGATCAACGAAGAGGCATCGAGGATGGCCCCGATAGCTTGGCTCTTTTCCATGACGGTCTTACTTGATAACAAATCCTGACACTATTGTACACGAAGACAGGGAAATCGTCAAGGCTTTCCGCCAATTTAGGGGGCATTTTCTGGCAGTAGCAGACTCTTGCGGTTGCTTCACTCATTTTACCCAAGAGATACTCTGATCCAGCCAATCGGGGTGTTCAGGCCTGAGGTCGAAGACCTTGGTTTGGTCACTGCCATCGGGTTTCATGAGGTAAAGGGCCCAGGTCCCATCGCGGTCGGAGACGAAAGCGATGTATTGCCCGTCGGGAGACCAGGCAGGCAGGCCATCGTTGGCATCGTTGATGGTCAGCCGCCTGACCTCTGGAAAGGGCACGCCCACGGTATAGACCTCCCAGTTGCCGTCGTGGTCAGACATGTAGGCGATTTTCGTCCCGTCGGGAGACCAGGCGAGCCCGATATCGCGGGGGTCAGCGGTACACATCTTTCCGATGCTTACAGTGGAGCAGTAAGACGATGGACTCCTCATCACGGACCTCGTACCGCACCCGGTAATCGCCAATTCGGATGCGATACTCATTCTCATAGCCTTTCAACTTGACACAGCCAGGGGGACGTGGGTTTTCTTTCAACGCTACAATCCGCTTGAGAACCCGCTCACGGACAATATCGGACAAGCTGTCCAACTGCTTTTGCACAGGTTTGGGAACGATGACCTGGTAACTCATCGGACTTTCTCATGCCGCTGAGCCATATATTCATCAATGGTCACATAGTCTCCTGCCTGGTAAGCAGCGCGGGCTTCCTGAATCTCAGCTTGAACAGCCTGGTCTCGCTCCCACGCTTCTTCCTCAGCTTGGGCCATTTGCTCATCAAGCAGTTCCCAAAGCCGGCGCTTATCCTTCAGACTTAGCTCTCTCACAGAGTCAACCAATGCCTCAAAGGGAATCCATAGTTTCACGGTCTCTTGAGCCATGATCTTTGCTCCTTTGCTTGAAACTCGCTTATGGCACACCTTCGCGTGCCTGCCCGGTTGTATAGGGCAATGACATGTAACTGGTAGGCAACCGCAAGGGTTGCCCTCATCTTACCCAGGAGATGCTCTGATCCAGCCAATCTGGGTACTCAGGCCCGAGGTCGAAGACTTTGGTTTGGTCGCTGCCATCAGGTTTCATGAGGTAAAGGGACCAGACCCCGTCACGGTCAGAGACGAACGCGATGTATTGCCCGTCGGGAGACCAGGTGGGCAGGCCATCGTTGGCATCGTTGATGGTCAGCCGCCTGACCTCTGGAAAGGGCACGCCCACTGTATAGACCTCCCAGTTGCCATCGTGATCGGACATGTAGGCGATTCGCGTCCCGTCGGGGGACCAGACGAGGCCGATGTCGCGGGGATCAGCGGTAATCAGGACGGGACTGGTTAGGTTGACATCGGTGGTAAAGCGGATGCCACAGTTTCCGCCGCCCTCGTTGCAGCCCGTGTAGGCCAGGTTCCCTCTGGGCCCCCAGGCCGGCGCCCAACCAGAGACCAACGGCGCCGCCTCCCCCTGCTCATCAGCAGAGGTGATATAGATCCGCCATGAGTTCTGCTCTACGTTATAGATGACAAAGGCGATGCGCTTCCCATCGGGCGACCAGGTGGGGTAGCCAGCCTCATCCGAAGCCGAGATGCCTGTTGTGTTGCTCCCTCCGATATTCACAGCATACAAACCAGGCTTCTGGCTCTGGCGCGAGCGAAAGGCTAGTCGTTTCCCGTCAGGGCTGAAGCGTGGTTGGTCGGCGAGGCTGGCCACTTTCACCCAGCGCATGTCCTCAGCGTACACGACGAAGACATCGTAGACTTCTCTCTCTGTGTCGTAGACGGGCAGGGCGATTTTGCCCAGCGGCAAGCTGGTGGCATATTCGGGAACAACAGTGCTGGCGATAGCGGGCGTCGAGGTTCCTGCCAAACAAAGTCGGTTGGCTTGAACCCTTTTCTCCTCCCCAGCTTCATCGGGCTGGATTTCGAGTGCCAGCGTGTATTGTTCCTCTGCCGAACACCATTCGTATTGAGCAGCGTACAGATCCCCTTTATTCACGTAGGCGTCGTAGAGGCGCTGTTTCACGTCCATGTAACCGGGCTCGATACTGTACAACTCGTGGAAGTTGGTGATGGCCTTATCCCAGTCGGCACCCCAATAGCTTATCGCGGTCAGGTAGAGCGCGGCCAGTTTCCTCTGCCTCAGAACGTCTTCGTGGGCGGGCTTCAACTCCAAAGCTTTGTCCAGATAGCGCAGGGCCTCCTCCAGCCGCCCCGCGTTGATTAGTTCTACGCTCTGGTCATAGTAGGTCGCAAAGAGCAGGTCAGCGACAGCTTCCGGCTCATAGCCAGCATCCAGGGCCTGCAACCGCTCCAGCACAAGAACTACATCTTCCCATTTTCCCTCTTCATAGAAGGTTTGGGCCTGACTAAATAAGTCAGCGGCGACCTGTTTATGCATCTCAACTGTGGGCGTTTCCTGGGCTTCGAGCTTGACTTTAGCTTCGCTCAGCTTCTCCTGGGCGTCTTGGTAATCTGGCACCAGGCGGAGGGTCAGTTCCAACTCAGCTACAGCCAATTCGTACTCCCCGTTTTCCAGGTGAGCCAAGCCCGCAGCGTAATGTTCCTCCGCTGTCTCTTGGGTCAGACGGCGGCGTTCTTGCAACCCGTGGTAGACTCCCAGTGCCCCGATACTCACCAGGGCCACGAGCAAGAGGATGACAAAAAGGGCTAAGCCCTTAAGCCAGGTTGAGGCTGTTCGACGACGCCTTGTCTGCGTAGTGATACCCCCCTCTCTGTCAATGGGTGAATTATAACCTTTTTCGGCCATCTTGTCCAATTGGTCTTGACTTGTGTTCAGTATGGTGATATTATATACTCTGTAGCTAGAAACCAGGTTTTTGGCTAAAGAAAGTGACTTTCCGCACCATGGAGAGCCTGAGAAACAATAGTGCGCCCACTCAAGTAAAGGAAAAACCTGGTTTCTTCCCCAAAAACATAGGAAAGGGGTTACGACATGTTCAAGAAAACCTTCGAAGCTATCCGGGAAGAGTTCTCAGGGCAGGCGGCCAAGGGCTACGTGATAGACATCACCCGTTATCACCGCATGCAAGCCAGCCCTGGTTTCCGCCAGGCGGCACATTATTGCCTGGAGCGCTTGCGCGAGGCAGGCGTCCAGGCCGAGATCCTATCCTTCCCAGCGGATGAGAAGACGCAGTACTGGTCGGCACAGATGTTCCAAGAGTGGGAGGCTACGGAAGCCACCCTGCACCTCTTGGAGCCAGAGGATGAGCGACGCAAGCTGGCCGATTTCCGGGCCTGCCCAATTTCCCTTATCCAGCGCAGTGCCCCTTTCGAGGGAGAAGCTAAGGTGGTTCTTCTGGAGGATGGCGAAGAGGAAGTGGAATATGAAGGGCTAGACCTGAGGGGGAAGGTGGTACTTACGAAGGGCGATCTGAACCGGGTGCGCGAGTTAGCCGTAGAGAAACGTGGCGCTATCGGCATCATCTTCGATGGCATGAGGGAGACACCGCCGGTCCGCGCCCGCATGGACGTGCCCGATGCCCTCCAGTACACCTCCTTTTGGTGGACAGGGCAGGAGAAAAAGTGCTTGGGCTTCGTCCTCTCACCGCGGGAAGGTGAAAAGCTGCGTGGGCTGATCAAGAAACGGGCTCAGGATGGGAAGCCACCGGTCGGAGTTCGGGCCAAAGTGGTCAGCCATTTATACGATGGAGAGATCGAGGTGGTCTCCGCTCTGATACCTGGGGAAACGAGTCAAGAGGTGGTGATGGTGGCCCACCTATGCCACCCCCGGCCCTCGGCCAATGACAACGCCTCAGGGTCGGCCGCGGCCTTGGAAATCGCCCGCACCTTGCAAAAGCTCGTTGATGGAGGGAAGTTGGTCCAACCCAAGCGAGGCATAAGGTTTCTGTGGGTACCCGAGATGACGGGCACCTACGCCTACCTGGCCACCCATGAGGATGAGATCGAGCGCATGGTGGCTGGCCTCAACCTGGACATGGTGGGCCAAAACCAGGAGCTGTGCGGAAGCTCCTTCCTCATCGAGCACCCGCCCCAGGCTCTGCCCTCCTTTGCTCCATATCTCCTGGAGCGCCTGCGGGAGGAGTTTTTGGGCGAGACTTCAGCCTTCGGTGGAACGGGAGAATATGCTCTCTTTCGTCATGCCATAATACCTTTCTCCGGCGGCAGCGACCACTATATCCTCTCCGATCCCTCGGTGGGAGTGCCGACCCCTATGATCATCCAGTGGCCCGACAAATTCTACCATACCTCTCAAGATACCCCGGACAAGGTTGATTCAGCTATGCTGAGCCGCGTGGGGAGCCTGGCTGCTACCTATGCCTACTTCCTGGCCAACGCTGGCCAGGAAGAGGCCACCTGGCTGGGCTACGAGATGACGGCTCGTTTCAAACGGGACATCGTGCGGTTCGTTCAGGAGAAGGTCACTGAAGCAGCAAATATCGAGAAAGCCGATAAATTGGGGGAGACCATCGCCCTCATGCGCAAAAAGGTTGCCTACCTGATCGAGCGCGAGCAGCAAGCCCTGGCCTCGCTGAAGCGCCTGAGCCCTGAGATGGCCGTTGAAGGGTGGCAAGGGGAAGTGGCCGAATTCGCTAACAGGGAGTCGGTCAAAGGCGAGGAGGCAATCAGGGTCTGTGTGGGTGAGGGAGGTTGGGCCGAGTTATCGGCGCGGGAGCTGGACGAGTGGGAGGATAAAGCAGCGAGGATGGTGCCCAGACGGCTATATCGCGGTCCTGTCCCTTTGCACTCCTATCTGAACCAACTGAGCGAGAAGGACCGGGAGCGGTGGTGGCGATTGGGCAAGGAACGAAAGAAGGGTTTTTTTACCCTGCCTACCCTGGCCGAGTACTGGGCCAATGGCAAGCTCAGCCTGCTGGAAATCGCCGACTTGATAGAGCTAGAGACTGGCCAGCGCGACGTAGAGCTTCTGGTTGAATACTTCCAGATGCTGGGCAAGTTGAATTTGGTCGAGTTGGTAGCCAATATCTAATATCCAATACCAAGTAGGAAATGGGATGTACATCGGACCAAGGAAGAAGAAGAGAAGGTCTTCGCCCCTGCGTGTGCTCATCTTGTTGATACTCATCGCCGCGGGTCTGTATGTCATTACCCGGCAGCCCAATTGGGCGCGCCCTTTCAAACCTACCCCAACACCCACCAGGACCGCTCAATCGTATCTGGTTGAAGGCCAAGGGTTTTTCCAGGAGGGAAAGCTGGACGAAGCCATTGAAGCCTACGAGAGAGCGACGGAACTCGACCCTGAAGGGGTTACAGCCTATGTGCGTCTAGCCAAGCTTTTAACCTTGCGTGACCGCACGAGCGAGGCAGTACGCCAGGCCCGACGAGCCGTCGAACTCGACCCGGAGAACGCCGAGAGCCACGCCATTCTGGGCATGGCCCTGGACTGGGACGGCCAAGTAGATGAAGCCATCACCGCTTGCCTACGGGCCGTTGAGCTCGACCCCAACTCGGCCGAAGCCTACGCCTATCTGGCTGAGGCCTATGTGGACAAGAGTCGTTGGGATAGGGCCTTGGAAGCTGCTGAGAAAGCCGTCATGCTTGACGATCGCAGCGTTGATGCCCATCGCAACTTGGGTTACGTTCTGGAGAAACAAGGGGATTACGAAGCAGCCATCGCCGAGTACGAAATCGCGATATCCCTTCATCCCAAGCTGAGCTATCTCTACATCAGCCTGGGCCGCAATTACCGCGTGTTGGATGACTACGAGTACGCCATTGTCCAGTTCCAGAAGGCCGTTGAAGTTGACCCCAACAACCCCAAAGGATACGACCAACTGGCGTGGACCTACTATCACGAAGAGGATTATGAGCTGGCCACAGTCGAACTAGAGAGGGCTATCGAAGTTGATCCTGAGTATGCCAGTGCCTATGGCCACTTGGGTGTTATTTATTACGTGCAGCGATACTACGAAGAGGCTATTCCCAATTTTGAGAAGGCTATCGAGCTGGGGCTCCAGTCTGAGGAATACTATTACGAGCTTGGCCTCTCGCATGTCTACCTGGACCAATGCGACGAGGCCATTCCCTGGCTAGAGAAGGCGCTGGAGATAAACCCTGACTCTGAGCCAGCCAGGGCTGGATTGGAGCTTTGTGAAGGGGAATAAAAAAGGCGCCAGTCACTTCCGAAAAAAGCCATCGGTGAAAGTGCCTGGCACCTGCACGCTCACGGTAGATGGCGAAGCGAGGGGGTAGCGGGAGTGGATGGGAGTCGAACCCACCATGGCCGCTTTTGCAGCACCCACCAACGGTTTTGAAGACCGCGGAGCCCACCGGGGCTCAACCACCCCCACGATAACGACAGCGATTCTTCTCATAGGATATATCATTTTCACTATTTAGTCAAGCGGGCTTGACAAGATGCCCAAGATAGTATAAAATAATGGTGCGGGAGGTTTGCCGAGGTAGCTCAGCCTGGCAGAGCACTTGACTGAAAATCAAGGTGTCCCCAGTTCAAATCTGGGCCTCGGCACTGGTTAGCATTTGGCTATTCAGGTAAGGACGAATAGCCGGTATGCGGGCGTGGTTCAGTGGTAGAATGTCTCCTTGCCAAGGAGAAGGTCGTGGGTTCGAATCCCATCGCCCGCTCTCGTAGCCGATAGCAGATAGCCAATAGCTGATAGCAGTTGGCCTTCATGTGAGATCATCTGCTATCGGCTATTAGCCATCGGCTAGACATGGCGACGTAGCCAAGTGGAAAGGCAAGGGTCTGCAAAACCCCCATTCGCCGGTTCAAATCCGGCCGTCGCCTCTAGAATACTCGGTCGCTAAGGCTGATAGCGAGACTAGCTGCTATCAGCCCTTTGTCTATGGGGGCGGTGGCGGAACGGCAGACGCTGCGGACTTAAAATCCGCTGGAGGAAACTCCATGAGGGTTCGAGTCCCTCCCGCCCCATCAGATGCCCGATATGTACTGGTTCTCGGCTGATCATGCCCTATGTGTAAGCACAGAAGGCCCTTCCATCGTGGGAGGGCCTTCTTTTTTGCTCCAAAAGTGCTGCGGACTTGTCCTACTTGTAACTGCTCAACCCGTGTCATTGCGAGGAGCATTTTTTGCGACGAAGCAATCTTCTCCTTGCGGCTTGGGGATTGCTTCGCTTCGCTCGCAATGACAGCCTGAGTAGTCACTCCTGCTTCTCTTCTGCTTATGGCGGCCAGGGCCGCTGCTAGTGCCAAAAACTGTATGGCGTGCCGATGTGCGATTGCCCCAACGCCTCCTGTCCACCAGCGCTCACGGCTCTGCACCACACCGCACCTCCCGGATGCGGGAACTATAGAGGATCAGCACGCCCCTGGGCTGCGCACGCGCCAATCCCGCTTCCAGCACCTGGGACGCCTGCGCTGAGTTCTGCTTATGCTGACACAGCACCATGGCGATGAGCAGATAGGGCTCCATCCGCTCAGGGAAACGGGCCATCCACTGCGAATAAACGCGGATGGTGTCGTCCCAACGGTCTTGCCCCGCATCCCCTTGGATCCAGCGGCGGAGGGCTTCGAAGGGCGCGTAGCGGGCAATGGGGTCCTGACCATCTAGCTCCACCCTTCGGCTGAAGGCCTCCAGGGCGCGCTCCTCGTCACCGAGCCAGCCACGAACCTGGCCCAACAGGGAGTAAAGATGGCTGTTGTTGGCTTGCCAGAGGAGGGCGCGTTCTAAGGAGCCCTCGGCGGAGCGCAACGCTCCTACAGGTGGCGTGGCGGCCGATCGCGTCTGCAGCAGGGCCTTCTGGGCCTGCACTGTCGCGAGGTTCACGTAGAAGGCCCCCGGCGCTGCCGGGATGAAAAACGCCGCCAAGACTACTGCCAGGAGGAGCACGGCCATCGTCTTAAAGCTGACTATAGGCCGCGGCAACGGAGGAAGGCTGGCATCCCTCGCCGCCGTCAGATATATCGCCGACGCGGCACCCATTATGGCCCAGAAAGCCACTTGCGTCCTTGATCCCCAGGGGGTCACATCCATCAGGCCGTAGGTCAGGTGACTCAAGATACTGGCGGCCAGGCCGACCAGGAGAGCCCGCAGGTCTCGATTGGTCGTGGCGCGGTAGGTCTTCACCACGGTGTTGGCAAAGGCTGCCAGGAGCCAGAGGAAAGCCACGAACCCTGGTATCCCCAGGTCCAGCGCCGTTTGCAGGAACAGGTTATGGGCATGGGGCTCACGTCCAAGCGAGAAACCCGGATAGAACTGGTTCTGGATCACCACGAAACCGTTAAGCCCTACGCCGGTGAAGGGCATATCATGGATCATGGCCAGGGCCCGGCTCCACATGTCCAATCGCAGGACTACCCCGATGCCGATGGGGTGATCGAAGGAGAGCAGGGTGAGGGCAGCACGGCCGGGCCCATAGGCCAGAAGGCCACAGCCCAGGACCCCAATACCCAGGGGGATCAACAACAGGAACCAGCGGCTCCGCCATACGCCCAGAAAGAGAAGAACTGCGCCAAGGGCAATCATTCCTGGGATGGATTGGCTGAGGAGCAACGTGCCGATCATCACCAGTGCTGCCAGGCCAGAGAGAAACCGTAGCCTCTGATCGTGGCCGAAGAAGAGCAGGGCCAGGGGAATGGGGAAAAGCACCACCAGGGCCCCGGCCACCTGGCGAGGGTTCAGGAGCTCGCTAGGGGCGATATTCGGGCCGGGAGCGGCATAGTGAATCAGGCGTGGGATGTGTCTATATACCTGGGGCAGTTCCACAAACCGGACCATACCCCAGTCTGTCCCCAACAGGCCCACCAGGGTGTAGCCCAGGCTGGCCAGGACCAACCCGATAGCCAGTATGCGAAGATGCCTCTCCGTTCTGATGCTATTGACCAGGCCGTAATAGGTGGCTACCCCCAGGAGGATGACCGGTGCCCGGGACCAGCTCCAGGCCAGGCTCACTGAGACAGATAGGCCGATGCCCACCATCAAGAGCAGAACCGCGATGGGCCCGTCCATCGGCGTTCGCCGCGAGGCCCGTCCTGAGGCTACCCAGCGCGAGAGCCAGCTCAGGGCGATGACCGCCAGCCCCAGGGGCGTCCACCAGCCGGCGAAGAGAAGGAGAGGGGCGGCCGCCGCCAGCCAGACGAGCTCGTAACGGGCCACCCAGCGGGCGGCATACCTGGTCTTAGCACCCCAGGAGGCTAATATCACCGAGGCTGAGCCTGGAGAGTGGTTGCTCATCTTTCGTGCCATGAGTTTCCGCCAACCTATCGGTCGTGTTCGATCTGAGGGAGATAGCAGGATCTCCGGAGCACTGGAGTCCCAAAACGGCTCGACTGAGCTCGCTGAAGTCTCGTTCGGGTTGCTGCCACCAGGGTGTCAATTTGCAGGCGCGAAGGCCCCCAACAAGCTGGGGAGTCCCACCAGAGATGCGTGTTTCAATAGAGTTCTCGATCTGAGGAGGATAGCAGCTTGACTAGGAACCTAACGGGAGCATTACGCATTTCTTACAGTGTCAGGGGAGCGAGCGCCGGTTGAGTAGCGACTTGGGCTGAGTAGCGAAGCGTATCGAAGCCAGCGTATCGAAACCAAGCGAGCGGCTCCACAGACACCCCGCTTGGCCTCGATACGTCGCTTGTTTCGACAAGCTCAACACAAGTCGCTCCTACTCGGCCGGCGCTTCGTAAGAATCATGTAATGCAC
>JBAWAP010000409.1:0-2146 GCA_049589355.1 Anaerolineae bacterium
CTTCTTCCTCGACGGTACAGAGAAAAACAAAACGACGGTCTGGTATAACTCCTTTGATGCCTACGGTGAAGGGGCGATGTACTTGAATGGTCAGCCGGGCGAGGGCGACCTGCACTTCAAGACCTACTACGATTACAACGTGGCAAGCATGGCCTGCGACATCTGGCGTGGCCTGCTCGATGGGGCCTGGCTGATTCTGCCTCTGCTGGCTCTTTTCACCCTCCCTGGCTATTTGCTCTACAGCCTGCTCGCGTTCGAGTCCGAACCGGAGCCCTTGGAGCATTTGGCGCTCGTTGTCGGCTTGAGCCTGGCCCTGGTGCCTCTGGCGCTGCTTTTCTGCTCTGTCTTGGGCATTGTCTTGAATGGGACGAAGGTTCTAATAGTGGTGGTGGCATTAAGCATCGGGGCTCTCTGGCGGCTGGTCTCCACGGGTTTCAGGGACTTAAGGCGATGGCGACGTCCCGCCGATAGGCCCTTCATCGTTGCTTTTCTCTTCATCTTCTTCGTCTCCCTCCTAGTGCGCTTTCTCCAGATCCGCAACTTGGTCCTGCCTTCCTGGATTGATTCAGTACATCACACCTTGATCACGCAGTTGATAGTGGCGAAGGGCGGGGTACCGCAATCCTATGAGCCTCTCTTGCCAATAGAGGGGTTTATTTACCACTTTGGCTTTCACTCCCTGGTAGCGGTTTTCCACTGGTTGACGGGTTTGGAGATAACAAGGGCGATGCTCATCGTGGGGCAGGTCATCAATGGACTCATGGTACTTTCCGCATATCTATTGGTAAAGTGCTTGACTGGTCGCCGCTTGGCCGGCCTGTTCGGTGGCTTGATCGTAGGTTTGATTTCCATCATGCCTGCCTACTACGTTAGTTGGGGGCGTTACACCCAGTTGACAGGGCTTGTGCTTTTGCCTTCGACCATCGCTTTCACGATGAAGAGTGTCGAGGCCAAAACTGCTCGAAGGCAGGGTTCAGGACATCTTTACCAAAATCCCAATTTACCAATTTACCAATCTACCAATCTACCAATAGTGTTGGCTGCCGTTAGCGTGGCCGGGTTGCTGCTCACCCATTATCGGGTGTTGATATTCTATGGTGGCTTCTTGTTGGCTTATCTGGTTTACGAGACCTTCGCCCATCGCGGTGAGCCCTCCAGGTTTAGATGTTGGGGCCAAGCTGCAGTGGTGTGTCTTTTGGCTGTGCTGTTGACCCTGCCCTGGCTCGTTAATCTTGCTCATGCTTTGCTGCCTTTGGAGACGATACCCTCCAGGATGACGGGTTCGCCTTCATACAATGTTATCCCCCATGATCTAATCATGGTCAGGCATAACCAGGCGCTTATCGCCCTTTCCATCTGTGGCTTCCTTTGGGGTCTCTATAAGCGGGAACGGGCCGTGATTGTGACAGCCCTTTGGGTGGTCATTGTGGCTGTGATCACCAACCCAACTATCTTTGGCTTTCCTAGTACCTGGCTAGTGAACAACGCATCGCTGGCGATTTCCCTCTTCGTACCTTTTGCCATTCTAGGTGGCTATTTCCTGGCCTCCTGGTTCGTCGGGTGGTCCATGGTCCTTGGTCGGGTGGTCGGGCTTGGCAATCAGATCCATTGGCATTGGTTCATTGGTCTATTAGTCATTGGTTCTGTTGCCTGGTGGGGAGCGGGAGAGATGCTAACCATTGTCAATCCTAGCACCGTGCTGGCGACCAGGGATGACATGGCGGCCATGGATTGGATACGCCACAACGTTCCCTCTGATGCCAGGTTCCTGATCAACGTGCGTCATTGGCAGGGTGGCACTTACGTGGGCTCCGATGGGGGCTATTGGATACCTTTGCTGACCGGGCATGACACGATCCTCCCTGCGGCGATCTACATCTACGGCTCTGCTGAGTACGTGGAGGGGATTAACGGCTTGGCGGAGGAAATCCTCGCTACCGAGTCTTTCGATGAGGAAAGGGTACAACAACTCCTGCGTGACAACGGTGTGACCCACGTCTACATAGGCGCTCGCGGAGGGAGCATCACTCCGCAGATGCTCATTGGTAGTTACTACTATCGCCCTGTCTACTCTAATGGAGCCGTTTGGATCTTCCGAATACAAGGATAAAAAAAGACCCCCTGGGTGATGCGTAGCGAGCCGAGC
>JBAWAP010000410.1:0-2830 GCA_049589355.1 Anaerolineae bacterium
TGCTGCCGCGATCGCGGCAGTCAGCGTGTTGCTAACCTCTGAACAAACCACTGCTTCTACATGGCCGCTTGTGGAAAGAAGTCCGTACTCTGCCTGGAAATTGGCGAGCAGGTCTCGAAGGATCTCCCCGGCAGGTGGATAGGGTTTGAAGCGCAAATTCATTGTCAAAGTAGGAGACAAGACGTTCCCTGTGGAAGTTGAGGAGATACAAGAGGGACGGGAACCGGTACAGGCAGCACGCCCAGCAGTTGTCGAAGCGAGGGCGGCCCAGACGGAGCCCGTGAGGGTCCCAGAGCAAAGAGTCGAAGCCGTTGCTGGTGCCCTTCGTGCTCCCCTTCCGGGCAAGGTGTTGTCGGTCAAATGCAAAGTCGGAGACAGCGTCAATGCAGGCGACACCGTCCTGGTTCTTGAGAGCATGAAAATGGAGAACGCGATCATGGCTCCAAAGTCCGGTAGGATCAAGGAGGTCCCCGTGTCCGAAGGCACGACTGTGGCTCTCGGAGACATTCTCGTCGTCATAGAGTGATCGAGGTCTTTGACTCTCGTTCCCTTCCCCGCTGGAAACGTCATAATGATGACGGTAGGGGCGATCCTCATCTATCTCGCCCTGAAGAAAGGATACGAGCCAATGCTTCTCATCCCGATTGGATTTGGCGCAATACTAGTCAACCTCCCCTACGGTGGCCTCATGGATCAGGGCGGAATTCTAAGAATAATCTACGAGGCAGGTATACTAACCGAGATCTTTCCAATTCTGATATTCATTGGAATCGGTGCGATGACTGATTTCGGAGTGCTTCTCGAAAAACCGTCGACGTTGCTTTACTCGATTCCCGCGCACCTCGGAATTCCCGCTGCTTTTCTCGCAGCCTACCTGATTGGCTTCAATCCTCTTGAGGCGCTTAGCGTGGGAATCATCGGCGCAATGGACGGTCCAACTGCGATCTACGTGACATCTCAGTACGCTCCGAATCTGTTGGCGCCGGTTACAGTCTGCGCCTATTCTTACATGTCAATGATACCGATACTCCAAGTTCCTTTGTCGAAGATCTTGATCTCAAAGAAAGAGAGACTGACACGTATGGAGTATTCGCCCGGGAAGTTTTCTCAAGGGATTCGTGTTGTCTTCCCGATTTTCGTAACCGTTGTCGTGGGTCTGATTGCGCCCAAAGGGATTCCCCTCATAGGCTCACTGATGCTCGGTAATTTCTTGAAAGAAAGTGGCGTGGTTGATCGGCTGGCAAGATCAGCCCAGAGTGAGATCTCGAACGTAACCACCTTGCTGCTCGGCATCACAATCGGAGGTACAATGTTGGCAGACCAATTCCTGAACATGAGCACGCTTCTCATATTCGCCCTCGGATTGTTAGCTTTCGTGGTCGGACTCTCCGCTGGCATCCTGACCGCCAAGGCCGCTTACTACCTTACTGGTGGGAAGGTAAACCCGCTCATCGGAGCCACAGGAGTGTCAGCTTTTCCTATGGCTGCAAGGACAGCTCATATGATTGCGCGTTCCGAGGATCCCGACAACTGGCTACTCATGCATGCTATGGCGGCAAACACAGGCGGCCAGATCGCTTCGGTCGTCGCTGGCGGAGCGATGCTGAGCCTAGCGCCAATCTTCCTCGGCGCCTGACAGCGGACTGCCTCGGTCTCAGATTGGACGCGCCTACAGCGGGATGTTGCCGTGCTTCTTCGGTGGCGCTGGTTTGGGAACTCGCTTTCCCAATGAGAGCATCTTCAGAGCCTTCACGAGTTCGGGTCTGGTCTCCTTGGGTTCAATAACCACATTGACGTAGCCTCTCGCAGCCGCTTCGTACGGGTTCGCGAATTTTCGTCTGTATTCCTCAGCAAGTTGAGCCGCTACTTCTTTGCGTTTCTCAGGAGGCGCCCTTTCCAGTTCTCGGTGATAGATAATCTCCACTGCACCCTCGGGGCCCATGACGGCAATCTCAGCGGAAGGATAAGCAAAAACGACATCCCCTCCGAGTGACTTGCTGCACATTCCAATGTAAGCTCCTCCGTATGCCTTTCTCACTACGACAGCGATCTTCGGCACATCTGCCTCAGAGTAGGCGTAGATGACTTTGGCGCCATGTCGAATAATGCCACTGTGTTCCTGCGTGACGCCGGGAAGATAGCCAGGCACGTCAACAAAAGTAACTATGGGGAAGTTGAAGCAGTCACAGAACCTGATGAATCGTGCGATCTTGTCTGCAGAGTTGATATCCAAGACCCCTGCCATTACTGCAGGTTGATTAGCGACAATACCAACAGGCATCCCGGCAAGACGTGCGAAACCTACGACCGCATTCTGAGCGAAGAGGCGGTGGACTTCGAAGAAGCTTCCCCGGTCAAAGACTCGATTGACTAGATCGAGAATGTTGTAGCTCTTACTTGGATCAGTTGGAATGAGTGTGTTCAAGTCCTCATCGATTCTGTCAGGCGGGTCTTCGGTCTTGGATGTCGGTGGTTCTTCCATGTTGTTTGAAGGTAGGTAGCCGAGGAGAGCCCTGATGAGGTCAAGAGCCTCGCGTTCGTTGGAAGAAAGGAAATGGGCTACTCCGCTCTTGGTGTTTTGTACTCTCGCACCCCCGAGCGATTCGGTGGAGACCTCCTCTCCAGTGACCGTCTTGACAACTCTAGGTCCAGTGATGAACATGTAGCTGGTCTTGTCGACCATCATGACGAAGTCTTCGAGCGCGGGGGAGTAGACTGCGCCTCCCGCGCAGGGTCCCATGACTGCCGTAATCTGAGGAATGACCCCGGACGCGGCCACGTTTCGAGCGAAGACTTCCCCCAGTGTCGACAGAGAAACCGCTCCTTCTTG
>JBAWAP010000411.1:0-11725 GCA_049589355.1 Anaerolineae bacterium
GGATGACATGAATCGCCAACCCCAGCAAGAGGAGCGGGAGCAGATAACGCCACACGCGAACGACCAACCCTTGCTCCACCAGAACTACTCCGACCGCTCGGCCAGTGTCGCCTTCACCGTCATCTCCCGACCATCACGAATGATAGTCATCTCCACCGTATCCCCCACCTGCGTCTCCGCCTCATCGTGGTTACTTGCGGGCACTGAACTTAAATCTCTGAGGTTCAGTACAGCCTGCGGTCTTCATATGTTCAGGAAATGAGTTAAAATGAAGATGAATAGAAACCCAACAAGGGAAGAATCTCTATGATCTGCAGTGATTTTGGAGATTCTTCGCGCCTGACGGCGCTACTCAGAAACTTGGGGGGCGACCAGACTTCCGAAGTCTCGGAGACTTCGGAAGTCTGCCCGCCAGTTTCTGCCCCCTACGGATGGCGCGATGCGCCATGGAAAACTCAGAATGACATCTCAGCAGGCGACCATGATTAAGTGCGGTCCTACCTCTGCTGTAGTTCAGCCCCGTTTTGGCTGTTCGGGATCGCATGTGGAGTTTCCAGATCATGTTCTCAAAACTGCTGCCACTGGTAGAAAACTTTCTTCGCCAGTTCCGACATGGCGATATACAACACCGTAATGCCCCCCAAGATCAAGAGAATTGCTGGGGGCAGCGGAGTGAAACCCAAGAGCCCATTCAACGGCGAGTAAGGTAAAATGACTGTCACCCCGGCGACGACCAGAGTGGCAACCAGCAGGTAGCGGCTTGGCCTGCTCTTGAAGAAAGGCTGCCGGGTGCGAATGACCAGCAATATCAACAACTCGGTCAAGACGGACTCCAGGAACCAACCCGTTCTAAATTGATCTGTTGTGGCGTGGAGGATGAGCAAGAGCGTGCCGAAGGTGAGATAATCGAACACCGAACTCACTGCGCCGAAAGTGACCATGAAGTTGCGGATGAACCTGATATTCCAGCGTCGAGGTTTCTCGACGAGTTCACGATCCACGCTGTCGCCCGCGATGGTTATCGCCGGGAAGTCCGTCAGGAAATTGGTTAGCAGAATCTGCATGGGCAGCATAGGCAAGATGGGCAAGAAAAGGGAAGCTCCGGCCATGCTGAACATGTTGCCGAAGTTGGCGCTGGTGGTGATGAACACGTACTTGAGGGTGTTGGCAAAGGTGGTGCGCCCCAGCACGATGCCCTGGTGCAGCATGGCCAGGTCCTGCTCTAACAAGACAAAGTCGGCGGCTTCTTTGGCCACGTCCACCGCCTTATCCACCGAGATGCCCACGTCGGCGATGTGGAGGGCAGGCGCGTCGTTGATGCCGTCGCCCATGTAGCCAACCACGTGCCCCGTCTTCTTCAGGGACAGGATGATGCGCTCTTTCTGGTTGGGGTCCACCTTAACGAAGAGATTGGTGCGCTCAGCAGCTTGCCAGAGGGCTTCGTCGTGTAGCTCGTCCAGTTCGGCGCCGGTCAGCACCCCGGTCACCTCCAGTCCGACGGCCTCTGCGGTGTGCAGGGCCACCAGCCGGTTGTCACCGGTGATGATCTTGAGCTGCACGCCCAGTTCGGCCAGGTCGGCGATGGTTTCACGCACACCGGGCTTGGGTGGGTCGAAGAAGAGCAGAAACCCAGCGAAGGTCAGATTGTGCTCATCGGCGCGGGTGTAAGCTGGCTGCGGTGGCAATGGCTTCGTGGCCACCCCCAGCACGCGAAAGCCCTGCCCGCTCCAATCCGCATAGCGCTGCTGGGTCTGGGCCAGGCATGCGCCATCCAGCGGAACCATGGCCTCACCGTCGTGTACCTGTGTGCACACCGCCAGCACGCTATCCAACGCCCCCTTGGTGATCAGTAGGGACTGGCCTTGCGCCAACCCTTGGGCATCCGCAAGGGATGCCCCTACCTGTACGACCACGCTCAGCCGCTTGCGCACGAAATCGTAGGGCACCTCGTCCACCTTGCTGAAGCCAGCGATTTCAGGTTGGGCCTGGGCGAGGATAGCCTCGTCCAGCGGGTTGGCCAGGCCGGTCTGGAAGTGGGCATTCAGGTAAGCATAGCGAAAGACCTCGTCCGACGGTTGCCCGTGCACATCCAATGCCCCGTCCAGTCGCACCACCCCCTCGGTCAGCGTGCCCGTCTTGTCGGTGCACAGCACGTCCATGCTGCCGAAGTTTTCGATGGATTCCAGGCGCCGCACGATCACGCCAGCGGCAGCCATGGTCTGCGAGCCCTTGGACAGGTTGATGCTGATGATGGCCGGCAGCAGTTGCGGTGTCAGCCCCACCGCCAGGGCGACCGAGAAGAGCAGCGAGTCTATGACTGGCTTGTTGAAGAAGACGTTGACCGCAAAGACGATCAGCACCAGCAGCATCATCACCTGAGTGAGCAGATAGCCGAAGTGACGGATGCCACGCTCGAACTCGGTCTCCGGTGGGCGCAGGGTCAGGCGCTCGGCAATCTGGCCAAAGGCGGTGGCCTTACCAGTCTGCACGATCAGAACCCGGGCGCTGCCGCTGCGCACATTAGTACCCATGAAGACGCAGTTGGTGCGCTCTACCAAGCCCACCTGCGTCGCCATCGGGCCGGGGGTTTTTCGACCGGGAAGGTCTCGCCCGTCAGCATCGCCTGGTTGACAAAGAAGTCCCTGGCTTCCAGCACGACGCCGTCCGCCGGCACCAGGCTGCCGGCTGAGAGCAACACCACGTCGCCGGGTACGACCTCCTCAGCGGGGATGGACTGTGTTTGGCCATCGCGCAGCACGGTGGTCTTAATTGTCACTCGGGCACGGAGCTTCTCGGCGGCGGTGTTGGCACTGTACTCTTGCACGAAGCTCAGTACAGCGCTGCCCAGCACTATGGCCAAGATGATCAGGGCATCCACCCAATCCTTCAGCACCGCCGACACGCCGGTGGCAAAGAGCAGGATGAGGATGATCGGGCCCTTGAACTGGTTAAAGAAGAGCCCCAAGGCCGTCGCCTTCTCCCTGGCTTTCAACACGTTAGGGCCGAACTGTTCCAGTCGCTGCCTGGCATCGTCCGTGCGAAGGCCATCGAGTGTGCTGTGCAGTGCTGCCAGCAGGCTTTCCAGGGATTGGCTCCAGTACTGGTCCGGCTTGGTGATATTCTCAGTCATGGGTTCCGCCGAAGATTCCCGATAGCTTTTGCTTTTCATGCATCTCCACCAGCTTGAGCGCAAGGCCCTCAATGTACTTGCGATTCTTGATCTTTTCCTGCCAGGCCTGCGGGATGGCTTCAAGGCCTAGATAGGCCCCGGAGACGGCGCAGGCCATGGTGCCAAGGGTGTCCCGATCGCCGCCGTTCAGGAGGGCACAGAAAAGGCACGCCTCGAAGGACTGGGGGTGGCGCAGGGCTGTGAATGAACTCGGTCGGAGACCCTCGCCCAACAACAGTGTCCTCTATGCTGTGAGTATTATAACATCTTTCAAGAGATTTGCCAACGATCAAGAAGCCTGGCGATGAATCGCCAGGCTAAAAAGCCGAAGCCCGCTGAAGCGGGCTATTCCAGGGCGATTTATCGCCCTTTGCCCTCTCAGCCCGACGATTCATCGTCGGGCGACCAGGAAACCGAAACTCTCAACCACCCGCTGGATGGGTGGCAGGAGCCACTGGGGGCGGAGGCCCAGCCCCAGGCAGAGGATGATCATCCCCATGATGATGAGGGAAGCAATGAAGGGGTCTCGTTTCACTTTGGATTCAGTAGATGGACCTAAGAGGGTGCTCAAGCCGCGCAGGTAGCCAAAGGCTACGCCCGCTCCTGAGAGCAGCATGGCGAAGGCCAAACCAGGTGCCGGGCCAAGAGAAAGGAGACGATAGATGGCCCAGCGACTGGGGAAGCCGACGGTAAGGGGCATCCCCGCCAGGGATAGACCGCCCAGTACCAGCCCAGCCGTGGAAAGGGGCAACCGCCTGGCCACTCCGGCCAAGTCGGCGAAAGAATCGCTTCCAGCATGGTGACGCATCACCGCCAGCCCCATGGCCGTTAACATCAAGCCCACGGAGCGATGTGTAACCTGCAACAGGGCAGCAGTGAGAGCAGCGGGGGAAGCCACACCTAAAGCCACCAGGGTGCAACCCATATCGCTCAAGACCGCGTAACCCAGGAGGTGACCGAAATCCTGCTGGGCGAAAGCTAAGAGCCCGCCTACTACGGCCATCAACAGGCCACCCAGGCGCAGGAGACCAAATACCTGTGGGTCTTCGGACAGCCAGGGGTAGGATTGAAAGAGGTTCAGCATCAACAAGAGCACCACGGCGTTGGTCACGGTGAAAAGGAAGGCAGCCACCACGGGCGGGGCATCTATGGCCACGGCCGAGACCCAACCGTGGAAGGGCACCACTGCCAGGAGAATGGCGAATCCTACGGCCAACAGGACAGCGGCATAATGGAGGAGGGCCAGGTTGTCGGGGTTGACGGCCTGGAGATCAATCAGCCAAGGTGCTATCAGCAAAGGGGGAATAGCCAGGCTCACCATGACCAGGTACCGGAGAGCTCCGCGCCCTGAGCCCTGTCTCTCGCCCTGGATGATGAGGACAGCGACGAGGCTCGCTATCCACAAGAAGAGAACCGCGAAGAGGAAAAGACGGACCATGACCGCCGCGCCGAGCAGGCTTAAGATGACCAGGCCCAAGGGGAAAAACAGGCGGCCTTGGGATATACGCCAGGCAAAGAGAAAGGCAACGACGGCTATCAGGTAGATGAAACCCAAGGTGGAGCAGCCGGCAGGCTCCAGGGCAAACTCTCGTCCCAGCACCATCATCGGCTCGCCCAGGGCCACCTTCCAGCCAAGCAACCAGGTTAGGCCAGGCACTGAGACCGACCGATCGAGGGGCAGGCGCAAGCAGAGGCTGGCCATGACGAACACCGTAGCCGAAGCGAGAGAGGCAGCAATTAGCGCCCAGCGTCGCAAGAGGTAGACCACAGCGGCCAAAGCCAAAGGCAAGACGATTAGGAACAGGGGGCCAGTTAACATCACCCTCTCTCCTCTGCTGTCACTTCAGCTCTGGAAGCTGCGGTGATATAAGCAATGGCTAGAGCGATGAGAAAATTGGCTATCCCCAGGAAGCCGACCACACTCAGGCTGTGCTCCAGTGCGGAATAAAACAGCTCGAAGCCGGTGATAAGGGTGAGAAGCCCCATGCCGGCTTTCAGCGGCTCCTCGGTCAGCATCAGGACCAACAGGCCCAGCAAGGCCAGCCAGTAGCAGGCAAAGCCGATGTCCGACGGCACCTCGGGCAACGGGTAGCGTGTTGACAGACTGCGGACAGCTAACCCCACGAATAGAGCGGCCAAAAGGCGAAAGGCGAAATCCGCCAGCGGGGTCCCTCCCCCAATTGCGCGGACGGGCGAGCGGCTGTCCTCAGCAGCCTCCTGCTCCGATGTCGGCTCCTCCTCGCCCGTGCTGGCAAGGCGGGCGGTCAGGTATAGAACGACACATACCAGCGCGCCGATGAGCACCTTGGTTAAGGCCACCTGGGGTTGGATGAGTCGAGTTAGCAAGAGGCCCACCAGGACGTACTGAGCCGACAGCGCTGCTAGCGACAAGCGCCAATCCCTGATGACGACGATGAGGCTGGCCGTGATGACCAAACCGACGATAGCCGGCGTGGCTGTAAGAAACGAGAGTTTAACTAAGACATCTGGTAAAGTAGGCACAGCTTCTCCAGTAAAGAGCCCCGCAGTGGCTTCGTTCTTTCAGCACAAGGGTTCAGCCCCGTGCTGTGCTCTGAACCTATCTGCCCCGTAGGAACAAAAACGCCAGCAGGCCCACGACAGCGATCCAACCCAAGTATCCCCTACCCTCGCTCACCCTCCCCACTATCCGCAAAGCGCCTGCTGCCCCGGCCACAATCTGCCCAAGGAGATTGTAAAGCCATTCCAAGAGAAGTACCATCGAAAGCTTCAACCAAAAGCCTTCAACTCGATCGAAGATCCTCTGACGATGACGTAGGAGCAGATAACCCCCCAAGGGAGGCAGGAACAAAGCTACCCATTGGAAAATGGTTGTCGAGCGAAGCAAGCCCACCAAGGTAGGGAGGGAGACCCCCTCCATCAAGGGTCTCAGCACGGCTGGGTGCAGCCCCAAAATGAAGACGGGCGCAGCCAGCAACGCTGCACCCATTATGGATAACCTTTCGTGAGCAAGCCTTGATGGGGATGCATGGATAGAGATAGCTGACCACATCCTGAGCAAGGCCGCGAACAGGAAAGCCTCTGCCAACAAGCTCAGAGCTAGAAAAGCCAGGTAGCCGCCTGCCAGAAGGGAATGATAAAGATGCCAGCGGCCAACAAAACCTAAGGTGAGAGGCACTCCAGCTAAGGAAGCGATAGCCAGGCCCGAGGCCGCTCTTGACCAAAGGCTACCTAGCTCAGACCTATCCCGGCTCAAAAAGAGAAGGCCCAGGCAGAGAACGAGATTCAGGCTTGGCAAGACGACCATTGCGGGAGGTTTGATGATTGCCAAAGATGCGATGGCGTAGCCTACCTGGCTGATCATTATAAAGGATAAGGTCTTGCTGAGGTCGGCCTCAATCCAGGCCAGCAAAGCGCCAATGAAAAAAGCCAAGCTGCCAACGATGGTCAGTGCTTGCCCGTAGGGCAATCCACCGTTGGCCCAGGCGGAGAGCCGGGCCAATAGATAAAGGCCAGAACTGGCAGGGACAAGGTGGAGCAGGGACCTAGCAGCCGGCTCAGCTTTAATACCGATGGGCATCCAGAGGTGGAGGGGGTAGAGGCCCACTCGCACCAGGGCTGCCAGCAGAACGAGGCCAAAAACAGGTGTGGAGATAGAGCCTGACCTGAGGGAAAGGCTATCGTCACCTTGGCCCAGGAGCAAAGCTGCCGCCAGCAGACTCACGCAGGCCAGGCAACTGAGGTTCAGGACGCGAGAGACTATTCGAGCAATCCGCAATCCGCAATCCGCAATCCGCAATTCGATGAGGGCCCAGAAAAAAGTCAGATCGAAGATAACCCAACTTAAGCACAGGGTGATTAAGTTGGCCGAGAAGACGAAACTGAGGCCAGCGGCCAGGAGGGCCAATAGGGCAGGATAGGATGACTCTTCTAGCCCTTCGGAGCGACCCAAACCCAGGGCGATGGTAGCCAATCCCAGAAGGGCTATCAGGACAGCGAAGAGAAAGGCTAGCCCGTCAACGTAGTAAGCCAAGTCGCCCCCGAAGAAGGGACGCCAGCGGGAGATCGTGCCGTCGGCGGGCAAGCGCGGAGCGAGAGAAAGCAAAACTAAGAAAGCACCGCCGATTACCAACAGAGCCAGGAGGCTTCGATTCCGAGGCCCCGCAGCCCTGTTCAAGAGCAAAAGCGCCAAGGCACCTGCTAAGAGCACGATCATGGGTGTGACAGCTAAACCAAGCATGAGTTCTCCCAAGATTCACTGGTTTGCTATTCTATCACAAAAGATAGCAGAAGCAAAATAGACAGGGAGCATCCTTCGTGCTATAATTAAGCCCGCCTGAAATATAGCGGGTAGAAGGCCAATCGTATTGGCCGTCTTAAGCTGTCATTGGCCTTTGACGCCCAACGCGGTTGGGCTGCTACCCCTTATATCAAAACGTAAGAAGCCAGCACCCATAACCAGTAATGCTTCTGGAGAGGGATCAGACGATGGATCTTTTCGAGTACAGCCGTTTAGAGCAAATCAGCAGAGAAGCGCCTCTGGCAGCCCGCATGCGCCCCCGCACACTGGAGGAGTTCGTGGGTCAGGAGGGGATCGTGGGACCGGGGAGGCTCCTGCGCCGGGCCATCGAGACGGACCGGCTCTTCTCTAGCATCGTCCTCTGGGGGCCGCCAGGAACAGGTAAGACCACTCTGGCTATGATCATCGCTAACACCACTAAATCCCACTTCGCTGCCATCAGCGCCGTCATGGCCGGTGTCGCCGATATCCGACGAATCATCGCTGAAGCCAAGGACAGGCGGGGTATGTATGGCCAGCGCACCATAGTTCTGGTGGACGAGATCCATCGTTTCAACAAAGCCCAACAGGATGCCCTCTTGCCTCACGTTGAGGATGGCACCGTCATCCTCATCGGTTCAACTACCGAGAACCCTTACTTCGAGGTCATCGCGCCCCTGGTCTCCCGCTCCCGGGTCTTCCAGCTTAGACCCATGAGCGAGGAGGAACTGGCGGTCATCCTGCGTCGGGCTTTGGCCGATGAGGAGCGGGGCTACGGGAAGCTGAAGGTCGAGATCAACGACGAGACAATGGCCCACCTGGTGAGGGTCGCCGGGGGAGATGCCCGCATTGCCCTCAACGCCCTGGAGCTAGCTGTCGAGACGACAGAACCCGCCGAGGGGGTGATCCACATTGACCTAGCTATAGCCGAGGACTCCATCCAGCGCCGGGCCCTGGTCTACGATCGGGAGGCCCACTATAACACAATCTCCGCCTTCATCAAGAGCCTGCGAGGAAGCGATCCCGACGCTGCGTTGTACTGGCTGGCCAAGATGATCTACGCCGGCGAGGATCCCCGCTTCATCGCCCGGCGGATGATTATCTTCGCCTCAGAGGACGTGGGCAATGCCGACCCCCAGGCTCTCGTCGTCGCCACTTCGGCCGCAAATGCCCTGGAGTGGGTGGGGTTGCCCGAAGCCCAATACAACCTGGCCCAGGCAGCCATCTACCTGGCTACCGCTCCCAAGAGTAACTCCAGCGGCGCCTACTTCAAGGCCCTGGCCGACGTGGAGCAGGAGGGCAAAGTCGAGGTGCCGGATCATCTCAAGGACGCCAGCCGGGACGGCAAGGCTCTGGGCCACGGCGAGGGCTACAAGTATCCCCACGACTATCCGGGCCACTACGTGTCTCAACAATATCTACCCAACCAGTTGCAAAACAGACATTACTACAAGCCCAGCGATCAGGGATATGAGAAGTTGATAAAAGAGCGGTTGGCAAAGTGGAGAGGAGAGGACGGCGGATTAGAGAAAGAGGCGAATTGAGTTGGTAGAGGATCAAAAACCAAGGCCCCACTTTCCCCTCAACGGGAAGTGGGGCCTTCTTGTGTGCCCGGCAATTATCTCCTCCCAATACACCGCCACCAGCATGATGTCCACGATGTCTATCTGGCCTCTATCCTTGTTCTGGTATATGTCTCCTGACCAACAGAATCCCAGCTACGAGGGCTAGCAAGCCCAAACAGATCCGAGGGGCCAAGACTTCAAGCTTGCTCACTCGAACGATAACCCCGCCAACCGGTATTGGGATGGGCTTGAACTCATCGGCCCCCATGTCTACCACAGCAATCCCATCCGAATTGCCATCCAGGGGACGTGGATCACCTTCAAAGTCGGCGGGCGGTGCGCCCTCGTTAATACCCGCATCAATGGCCGGTGAGTCACACTGAAGATGATAGTCGTCATTGGCTGGGTCCACGAAGAGGGGATCGGCCGAGATGTCGTCGGTGCCAGGAGCCACGCCGGAGTAGTTGGCTGTGCTGTTGCCCCATACGTCGTTGTGGGAGAGGGTCGCTGTGGTTGCCGTGCTGCTGATGCCGATGGTGTGGCTGACGACGATGTTGTTGGTGATACCGATGGTTGAGGCCACGTCAACGCCCACGCCCACGCCACTGCCATCCGTACCAGGATTGGCACCCTCCCCACCTGATGCTCCACCTAGCCCTCCAGAGCCGCTGGTTATGGTGTTATTCACCAGGTTAGCTGGCGACCCTTCAACATAGGTCCCTATTCCAAGGCCACCGTCACCACCGTCGCCAGGACTACACGAATCACTCGGGGCACCGGTGCCCCCATCGCCCCCATGGGTTAGGTAGATGATAGAATTCGATGCGTTCAAGGACGAATCAGCTGCGTAGATGCCTGCCCCGATCCCGCCGTCAGCGCCTGACGTGAGGTCACAAAATACACCGATCTCAAGGCCGTTCCCTCCGTTACCGCCAGAAATGAGAGAAACGATATTGGCATCTGTGTTTAGAATCGAGTTGGTACCAGCATAGATCGCTGCACCGACGCCTCCATCCCCAGCGGAAACCAAGCTGTATTGGCATGCGCCGCCGAGGCACAAGGCATTTTCTCCATCGCCCCCTTGAATGTCTGAGATGGTATTGCGGGTAACGGTGGGCAAGGATGCATTATCCGCGAAGATCCCCGCCCCGATGCCGCCAGGAACTCCTCGACCACCACTGACCAGAGAAATACCATTATTGCCGATGGTCGGCGAAGAAGCTTCAAGATAGATTCCCGTTCCTGTGCTACCTGGACATCCGCAGCAACTCTCTACCTCTATGTTTGAGACAGTGTTGTCAGCTATCGTAGGCGAAGAGGACACAACCAAGATACCTGTGCCACGACCACTGGCGTAGCCGGCAACATAGACATAGTTGCATTGCCCCGGTGCTCCTGTGACATAGGAGATAGTATTCTTGGCGATAACAGCCGATGAATCATTCCTAACGCAGATGCCGTACCCATCTCCACTATCCTTGCTTGGGTAGTACAAACTCATAGATCCGTCACCACCGCGCACGCTGGAGATAGTGTTATCGGTAATCGTTGGTGATGAACCGTTGGTGACCAGGATGCCGACGCCATCCCCAGCGTCTCTATCCGAATCTGCATTATTGCCTTTTATCTCAGTGATCGTGTTGTTGGAAATCAGGGGCGAGGCCCCGTCGGTGGAAATACCTACAGTGCCATATTCAATGGTAGAGTTCTCGATTACGCAACCCGATTCGCCATAGTCAACGCTGCTGTCCAAGAACCGAATGCCATACCAGTCCCCTGCTGCGGGGGAATCGGCGTTAGAGGTGAAGGTGACGCCGTCAGCCACCAAGGTGCCTTTGATGATCAACTCCACTTTGTCGGGATCTGATCCGCTGGATAACACATCATTTGACTCAAATCTCAGCCGTGCTCCTGGCTCAATACTTAACATCACTCCTTCGCTTACAATCACGTCGCCCGATACAGTGTATGGGCTACCAGCTACATTCCAAGTCGTATCGGCATCGATGGTACCACTTACCTCAGTGCCAAGGAAATCTACTACGACTGATTGCGGAGTATTCAGAATCCTACCATCACTCCCGACTACGATGATCTGCCAAGGATATGACCCACCGTACAGATTGGACGCATCGATAGAGACGCTCATAATCGCCGGTGTTGCTCCGGAGACAGGTGCGACGTTGAGCCAATCGGCCTTAGAAGTGGCAGTCCAATTGATAGAAGTGTCACCTACTGCACTGATCTCGACCTCTTGGACTGCGGGCTCGATTGTGCTGTCGTTCATGCCGAAGAGAAGAAGGTGCGGCTCCACTTGTAAAGCAAGGACAGGGTACTCAAACTGCTGTGCGTAGATGTCCCCGTTTCGGTCACGCCAGTCTTCCCAGACTATGATGTTGTCAGCGATAGCAGGGCTAAGCTGATCTGCTGGAAATGTCCTAACTGGGAACTCGATCTGCCTATCAAGGTCATAACCATATAAATCCCAGCCACCATTGCGGGCGTCTTGCCATAGTACAGTCGGACCCGAAATGGTTGGAGAGACCTGGTCCGCAGGATCATCGGTGATCCGAAACCCTGTTTGGGAGGAGAGATCATACCCATAAATGTCCCAATTGCCATGACGATTATCCTGCCAAACCACTGTGTTGTTCCAAATCGCAGGATTCATCTGATTTGTGTTGCCACCGTCGCTAGTGACGGAAAAGTCGGTTTGAGTTGAGAGGTCAAAGC
>JBAWAP010000412.1:0-1682 GCA_049589355.1 Anaerolineae bacterium
CGATGAACCGAGAGGCGAAGGACCTCTACCCGCTCTTCCCGAACCCGGTGCTTGCGGAAGGACTCCTGCATCGGCTCCTCAACAGCGCGTACGTGATCACCATGCTGGGGCGCAGCTACCGACCGAAGCAGCGGCCCGGCGAGCAGAAGACAAAGGTATCAACCCAGGAAGGGGGTGGCCAATTAACGTGATCATTGACAGCCCCCCAGCGGCCCCGAGAACTGGTGGCCGACAAGGCCCATGACAGCAAGCAGTTCCGGCAATGGTTGCGGTGCCGGGGGATCAAGTCGACGATCCCACCGTGCAAGCGCCCGCGCAAACGGCCCAAGCGTGGGCGCCCCATCAAGGCTGGCCCAGGTTACGGCGAGCGCTGGAAGGTGGAGCGGGCGTTCGCCTGGTGTGGCAACTTCCGCCGGTTGTTGGTACGGCACGAGCGTTACCTAGTCCTCTTTCCGGCCTTCTTCCTTGTGGCCTTCATCGTCATGACTTTGAGGCAATTTTGAAATGCCTTCTAGTGAGGCTCTTGAATCCCCAGGATAGTCATCTGCTCATGACATTCGATGCCCCTGACACCGGCAGGTGCGAAGACCATCGAGCCTGGCTGAGCGGACCACCGCTTTTCGCCAGCAGTGAATATGCCCTCGCCCGATATCACATAGAAGAAGACATCGTAGGGCTCATAATGAGGGGGTATTTCGTAGCCATTGTCTAGACATATGACCACTACGCTGAAGTGATTGCCCCTGAACACATCGCTCTTGGCTCTGTCTCCCGGGACAAACCTCACGAACTGGCCTATCTCATACCTCTGCTCTCCGGCGGGGCTTTGACCTCCGTCTTCCTGCATCATGTCAGATTCTCCTGGGCATTGTCCTGTGGTGCAGCTTCGTGGCCAGCAGAAGAAACAGGACTGTAAACGCAATCAGGACGCCAAGGTCGACGGCCGGCGGCAGGTGCCCCTGGCCCTGGATGCAGCTCCGGCCAATATCGGTGAAGTAGGTCAGAGGCGAGATGTAGGCGATCGCCTGTCCCCAGGCGGGGAGCTCACCCAGCGCAATAAAGATGCCGCTGATGAAGACCACCGGAAACTTCACCACCGAGGCGATCATGTTGACTGTGGCCGGCACGTTGGTGGGCGGGATAGAGAAGGCGCTGCCCAGCGAGGCAAAACAGAGGGCGGCCAGGATGACCGCGAGAGCGAAGATGACCGGATTAGAAACGGTCACTCCCAGGGCAAGGCCGATGGCGATCGGCACCAGGGAGATGGCTATCCCGAAGGCGAACGAAGCAAGTATATCCCCGACAATAATGGTCTCGATCCTTACTGGACAGGCCATCAACCGCTCCAGCGTTCTTGCCTGCGCCTCCCAGGGCACCACTATCGGCGAGATTGAGGTGGCCGTGAAGAAGAGGATCATTCCCAGGAGCCCGGGTATCATGAAATCAACCGACAGATGCCTGCCTATGGTGAAGGAGAGGAACAGAAAAACGGGGAAGAGAACCCCAAAGATCACTACCGGCCCCTTGGAGTAATAGATGCGGATGTCCTTTCGTGCTATCGCCAGGGAGCGGCGCATCTGCTGCCATATCAGGGCTGTTTCAGACATGCCTAGCCTCCTTTTCCGTCAGCGTCACAAAGGCGTCCTCCAAGGAGGGAGCCAGTATGTTGAGCGACACTATCT
>JBAWAP010000413.1:0-2701 GCA_049589355.1 Anaerolineae bacterium
GTGTCATTGCGAGTCGGCCATGGCGTGCCCCGCCATTCTAAAGGACAGAAACGTCCCACCCTCACCCCTTCGCTCCGCTCAGGGCAGGCTCTAACCCTCTCCCTGCGAGGGAGAGGAGACTTGCCCCCTCGCCCCTTTGGGGAGAGGGCGGGGGTGAGGGGAAGTTTCTGAGTAGGAGCGTAGTTTGCAACGAAGCAATCCCCAATTCGCGACGTGGAGATTGCTTCGTCGGCATACTCGCTGGCGGGAATGCAAGTGACGGAGAAAACCGCCTCCTCGCAATGACAATGGGCTGAATGGTTACAGCTTCTCTATGCCAGCGTTCTTTCCGGCGATGCGTCCAGTATTAAGCGCGGTACATATAGCGCTACCGCTTCCCGGATACATGTCTCCTATAAACCCACCGGAGCACAGGCCTGCTGCATATAGCCTAGGAATGACGTTGCCGGACACATCAATTACTTGGGCTTTGCTGTTGATTCTTAAGCCACCCTGGGTCAGCACCACCATAGGCAATACTTTGAGGGCATGGAACGGTGGCGTTATTATAGGCACCATAGGTATAGGCTCTGCGTGATGCCTTTTTGTCGTTCTGCCGAATTCGAGATCCTTCCCTGACTGCACATACCCGTTGTAGGTGTTGACAGTATCTTCTAATACCGCTGGATCTATCCCTAGTTGGGATATTGGATCTATCCCTATCTTTACAGCTAGCTCTCTGATGGTGGGTGCTTGTATCGTACCTGTCAGACCAACTTCCTTTCTTATATCCTCGTCAAAGATGGAATAAACAACCGCGCCCCTTTGCCCTCTCATAACTTCAGCCAGGTACATCCCATAAATGGTCTCATCAACGAATCTTCTCCCGCCACCGTTTACGAAGATCGCACCTGGAGTGGGACCGCCATACGTAGTCCCTTGGTCCATATTCGCTACATCGGCTCCTATTGCCATGGCCATCTGAATACCCTCGCCAACGTCGGCGGGAGTACTAGAGCTATTTGGTACTATTGTCGCCCCGTGATCTACGTTGTGCAGTTTAAGCATCTGTTGATTCCACGTGAATCCACTAGTAGCTAAGACCACAGCCCTCGTGGCTTTAATGAACAGTGTCGTGCCCTTGCTCTGCGCTCTTACGCCAAGAACCTGCTTTGTAACGGGGTCTGCGATTAGAGCAATCGCTGGTGTTTCTGATAAGACCTCGATTCCTCTCGCTTTGGCGCCTTCATACAAACATTTGAAAAAACCTGTTCCATTCCTATACGTCTCCCCCGGGTTGGTCCCCCCTCCACCCCCCGTAAGTGGTGTTTCTGGCGGGAATTGTGGTGGGTAAGGCCACGTGGGCGTAGCTGGTCTTACATTATGGCCTCGGACCTTAGCTGGAGTCAAAGCAGTAAACTCTGGATCTGCCTCCGCGCCAGAATAGTAGAGACCCCACGGCCCGATCACGCCTGGCGTCCCCACTCCTGAGTAAAACACCGCACCCATCTTTTTAAGCCATTCAACTGTGTCACCGGACTGATCTGCTACTGCTCTAACTAGCTCCGGGTCACATAGTCCTTTGCCCATTGCCATCCAGTATTTATACATCTCATCTGCTGTATCAGTGATTCCCTCCGCCTTTTGAACAGAAGTCCCAGCAGCATAAATTACGCCACAACATAGAGTTGTAGCACCGCCCGGTGTGGGTGTCTTCTCTAGGATAATTACCTTAGCTCCAGCATCATGGGCCTCAAGGGCAGCAGCTCCGCCAGCTCCTCCAAATCCAACTACTACGACGTCTGCTTCTTTGTCCCACTTCTCGGGAAGCCAAGGGACCGGACACGGAGCTGCAGTCGGTGCAGGCGGACATGGAGATGGAGTCGGACATGGGGTCGCTTCCTGTGCACAACTGGCCAACACGCCCGCGGCAGCTACTCCCGCAGCGCCAACGGCTGCTCCCTTGACGAACTCCCTTCGCGTTATTCTTTTCTGTTCTTTCTCATCGGTACTCATGATTCTTCCTCCTTTCTTTGATGTATTTAGTGAGTTCTCTCCGTTCAGGCCTTTAGACTCCTTCTCCTCTGTCATTTTGCTGCCCTCCTTTTGTAGTTTTTGGAGACATCCGAATGTCTCAAGGATATTATACCATAAATTCCTCAAATCGTCAAGCAAAACCCGCCACCGTTTCGCCTGGATGCTTTTTGTGCTTTCATCATCCCTTCTGCTGCCTCCAGCACCTGCTCCACGGTGATGTTTCGCACGCAGGGGTGCTGGTCCAACTCGGCCGGGGCGTAGTCGAGGCGGTTGCAGGGAATGCAATCCATCTCAGAGGTGACGACGATGTGATGGGCTGGGTCGCCCCAGGGGCCGAAGGCACGGCTGTCCACGGGACCGAAAAGATGCACCGTCGGAGTGCCCATGGCCACGGCCAGGTGCAAAGGCCCGCTGTCCACTCCGAGCACCAATTGGCAGCGAGCCATAATGGCTGCCAACCCTCCCAAACTCGTCTCCCCAGCCGCCACGATGGGCCTCGCAGTCATCTGTTCCGCGACGGCCCTGCACAAGGGTGATTCCTCCACCGAGCCGGTTAGAATGACCTTAGCTCCGTACCGTTGAGCCAGCGCATCGGCTACCTGAGCCCACGCCGCATTTTCCCACAACTTGACCGGCGCCCCGACCCCAGGGTGAATGCAAATCAGCAAATCGCCATCTTCGACAC
>JBAWAP010000414.1:0-15256 GCA_049589355.1 Anaerolineae bacterium
CCCCAAAGTGTGTCGCTGGCAGATGCGCCAGGATACGTGAACCGTCCGGCCCTTCCCACCAGAAGGTGTTATGAGGAAACTCGTTGGTATCGTTCCAGATCACCGGCTTGTTCGTGATTAAGAATCGAAAACCGGCCCGTTTGAGAATCTGAGGGATAAACCAGGCGATGCCGAATACATCCGGAAGCCAGCAAACAGATGACGTTGCTCCAAACTCTCGCCGCGCGAACTCCCGCCCGAATTGGAGTTGGCGCACAAACGATTCACCTGAAATCAAATTACAGTCTGGCTCAACGTACATCCCGCCGATGACTTCCCAGCGGCCCTCTTTTACGCGCTCTTTGATCCCATCATAAATTTCCGGATATAGACTTTTCAGATCTTCATAGAGCTTCATCTGGCTTTGACAGAAAAGATAGTCCGGGAATTCACGCATCATGTTCAGCGCTGTAGAGTGCGTACGACCGATTTTCCTCAAAAATTCACTGTAATCCCACTGGTACACAAAATCAAGGTGGCTATGACCTACCATGTTTAGACGGCCATGATGCTTGAATCGGCCGGAATTGTAAATATGGTCACGCACGTAAGACCGCGCTTTCATCAAACTCGCTCTGAACTTCTCGCCATCCCCCTCGAAGTCAATCAGAGAAATAGCCTTTTTGAGCTCATCAAAAAGGAATGCGCGGACCTCGTTCCCCGCCTGGGGGGTCATCACCATGTCATAAGCGCACTGGAGATCGAAATAGGTGTCCTCGACGTCGCGGTCCAGCACCGCCAACTCCGCCACGCTGAACTGGTGGACAATCCTGAGAATTTCCATCTCGTTTACGGACTGTTCGATCTCTATCTGCAGCGTTTCACCGCCCTTCATCTGTTCAGACAGAAAAATCACCACGTGTTTTGAGTCCAGCCCGGCCAGTTGTTTTCCATTGAGAGTTAGCAGCCCCTCCCCACCGGGTTTAAGATGCAATACACAGTACTTCCCATCAAAACTCTCTGGGACCTTTGCTTCACACCGGAAAAACGCAGTGCGGTTCTCACCTCCCCACTCATCCCCAATCTGGTATGGTCTCCATTGCTGATCGAGCCATTCGTAATTCCCCGGTCGGTGATATATAGCTTCTCGTATGTTCCAGTCTTCCAGTTTTAGAGTCTCTGAGAACCGTGCTGTCTGTATCTTCTCAATCTGTACGCCCATCCACTGTTGCGGTGTATAAGCGCTCCGCATCTTGTCTTTGATTCTGACTTGGTCCATGTTGAGTCTATCTCCTGAGTCGAAAGTTTACCAACGCCCGACAGGGGGACAAAAGGCTATCTGAAGGATGGCCCTACCCTTCGGGTAGGGCCATAAACCAATTGGGTGCATTCAAAATGGGTTGGTAGGGGCGGGTCTTGCACCCGCCCAGGGCGACCGCAAGGGCTCGCCCCTACAACCGGATCTGAATACACCCAAACCAATTTGGGGGCTGCGAGGTGAAAGAGACTCTCTACTCTATCCTGGGACAACGGACCCTCACCCCTGCGAGCGAAGCCGGGGATTGCTCACCTCATCGAAGCCCAGATGGACCAGGTAGAGGGAGAGAAAGAGGAACATGAGGGCAAGAACCGAGGATAACCACCACCACCAGAGGTTCTGCAAAATGGCCCCGTAGCTGAGGGCCCAATAGATCATCATCCCCAGGGTCATCTCGCGCTGGGGACCCAGGCCCAGAAGCGACAGCCCTGCCTCTGCCAGAACCGCCGCCAGGAAGGCGTTGACGAAGTTGGCGCCCAGCCACTGCAGCATGTTGGGCATCAGCTCGCGGAAGATGATTTCCAGGCCAGACATGCCGGAGAGGCGAGCAACCTGGACAAAAGCCCGCTCCTTTAGACTCAGAACCTGGGCCCGGATCTGACGGGCGGGCCACGCCCAGGCAAAGGCTCCGATGATCAACGCCATGGTCTGGACCCTCACCCCCTTCACCAGGGAGGCGATCAGGATCAGAAAGAGCAGGGAGGGGACCGATAGGAAGACGTCTATCAAAACCCGCAAAAGGGTGTCCACAATCCCGCCAAAGTAGCCGCTGGCAAAGCCGATCAGCGCCCCCAGAAGGGTGCCCAGGGACGCCGCGATCAGGCCGACCAGCAGCGACTTGAGGATCGCCTCGCTCATCTGAATGGCGATGCTGCGCCCCAGCCCGTCGGTGCCAAGCGGCGCACCGGTCCCTGGCGGTTGCTTGGGCAGAAAACTGCCGGTCCGGCGCAGGGTGGGATCGGTGAGCGCGTTGCTGATGATCGCCAGGGCTACCAGCATAAGGATTATGATTATGCCGAGGAGGAACTTTTTGTTGCGCAAAAGCACTTCGCCGTATCTCCTGATACCCCTGGTCTGACCTATCCTCCGCCTGTCTGGCGAATCCTGGGGTCAATCAAGGGATACGCCAGGTCAAGGATCAGGTTGACCGTGGCCACCGCGATGATCAGCAGCAGCACACTGCCCTGAATCACCGGGAAATCCATACCCCTGATGGCATTGTAGATCAGCCAGCCGACCCCGGGGTAAGCAAAGATGACCTCGGTAATAAGTGCCCCTCCGACGACCTGCCCCAGGGAAAGGGCCAAACCGGTGGTCTGCGGCAGCAAGGCATTGCGAAAGGCGTAGCTCCAGAGGATCCGCCGGTCGGAGAGGCCCTTCGCCTCAGCCAGCAGGATATAGTCCTCGCCCTTCAGCGTGGTGATCAGGCTGCGCATGCTCAGGAACCACCAACCCAGGGACACCAAGACGATGCTCAAAGCAGGCAAGGCAGCGTGGTGCAACACATCCAGGGCGAACTCGAGGGAGAGCGCGGGTCGCAATCCCACGGAATATGCACCACCCGTGAGGGGGAAAAGCCGCCATTGGAAGGCGAACAGGAAGAGCAGGATAAGAGCCAAGATGTAATAGGGCGTGGCGTAGAGCACCAGGGCCACTGGCACCAACGCCTGGAAGAAGGGCGATTTCTTCCCGCGCCAACCTACCACCGCGCCCACCAGCGAGCCCAGGACCCAACTGAAGATCGTCGTCAACGTCAGCAGACCGATGGTCCAGGGGAGCGCGGCCCGCAGCAGGTCGGTCACCTCGGACGGGAAGCTGCCAATAGAGTAACCCAGGTTGCCCCGCAGCAGCTCCCGCAGGAAGCTTAGGTACTGCTCCCACAGGCTCCTGTCGAAGCCAAAGATGTGCTTGTACTGCTCGACCAACTGATCTGCGCCCAGCCGGCCTCCCACGGCGGCCAGTTTGACGAGGATCGCGGTCAGAGGACTGCCGGGCACCAGCCGTGGCACGAAGAAGACGACCGTGATGGAGACAAAAATGGTGATCGCCCAGAGCGCCAGGCGCCCCGCCAGATAACGCAGGTAAGCCAACATTCATCCTGTTCCTTCGAAGGAGGACGCAGACAAACGCAGAAAACGCCGCTTGAAAGCCTCTAAGAATACCTGCGCCGATCCGCGTTCATCTGCGTCCCCTTAACCTTACCGACAGCGTAAGCGTTCAGTCCTATGTCATTGCGAGCGTTTTTTGCGAAGCAATTCCCCTACCCCTTCCCTCCCCCGTACAACGGGGGAGGGTGAGGGAGGGGGTGATTACTTCGACGCTCCGCGCCTCGCAATGACACCTGAAACGGTTACCTGCTTACTTCGCACCGGTTGCCTTGATGCCGCCGACCCACTCGCCGGTCGTGGGCGACTGGTAGCCGTTGATCACCAGGTTGAAGGTGGCCCACCAGCACACCGGCATAATCCATGGGTTCTCAGCCGAGGGCCAGCCGGTCCAGTAGGTGCTGTTGGTCGGCACCAGGGCAGGCGCCTGGATCACCGGGATGACGGGCAGCTCGTCGAACCAGATGGCCATGGCCCGGTGGAACTGGTCCTTGACCTTGTCCACCTCAGTCGGGGTCGTGGCGGCCATCTCGTCTACGATGGCGTCGAACGCCGTGTTCTTGTAGCGGAAGGAGTTCCGCTCGTACCACGGCGCCGGCTGCCCCAGCGGGACGTAGTACTTGCTGTGGAACAGCTCCAGGTTGTCGAAGATGTAGCCGGGGCAGAAGGAGTGCAGCTTCAGGTCGTAGTCACCCGCCAGGATCACATTCGCGAGTACAGGATCTACCAAGGGCTGCACCTCGACGTCAATGCCGGCGGCCTTGAGCTGATCGGCGATGACGGCCGAGACCTTCATCTCCTCGGTGGAGTTGGAGTTGACCACGTAGCGCAGCTTGAGCTTCTTGCCATCGGCCGTGGTCCAGGCGCCGTCCGCGCCCTTCTTCAACCCGGCTGCGGTGAGCAGTGTTTCGGCCTTCTTCGCATCGGTGGCGTCAGCAGGATACTTGTCCCGCAGGTCCTTGATGGCGTCGAAGTAAGGCTTCATGCCGTCGTAGTAGGGCCAGATGCCCCAGGTCGGCACAGTCGTCCCCTCGTAGGCCAGATTCACCACTGCCTGGCGATCAATCAGGTAGGATAGCGCCCAGCGCACCTCCTTCTTGTCGAGCGGCGGCGTGGCGTTCTGCACCATCAGGGCGCGCGGGCAGGGGTCGAGCCAGGCGTAGGGCGCGTCCTTGTACCAGGCACTGACGTTCGGATTCCTCTTGGCCACCTCGTTGAGCGAGCCGAGGGTGAGAATGCCGATGAAGGGGAAGTCAATCTCGTTGGCCGCCAGCGCCAGCGCGACCGATGTCTCAGGGCCGAAGTACTGGAAGGTGACGGTCTTGGGCGCCGGCGTCACGCCGAAGACCTTGGTGCCCCACCAGTCGTTCCGGCGCTCGTAGATCAGCGCCGTCGCCGTGGCCTGCGACAGCTTGTAGGGCCCGGTGCCGATGGGCGGATTGTTCTTGAACTTCAGGGGGTCCTGCCCCTCCCAGATGTGCTTGGGCAGGATGTAGATCGCGCCCCAGATGCCCACGGCAGGGAAGGCCTCGCGATTCTCGTGGTAACGAGGATTGGCGGCCTTGAGGTTGAACTTGACGTGGTAGTCGTCCACCTTCTCCACCGACTTGACCCACTTGCCGACTTCCGCGGCCCAGGCCATGGCCGGATTCTTCAGGAGGGTGTCGTAGGTGAAGATCACGTCTTCGGGCGTGAAGGGCTTGCCGTCGCTCCACATCACCCCCTTGCGCAAGGTGACGGTGACGCTGGTAAAGTCGTTGTTGTACTCGTACTTCTCAGCCAGCCAGGGGATGTACTCGCCGGTCTGCAGGTTGCTGTAGAAGAAGAACTCGTAGACGACCTGCTGCAGGCCTTGCCCCCACGCACTGGCCCACGTGTACATGTTGAAGTTCGTGGGATCGGCGTTCCGGCCGTCCACGGCCACGACGAGGTTCTGCGCTCGGGCTGACACAGGGGGGGCCGCGACGTACTTTGCCGCTTCCTCAGCGCTGGGGATGAGGAGCTTCCAGCCGGGATGGATCAGGCTGGGGTTGTCAATCTTGGCGAAGCTAGAATCTGTGGCGTATCGGTCGTTGGTGGCGCCGACGATAGCCCAATAGGCCGGGCCGCTGCCCAGGTACTTCTCCGCCAGGGTCCAGAGGTTATCCCCTAGCTTGACCGTGTAGGTCATCTCCTCCTGGGCCGGCGGAGCAGCGTTGGCCGGTAATACGGTGGCGATCATTGCCACCAGGGCGAGGATCATGGCCCACTTTTTGTTGGTAAACATTTTTTCCTCCTTGAAATTGTTTTTTAGATTAGGTACAGCCTGCGATCATTATCCCACTACCTCTTCTGTCCCGCTTCCTCACCTCCTTTCAAGTGCCGGCATCGGTGTGCGTGGCATTATCAAGCATCCGCCCGGCTACCGCCGGCAACTACCCCGCCTGTATTTCCGATGGCGTGGTCTTCCGGATAAACACCTTGTCCATTTCCTCACGTCGAATCGAAGCGTGATCTTGATACAGATAGCAAGCTGCTGCCCGATGCTGGTTCGTTTGAAACAGGGGAGGCGCTTTCTCCAGGCACAAAGAGAAGGCCTGCGGGCAACGGTCTGCAAATTTACAGCCCAGGCTATCGCCAGTCTGTTTTCCCAAGACGGATGTTGCGGCTTCGTCACTCCAGCGGCGGTTTGGGTCCGGCAGGGGGATCGAACCAATCAACAATCTCGTATACGGATGCTGTGGCTGTCCGACCACCAGCTCGACGTCACCCGCCTCCGCGACAGAGCCACGGTAGAGCACAATGATGTTGCCACTGATCTGATAGGCCGTGGTCAGGTCATGGGTGATGTAGATGAGGGAGATGCCGAACTCCTCGTTGAGTTGACGCAGGTTATCCAGGACGGTGGCCCGGAGGGAGGCGTCTATCATCGAAACAGGTTCATCGGCGATGATCAGCTTGGGCCTTAAGAGGAGCGCTCGTGCCACCATGACGCGCTGGCGCTGGCCCCCGCTCAACTGATGAGGGTAGCGTCCCAGGGTCTCCTCAGTGCGCAACCCTACGGCTTGCAACACCTCCTCGATCAGCGTCCGGCTCTCGTGCTTCGAGTTCGCCAGGCGAAACTTGGCGATAGGGGTTGTCAGGACGTGATCCACCGTGTAGAAGGGATTATACACTTCAAAGGGATCCTGGAAAATGATCTGCACATCTCGCCGGAAGGCGCGCCATTCTGGGCGTGACAACTGGCGGAGGTCTTTCCCCTGGTAAAGCATCTCTCCCTGCGTCGGTGACTCCAGGCCCAGGAGAAGGCGAGCCATAGTGGTCTTCCCACTCCCACTCTCTCCGACCACGCCGGTAATCGTCGGTTGTTCACCGCCGATGGAGAGCGAGAAATCTTCCAGGGCAACGGTGCGGTGCTTCTTGATCAGCCCTCCGCCGAAGATTTTGGTGACATGCCGAGCCTCAAGCAGAGCAGTCATGACATTGCCTCTTGGCGCTCCTCAAGTAAGTGACAGGCCGCCGAACGGTCAGGCCCCACAAGCCTCAAGGCCGGAACCTCTACCGCGCACCGGTCCATGGCGTAGGGGCATCGGGGGTGGAAGACACATCCTGGTGGAAGATCGAGCAGCAAAGGTGGAAAGCCCGATATCCCTTGTAAAACGCGCTTCTTCTCCAAGGTCGGAAGGCTGGCTATCAGCAACTGGCTGTAAGGGTGTTGAGGATTTGAGAAAATGTCTCTCACGGGGCCCTCCTCCACCAGCCTTCCCGCGTACATGATCCCCATGCGGTCAGCGAACTGGGCCATGAGCCCCATGTCGTGACCTATCAGGATCACCGACGCCTCCAGATCTTCCTGCACCCTGCGCAGGGTCTCCATCACCTGGCGCTGCACCACCACGTCCAGGGCGCTGCTAGGCTCATCGGCAATAATCACCCTCGGTCGCAGGCTGATGGCGATGGCAATACAGACCCGTTGTTTCATGCCACCGCTCAGCTCGTGGGGATACATGTCAGCGACTTCCCGCTGGAGGCCGACCCATTCGAGGAGATCAGCAACCCGGTCATTCCACTCTCGTTTGGACATCTGGATGCCGTGGCTTTGCAGGCCGTCAACAATCTGAGGCTTGATGCGCATCACTGGATTAAGAGAGTTCATCGCCCCCTGACTGATCAGCGACATCCCTGCCAGGCGTAGCTTCCGCATCTCCTCTTCGGAGAGGGTCAACACATTGACCCCGTCCAGCAAAACCTCTCCCGATTCGATACGGCCGGGCGGCTTGATGAGCCGCAAAATGGCGAGGGCCATGGTTGATTTGCCTGACCCAGACTCTCCGATCAGACCGAATCTCTCTCCGGCTTGGAGACCGAAGTTGACGCCGTCAACGGCCTTTACCGGGCCTCGCAACGTGTGGTAGTACACTCGGAGGTTGTTAACTTCAAGAAGTGGTTTCATGGGATCACCACTGGACACATCATAGCCGGGTCATTGACAGCGCTTGGCAAAGACCACCAGCACGACTTCAGCCACGGCAACCTTCTTTATCTAATCTAACTACATTATACAGGACAGAGGCCAGGATGTCAAGCGGCTTTGCTGTTGCTGCTGAAATTATGATATAGTGGGTAGAAGGCCAATCATATTGGCCGTCTTGAGCTGTCACGGCCTTTGACGCCCAACGCGGTTGGGCTGCTACCCTTTATATCAAAACTTCAGGCTGTTGCTAAACGTGTATAGAGGGTTTACAAACTAAGCCATCTGGTGTACAATTGATTCCGCTGCGCTAGTTGAGACTAAGCACCAGGAGGAAGCAAAAGATGAATCGCGCTAAAGTGGCCATCAGCTTGACGGTGATAGCAGGTGTGTTAGCCTGGACATTGGCCGCCTGTAGCTCAGTACCTGCTACAAAGAGCGGCAAATTGACTTATGGCCTTACTTTGGCCCCCTCGGGCATTGACCCTCACGTCAATGCCTCCTCAGAGCTGGGCATCCCTTTGACCAGCGTCTACGACCCTTTGGTCTGGCAAGACCTGGACGGCAAATTCGTGCCTGGCTTGGCTGAGTCCTGGGAGGTCTCCGACGATGGTTTGGTCTACACCTTTCACCTGCGCCAGGACGTCGAGTTCCACGACGGCAGTCCCTTCAACGCCCAGGCGGTGAAGCTCAATTTAGACCGCATCGTTGACCCCCAGACCAAATCGCAGAAGGCTGTCTTCATGCTGGGCCCCTACGACCACGCCGAAGTGGTGGACGATCACACCATCAAGGTCTATCTCAAGGAACCCTTCGCTCCACTGCTGGATTCCCTCAGCCAGGTCTATCTGGGGATGGCCTCCCCTGCTGCGGTAGAGAAGTGGGGTCTGGACTATCAGATGCACCAGGTGGGGACTGGGCCTTTCATGTTCAAGGAGTACGTCCCCAAGGATCACCTGACCTTGGTGCGCAACCCTGATTACAACTGGGCACCCGCTATCTTCAGCCACCAGGGGCCGGCTTATCTGGAAGAGATCGAGTTCCGCTTCTTTGTGGAGCCGGCCACCCGCGCCCTGGCACTGGAGGCAGGCGAAGTTCACGTCATGGGCGAGATACCACCCCAGGATGCCCAGCGTCTGTCTGACGACCCCGACTTCGAGTTGATGCCGGTAGCCGTACCTGGCACACCCCTAATGCTATTCATCAACACGGAGCGCTCTCCTACTGATGACCTCAGTGTCCGCCGGGCCCTGATCTACGCTACCGATAGAGAAGCCATCGTGACAGCCATCTTTAGGGACCTTTCGCCAGTGGCCCATGGCCCCTTGAATGCGGTGACGATAGGCTATGACGAAGAAGTGGCAGGGCTCTACGACCACAACCCTGGGTTGACAAAAGATCTTCTGAAGGAGGCCGGCTGGGTTGATGTAGATGGTGATGGCGTTCTTGAGAAGGACGGTCAGCCACTGAGGGTAGAAGCCTACCTCATGGACTGGGGATTCATGCCTGAGGTAGCTCAGCTACTGCAGGCTCAATTCAAAGCCGTAGGAGTCGAGATGCAAAGCCAGGTAGTCGCCTACCCTGCGGCCCTGGAGGCCGCCCGCGAAGGGAAGCACAATCTCATCCCCTTCACCCTGTCCAGTAGCGATCCGGACATCCTGCGCACCTTCTTCCACTCCGACGGCGGTTTCAACTGGGCCAAAGTTCGGGACCCTAAGCTGGATGGACTACTGGATGAAGGGGCCAGCACCCTCGACCCTGAGAAGCGCAAGGAGCTATACGCCGAGGCCCAGCAAATCATCATGGCCGAAGCCTTGATCATTCCCATTCGCGATTACGTCAATCTAAATGCTGCCAGCGCTCAGGTTAAGGGGCTGCGCTACGACTCGCGTGGCTGGTTTCCCTGGCTGTATGATGTGTACTTAGAAGAGAGCAAGTAGCAAGCCAGCGAAATCCAAAGCTCAAAGTTCAAAACTCAAAAGGAAAGAGGCAAAAGACAGGAGGCAAGAGGCAAGAGGCAAGAGGCAAGACTCCCTTGTCCCCTTGCTCCTTTGTTCCCCTGCTCCCCTGCTCCTTTGAAGGAATGGCGATGCTCCAATATGTTGGAAGACGCTTGATCACCTCCATCCCCGTCCTATGGGGTGTAACTACTTTAGTGTTCCTCATGATGCACCTCCTGCCAGGTGACCCTGCTGAGTTGATGGTGGCCGAATCTGGAGGCTCCTCCCAGTCCATCGCCCAACTGCGCCATCAACTGGGCCTCAATGACCCCCTCTACGTTCAATATGGTCGCTTCCTGGCCAACGCCCTGCGTGGGGATTTGGGACGTTCCATTTTCACCAACCGCCCCGTCACCCAGACCATTCTGGAGCAGTTGCCCCACACGGTCCAACTGGCAGTGGCTGCAATGTTGGTGGCCGTCATAATCGGCACTGCCCTGGGTATCGCTGCTGCCCTGAACCGAAACACCTGGCTGGATAGCTTGTGTGTAACCATCGCGGTGGCTGGGGCCTCCATGCCCATCTTCTGGTCGGGACTCCTGCTCATCTTACTTTTCAGCTCGCTGCTGCACTGGCTACCTGCTACAGGACAGGGTAGCCTGAAACACCTGATCATGCCCGCCATCGTGCTGGGATTAGCCTCCTCAGGATCCATTGCCCGCCTGGTACGATCCTCCATGCTGGAGGTGCTGGGCCAGGAATACATCACCGCCGCCCGGTCTAAAGGCCTGAGCGAGCGCCTGGTGGTGTGCCGCCACGCCCTCAAGAACGCCCTCATCCCAGTCATCACCGTTATTGGCTTGCAGTTTGGCTACTTGCTGGGCGGCACAGTGGTCACTGAGACGGTCTTCTCCCGCCAGGGCCTCGGTTGGTTGGTGGTTGATGCCATCCTCTGGAAGGACTTCCCCATCGTTCAGGGTACGGTTCTCTTGGCCGCTGCCATCTACACCCTCGTCAACCTGCTCGTAGACATCTCGTATGCTATCATTGACCCCCGCATCCGCTACGATTAACAATGGCCACACGGCGCTTTCCGATCCCAACTCGAAAAACAATACCCAGGAGGGAGATCCCTCCCCTGGTCACCCGGCGACAATTGCGGCGCAACAAAGGGGCTCTGCTATCCCTGGCTTTCCTTGTAATCCTGGCCGCCGCAGCTATCTTAGCGCCAGTCCTTGCCCCTTACGATCCCTTGACCGTAGCCGTGGAGGAGCAGTTGCTGCCACCAAGCAGCAAACACTGGGGAGGGACAGACCTCTTCGGCCGAGATATCTTCAGCCGTCTCCTCTTCGGGGCGCGGGTCTCGCTGCTGGTGGGGGTGGTAGCGGTAGCCATTGCCTCTGTCCCCGGCCTCGTCCTGGGTTTGATAGCTGGCTACAATGGTCGCTGGATAGATGGCGTCATCATGCGCGTTATGGACATGATGCTGGCCTTCCCCGGCATCCTCCTGGCGCTGAGCATCGTGGCCCTGCTGGGCCCTGGCTTGCCCAACGCCATGATCGCCGTGGGCATTGCCGGCATTCCCAGCTACACCCGGCTGGTGCGCGGCTCTGTCCTGGCTACCAGGAGGAAACAGTTTGTGCGAGCAGCCTACGCCGTTGGCTGTCGTGGCCGGCGCATTGTTTTCCGCCACATCCTGCCCGATATCTTCGCCCCGGTCCTCGTCCTGGCTACCCTGGACCTGGCCTGGGCGATCTTAAATGCTTCCTCCCTAAGTTTCCTGGGGCTGGGTGCTCAGCCGCCAGCACCGGAATGGGGGGCCATGCTCAACGAGGGGCGGGGTTACCTGCGCCAGGCACCCTGGATCACCGCTGCGCCGGGCCTGGCTATCATGCTCACCGTCCTCTCGGTCAACCTGCTTGGAGACGGCCTGCGAGATGCTCTGGACCCCCGTATGAGGACCCGAGCATGATAGGCCCTGGAGGGGTGATGGACCACCGCCAGTTCTTCGACCGGATCGCAACTGAATGGGACGAGTTGGAGGTAGAGGAGACCCACACCCGGCTGCGGGAGATCGTGGCAGGACTCGGCATAGAAACAGGGAGTACGGCCCTGGACGTGGGCACCGGCACCGGCGTGCTGGTGCCGCTGCTCCTGGAGGCGACTGACGGGAAGGGGCAGATCGTGGCCCTGGACTTCTCGGGCGAGATGCTCAGGCGCGCCAAGGCCAAAGGGCATCCAGGCGCGTACGTCCAGGGAGATGCCCAGCGATTGCCGTTCTCGGCTGAGACCTTTGACTGGGTGATCTGCAACGCTGTCTTCCCCCACTTCCCCGACAAGCGCCGCGCCCTGGGCAAAGCCAGCCGAGTTCTCAGGCAAGGGGGATGGCTGGTCATCTGCCACACCGCCAGCCGCCAGGAGATCAACGAGTTCCACCGCTCCGTAGGCGGTATCGTAGCCCATGATACAATCCCCGACGAGAACGCGATGCGGCAGTTGCTGCGGGAGGCGGAGCTGGGAGAGGTGAGGGTGTGGGACGACCCTGACCGCTACGTGGCCCTGGCCCAGCGAGAGGGCTGGTATAGCGCACCCTCAGAGAGAAACAGGTAAAGAGAAGATAAAGTCCAATTGACTTGCGCCCTCGCTCGCACTATAATAGCTCATCACTGGGCATCGGAATTCGCTTTGCGCAAAGGAGGCAGGAAACACCATGTCAGGCGGATTTCACAACAAGATATTACGCGTCAACCTGTCCAATCGCCAGATCGGCATTGAAGAGCCAGGCGAGCATTTCTTCCGCACCTACTTCGGCGGCTGGGGCTTAATCGCCTACTATCTGCTCAAGGAACTGGAGCCGGGGACCGAGCCCCTGGGTCCGGACAACTTGCTTATCTTCGCCCTCGGCGTGGTGACCGGCGCACCTTTGGGAGGCAGCGGCCGGAACGCAGTGGGGGCCAAATCCCCCCTCACCGGTGGCTTCGGCGAGGGAGATGTAGGCGGTTTCTGGGGGGCAGAGCTGAAACGCGCTGGCTGGGACGCGATCGTCGTCACCGGTCAGGCGGAGGAGCCAGTCTACTTGTGGATCAAGGACGATCAGGTGAAGATACGCGATGCCGCCCACCTGTGGGGCAAGAAGACTGCGCAGGTGGATGAGGTTTTGAAGGAAGAGCTGGGAGATGAGCGCATCCGGGTGACCCAGTGCGGCTTGGCGGGTGAGAACTTGGTCCGCTACGCCTGTGTGATCAACGACATCAACCGGGCCGCGGGCCGCACTGGCCTGGGCGCGGTGATGGGCTCCAAGAGGCTGAAGGCTATTGCCGTTCGTGGCACAGGCCGGGTGGAACTCGCCGATCGGGACAAAGTACGCCAGGCGTCGCGCTGGCTGAGCCATAACTTCATGGACAAGTGGACAGGGGAGCTCCACGACCACGGAACCGACGGTGGCCTTCTGAGCCTCAACGAGTTGGGAGGGCTGCCTACCCATAACTTTCGGGAGGGATCCTTCGAGGGTGCGGAGAAAATCACCGGGGAGACGATGACCAATACCATCCTGGTGGAACGGGACAACTGCTTCGCCTGCCCGATTTTCTGCAAGCGGAAGGTAGAGATCAGTGGTCGCTATGAGGTGGCCCCCATTTACGGTGGTCCAGAGTACGAGACAGTGGCTGCCCTTGGCTCCTGCTGCGGCATTGACGACCTGGAGGCCATCGCCTACGCGAACCAACTGTGCAATACCTATGGCCTGGACACCATCTCCACCGGCACAACCATCGCCTGGGCCATGGAGTGCTTCGAGCGGGGGCTGCTAACCACCGAAGAGACCGGCGGGTTGGAGCTCAGCTTTGGCAACACCGAGGCGATGATGACCCTCGTGGAGCAGATCGCCCATCGGGAGGGCTTTGGAGACCTGCTGGCCGAGGGTTGCCTGCGGGCGGCACGGGAGATCGGCGGGGGGACGGAGAAGTATGCCATGCAGGTCAAGGGGCAAGAGGTGCCCATGCACGAGCCGCGCATAAAGTTCGCCTTGGACCTGGGCTATGCTACCTCCCCCACCGGCGCCGACCACATGCATAACATACACGACACTGTCTATGAGTCAGAAGGCGACTCCATCCAAGACATGCGCCGCCTGGGGATCCTGGAACCCATCCCGACCGACTACCTGGGCCCGGAAAAGGTGCGACTGGCCAAGTACCACATTGACTGGCAGGTATTCTGGAACTGCGTAGGGCTGTGCATGTTCATGCCCTACGACAGGGAACAGATGCGCGACATCGTACAGGGGGTGACGGGCTGGAATAGCTCCCTCTTTGAGTTGATGAAGGTGGGAGAACGGGCGCTGGCCATGGCCCGGGCCTTCAACTATCGAGAGGGGTTCGCCGCCAAAGACGACGTGGCCCACTGGCGATTCTCCACACCTTTCGAGGCCGGCCCAGCCAAAGGAGTCAAGGTCCCGGCCAAGGACGTGGCCAAGGCGCTGGATCTTTACTACGAGATGAATGGCTGGGACCAGGAAACCGGTGCCCCTATCGCAGGGAAATTACACGAACTGGGCCTTGGTTGGCTGGCTGAGTTGCTCTATTCCAACCCCAACAACGCTCGGGCGTTCTCGTCGGCCCGCACAGCCAGGATCTCGCCATAGTAGATGCGGTGGAAGTTGCCACTGGGGTAGGCATCGGCCACGATCTGGGGATCCAGGTTGGCGTTGATTACATCATTGGTATGCACGATTCGGCATTCGTAGATGACCGGGGACTCAGCGATGCCAGGCGTGGCGATGGTTCGGCTTGGCTCGGCGGTCATGCCGCACTCGGCGAACTTGTCGTAGTCGCGCCCTGAGCGAGTGCCACAGAAGTCTACGGCATCGTAAAGAGCTGGTGCAGGGAGATTGACGGTGAAGGAATCGCTCTCCGCCAGTCGGCTGAAGGTGTAGCGCGAAGGGCGCACCAGGACAGTGAATATCCTCCTCCCCCATATGATGCCTACCGTGCCCCAGCCGATGGCCATGGCATTGGGGATCCCATTCCTTCCTTGCGATACTAGCAGCAGTCCAGGCTTAACAAGGAGGGTAAGGGTCTCATTTAGATAGGTGCTGTAGGGAATGATCTCTTTAGGCATACACGACTCCTTATCTTTCGACTACAGTTCGCCTGGAGTCTCGCTCCAGGCCACCTTAGCTTGCTTCAGATCTACTGCGTCCTCCGCCATTTGTGCTTGCAGCCGGCTCAGTCGGTCAGCCAATTCGTCTGGACTAATCATCGAGCACCTCCCTGCTTATCCTAGAACTGGACTTTTTCTCCATCTTCGCTCTCCTATTTTTCCGTATATATGCACCAAAACTCATCTTTCGCTCAAATTTCTTGTGTATTCCCGAATTAGACCATACAACATCTTGTGGTCTATGCCGCAAAATGCCGTCTTGGAACAGCATGGAAAGACACTTTCCGATCCGTCTTGTGTACCG
>JBAWAP010000415.1:0-5916 GCA_049589355.1 Anaerolineae bacterium
ACAGGGGATGGAGGAGCCGTCGGCATGACGGTTCCTATCGGATACGCCTGCTGCCCCACCGGCACCTTCTGGCTCAGCGGGCCAAGGAGCCACACCAACGCCAGCACGAAGGCTGCCAACGCTGCCAAACCTAACACGCCCTTTACGAAGTTCAGTGTCCTTTCCATCTTCATGCCCTCCTCTCAACGAAAAGCGCCAAGGCAACAACACGTATCCATACCTCCAGCCTTGGCGCTCGGCAAACAGCAACTTTCTTTTCGCAGTTCATCCCGTTTCCAGCGGGGGGAGGGGAACACCTTTACTTTCATCCATCTCGCTCCTCCCTAATCGCATTTTCATTTTACCACGAAAACGGCTTTTGTCAACTTCACGGCTCGGGCTTTGTCTTGACGAAACTAGGATTTGTTGGTATACTCGTTGTTGAAGCGAGGTGATGCCTTATGAGACGAGTGGTGTTGAAAGAAGCCCACGCCCCCTACACTCTGACCATTGAGGAAGAGGCCCTGAGCCGGGAGCCATTTATCTTGGAGCGAGACGGTGAGGCGGTGGCTGCCATCATCCCCATTACCGAGTACGAGGCTTTTCGTGCCTGGCGAGTGGCACGGGGCCGAGAGAAGAAAAGGCGGGAAGACCTTGAAGCATTTGAGTGGGAGCGGCAGGCTTTTGAAGGCTTGAAGCCTGAGCTGCTGCGCGCATATCAAGGCCAATGGGTGGCCATCTACCAGGGAAAGGTAGTGGAAGCTGGTGAGGATCGGTCGCAAGTGCTGGACAGGGTCTACGACCGCTTCGGCTATGTTCCAGTTTATGTACAACAGGTAGAGGAGCAGCCGCGCGTATACAAATTGCCTCATCGAAAGATGGCATGTTGATGTAGCTAAACCACACAGGCGCGGAGAATACGGAGAAAACCTCAACAATTCTGTGTCCTCTGTGTCTTCGTGGTTAGGCGCAGCACGGGGCTGAACCCCCGTGCTGAAAGAACGAAGCCCCTTCGGGGCTAGGTTTTAGCCCGTAGGGCTTTGTTCTTTTAGCGCAGCTCGGCGCTAAGCGGGCACGGCGAAAAGCCAAGGTCTATATGTGAAAGAGCACTATGGGAGGTAACCATGGACCATGTTCTGGGTTTGAAATGCGTCCTTTGCGGCGCGGAGTACGACGTCGGGGAGGTGCTCTACGTCTGCCCTAAGCACGGCGACGAAGGCATCTTGGACGTCGTGTATGACTACGAGCTCATCAGTCGGCGGCTGACCAAGGACCATCTGGCCAGGGACCCGCAGACCAGATCCATCTGGCGCTACGCCGACCTGTTGCCCATCGCCGACCCCAGCCTTGCCCCGCCCCTGCAGGTGGGCTGGACGCCGCTGTATCGGACCGAGAGGCTAGGGGAACGGCTGGGCCTCAAGCAGCTCTGGGTCAAGGACGACGGCCGGGAGCCCACGGCCTCTTTCAAGGACCGAGCGAGCGCGGTAGGGGTGGCCAAGGCCCTGGAGCTGGGACGCGACGTGATCACCTGTGCCTCCACGGGCAACGCCGCTTCGTCTTTGGCTGGCCTGGCGACCAGCGTTGGGCTGACCACCTACATCTTCGTCCCCCAGACCGCTCCCCAGGCCAAGGTAGCCCAACTCCTCATCTTTGGGGCCAACGTGATCATGGTGGAGGGCACCTACGATCAGGCCTTCGACCTCTGCCTGGAGGCCTCCAAGGAATACGGCTGGTACAGCCGCAACACAGCTTACAACCCCTACCTCTCCGAGGGGAAGAAGACGGCCGCTTTGGAAATCTGCGAGCAATTGGGCCTTGCCCTGAGCCCGTCGAAGGGGTGGGAAGCGCCCGACCGGATCTTCGTCTCCGTGGGCGATGGCTGCATCATCGGTGGTCTCTGGAAGGGGCTCAAGGACCTCATCGCCCTGGGCTTTATTGACAAGATGCCGAAGCTGATGGGCGTCCAGGCGGAGGGGGCAGCGCCTCTAGTCAGGGCCTGGCGAGAAGGAACGGAAGAGATCGAGCCCATTGTCCTCAATACCCTGGCCGACAGCATCGCTGTGGGCGTGCCCCGCGACCGCATCAAGGCCCTGCGGGCGGTGCGCCAGACCGGCGGCGAGTTCGTGGCCGTGAGTGACGAGGAGATTCTGGATGCCATGCGCGTCTTGGCGCGGGGAGCGGCCGTCTTCGCCGAGCCCGCTGGGGCGGCGGGCTTCGCCGGCCTGGCCAAGCTGGTGCGCGAGGGTCGGATTGATCCTGAAGAACGCATCGTGGTGCTGGTCACCGGCAATGGCCTCAAGGACGTCGCCAGCGCCATTAAGGCCACCGGCCAGCCCCACCTCATCGAGCCGACGATGGAGGACCTGAGGCGGTTGATGGGGAGGATAGGTGAGTATAGGGATTAACGGGGGCACTTTGGGCCCCACCTTTGACTTACCGGCGTGTTTGTGGTAGAATTTGATTGGAGGTGAACCTATGGCTATCATTCAGAAACTGATCCGCCTGGTCGGCTCGAAGGGGAGTCAGGAGGAAGTGGCCATCTTCGATAGCGGCTCCACTTACTCCTGTATCCAACCTGAGCTGGCCGAGAAATTAGCAATTGTAGAACCCCTTCCTGAACCCATGGATTTCGGCACGGCCGAGGAGGGGAGGCAGTTGCGGGCAGAGGAAGCAGTGCGCCTCAACTTTTACTTGGACGGCTACCGCTTCTCCGACGAGTTTATGCTTATCCCCGGCCTTTCCGAAGCGGTGATCATCGGCGCCAAGACCCTACAGGGATGGCGCATGAAATTGGACTTCGAAGCCGACGAGGTTATCATAGACCCCCGGGTTACTCATCTCCGCTTGCTGTGATCTCTGGTCCTCAGTCATCCCCACCATTGGAGCAGTCTATCTGCCACCAAGCCAAACCGTAGGACAGGTTGGCTGCGATGCATGCGCGTCACCTCGCCAAGTCATACCCCATCCCACAGGCGATCTGTAAATCCTGTGCATCCGTTGTTCTTCGCCATCACTCCACGCGAATGCTTCCCACGATAACCCGGTCGCCCGTCAGGTTCAGCTCTTGGTCGAAGATGGGCACGCGCTTAATGGTCGCAATGCCGTACATCCCCACCTCGATCCAGTACTCCCCCGGCGGCGTCTGGGGGTCAAGGGCGACGGTGTAGCGGTCGTCTATGACCTGCCCCTCCAGCCACTTGGGAATCCACAAAAAGGTAGGGTAGCTACCGCCCAGTGGGGTGAAGTCCTTCTGCCCCCAGATGTGGTTCGATGAATCTATAACGTGAACGAAGATGGTGTAGCACTCATCTATGGGCTGCAGCGCCCGCCAGTAGAGGGTGACGTCAAGAGCCTCGCCTGGGTGCGCAACAAGCGGCCTCACCCTGGCCTTGTCGAGCAGAATCTTGCTGTCGAAGTTGGCCAGGGCTTTTTTTGTGATGTCTGAGGGCGGCTGTATCTCGCCTTCCTCGACGCGCACCGTCGCCAGCTCAATGGTGGTGCCCCCACTGGAGAGGGGTAGGTCTTGCCCTCGCGAGAGGGAGCTAATCCCCAGCTCCAGGGAATACTCGCCGGGCTCGGTGCCGAAGGGGATGGTGATGTCGTAGCGCTCGCCCACCACCTGGCCCGGTTCCCAGAAGGGGGTCAGGAAACGGCTGTCGGTGGTGAAGCGGTACCAGTGGGCCAGGTGGACGAAGGGCATGTAGTACTCGTCTAGCTTCTGCAGAGCCTGCAGGTAGAGGGTCAGGTGGAGGGTCTCGCCCACCCGCACCGCTTCGCGGTCCAGGTCGTATCCCAGGAGAGCGATCTTGTCCTCCACGGTCGCGTCCAGGGGATGCTGCATGGGCGGGGGCTCAAGCATCGGCTCGGGCAACACTTTGTAGAAGGGCCCCACCGGCAGAAGGCGGTATCTCTCCGCCACCTGGCGCCGGTAGCCTGAGAGGTAAACGGGACCCTGTCCTAGGTTGGCCTCCGCCCACTCCAGCCAGGGGTTGGCCGTGCCAGCGGGCACGAACCTGGCCTCGACATTGGGCTTCCGCCCCTCGACGAATTCATAGTACCAGAGAGGGGTGATTTGGTCCCAATCGCAGAGGAGGACGGCCCCCTTACTTCGACTGGGCTCAGTACAGGCGTCCTGGAAATAGTCGAAGGTGGCCTGGACGAAGTCATCGGCGAAGCGGTAATCGCTCAGGTCCACGCGCGAGAGGTTGAGCAGGCCCATCTTGAGAGGGGATGCAAATAAGAGGAGGGACAGGGCGACCGAGCAGAGGGCCTTCGTCTGGGGCTTGACCTGCCACTTCTCCAAGAGGGCGAACAGGCCCATCGCCCCACAGCCGATCCAGACAGCGTAGGCCATGAAGGGCAGGTGCAGGTATTTCATCACGTCCTGGATAGTGTTCATGATGAAGGCCGAGTTCAGGGCGAAAAAAAGCGCCAGCAGCACGAAGGCCCTCCGTCTTTTGAAAGCTAGCCAGATGGCCCCCGCGATTCCCAGCAGGATAGCGGGGGCATTGTACTGCAGGCCCAGGAGCGTCTTGAGGGCCAGCACGCGCTGGGGCTGTTCCCGCCAACTGAAGGCGAAGAGGTTCATGCGCAGCCCCTGTGCCGTGACCAGGCGCACGAAGCCGTCCAGCGTGTTCGTACCCTGCGGGCCGAAAGGGGGTGCACTTCTGATGGGATAGTACAGGTAGATCGAAAGGCCAAGCAGGAACAGAAGGCCAAAGGTTGCCAGCTTCTTGTTTTGGCAGAGAAACCAGGTTTTTACTTGCCCGAATGGACGATTTGTCGCCTTCGAGACTCTCTGTGGTGCAAAAGAACCAGGCCCTCGGCCAAAAACCTGGTTTCTGAGCTTCGCCAGAAAGACCAGGAGGATGAAGGCGGCGAAGGCGGGAAAGCTGATTAAAGTAAGGGGGTGGTGGGGCAGGCTGAGGCCGCAAGTCAGGGCGAAGGCGTACAGCCACTTATCGTTCTCGTTCCTATCCCAGGCGAGCAGGAAGAACAGCGCAAGGGCGGCCAAAGCTGCGGTTAGGGTGTGGGCATTGGCGAAGATGGAGTGTTGCCAGAGGTTGGCGCTGACGGCGAAGGCAGCAGCGCCCAGGATGGCCGACACCTGCGCGGCAAGGGAGGATAGCTTTTTCGGTGACAGTTGCAGAATGATCAGGTAAGTTAGAGAGACGGTCAGCGCGCCCCACAGGGCGGTGAAGAGGTTCATGCGGTAGGCAACGCTGCCCAGAGGGAGGAAGGTGAACAGCTTTCCCAGCAGGATGTAGAGGGCGTAGCCTGGGGGGTGAGCAATACCCAGGATATAGGGCACGAACTGGAACTCCGCGGCGTCCCCCGGCACCACCGAAGGGGCCATCGTGCTGACGTAGAGTAGAAGACTCCCGACGAACAACGCTGCGGCGACTATGCCCACCAGTCTCTTTTGGAAGAGATGCCTTGCTGTGTCGAGTATACTGTCCATGCCTTCCTTGACCTCAGTGAGTGCAATTATACCACCGTTAAGTTCCCTTGGCAACGCGGTTTTCATTTGACGCTTGGGTCGTTGTGTGCTACAATAGCATGTAGATACGGACCGACATTTTGCCATCGTTGCCTTCACATCGCCAACTGACCAGCCTGGATAGCTTCCGGCGGAGAAAGCCAGGGAAAGGGAGTACAATAGGCATTGGTCAACTGGCATCGCTTCACCCCTGCTGATTTTGAATATGACTTTGAACAAGATGAACTTGCCGCTCACCACGTTACTTTTGATGAAGCGGTAGAGTGTTTCTTCTCCGACTTTGAAGTGCGACGAAACAAGTCATACCGTGACCGCTATCAATTGATTGGAAGAACCATCGGCGGACGGCGGCTCAAAATCATCTTTCAACTCAGGCCAGGAAATGTTGTCCGTATCATCACAGGGTGGGATATATGAGCGCGAGAGATAAAACCAAG
>JBAWAP010000416.1:0-10778 GCA_049589355.1 Anaerolineae bacterium
CTTCTGGCTGATGGGTATGATGAACACTGTTAATTGGCTGGATGGGCTGGACGGGCTGGCAGCAGGAGTGGCGGCCATACTCTCAGCCGTGCTGGCTTTCCACATGTACCGCGAGGGTCAGCATAGCGTGGCTCTTCTTCCCCTGGCCCTCTTGGGCGCAACCTTGGGCTTCCTGCCCTATAACTTCCACCCTGCCAGGGTGTTCATGGGCAGCTCCGGTTCCTTCTTCCTGGGCTTCGCCGTGGGAGCCCTGGGCATCATCGCTGGGGCCAAGATGGCTACGGTGCTCTTGGTGATGGGTATCCCCATTCTGGACGTAGCTTGGCAAATCGTCAGCAGACTGCGATTGGGGCGAAACCCGGCCATAGGGGATCGGGGACACCTCCACTTTCGCCTTTTGGATTTAGGCCTCTCCCAGCGCCAAATCGTTCTCCTCTATTATCTCTTCTGCTCTTTCTTCGGCCTCCTCGCCCTGGCTATCTCCTCCCGCCTTTACAAATTCCTGGCCCTGCTGGTAGTGGGGGCAATGACCTTGCTCCTCTTGCTGTTTGTCTCCCGTAGGAAATGAGTAACGAGGGAATGAGTAACGAGTCAACGAGTAATGCGTTGACAAGGCCCTCGTTACCTCGTTAACTCGTTGCCTCACCGAGTGTAATACCTCGTACGTCACAGCGTATTTATTAGTAGAGGCACCTGGGAACCTCATGGAGAGACGTTATGGACGGCACCGTCGCAGTGTTACCCAACGAACGGGCGCTGGTGGCCCGGGCTACGGCCGAGCCGGCTGCCTTCGCTGCCATCTATGACCACTACTTCCCCCGCGTCTATAACTACGTTCGCTATCGCGTCCGAGATGCCGAGACAGCAGATGACGTCACCGCTCAGGTCTTCGAGCGGGCTCTGGTGAGTATCGGCAGCTATCGCCCAGAGCGGGGACCCTTTGCCCCCTGGCTCTTTGCCATCGCCCGCAACGCTGTCAACGACCATCTTCGCGCTAAGAGGCGTCGCCGCTGGCTCTCCCTCGAGGTACTGGGTGGCCGACCGGGCAATGAGCCTCAGCCAGAGGAGGTCGCTATTCACAACGAAACTCGTGTCGAGTTGCTGGCAGCCGTGGCCCGCCTGAGCGACCGGGAGCGGGACCTCATCGCCCTCAAGTTCGCCGCCGGACTGACCAACCGGCGCATCGCCGAGCTCACCAGCCTTAGCGAGAACAACGTGGGCGTCATCCTATACCGGGCCATGCAACGGCTGCGAGTTGAGGTGAATATCAAGGAGTAGGACTGTGAATGAGCGAGATTGGGCTGACCGCTTTAGCCGTGATGTGGATAGCCTGTTGAATGAGGCCGGGCGAACGGACTCCGAGCCGACACCGACCGAGTATCGTCACGCCCTTGACCTGGCCCGCACGCTGGTCACGACCGACTTCAGCGCCGAGAGCCAAGTGCGGCAAGAACTCCGACGCCGACTGCTGAACCGGATTAGCACACGGGGAAAGAGGCAACAGCCAAACGCATATCCTGTACGGCGCTTTTTCCAAGGCCGACACTCTATCGTGATCTTAGCAGCCGTTCTGACGGTATTTCTCTTAAGCGCTCTGATTTTGGCGGTCTATCCCCCTACTCGTGCGTTGGCTCAGGAGACCTGGCAGACAGTGCTGCGCACGGTACAACTCGCCCGTGCGCTGCCGCGCCTCACCGGAGAGGTGTTAGCCGGTCTGACGACCTCCATCGAATCCCCGGCCGAGGCTGTCCCCTTGGTAGATTTTCCGGTACGTGCGCCCTCTTATCTGCCGCAAGACTACGAGTTCAAATATGGCCTGGTCAGCCACGTTCCAGTGCAGAGTGTCTCTTTCGACTACGGCATCCCCTACGGCCGGATCGTCACCCTGCCCAGCGGCCGGGCCATCAGCGGTGAGACCTACCGGGGGCTGCGCATCTCTCAGATGAAGGGAGACTTTCCCGGCCCGTGGCCCATCGGTGGGGCCACCGTCGAAAAGGCGACCATCAGCGGGCAGCCAGCACTGTGGCTGACAGGCCTGCCGGTGGTTCAAGCTCAGGCCAGTATAACGGTCAGAGCCACGGTGAAGGACAACGAGGAAATCAAGCAGGAGGCTCTATCTCGCCAGGAGACCCCACCAGAAGTGCTGGACCGCACCCCGGCGACCGCCCTGATGTGGGAAGAAGGTGCTTCGCTGCTGAGCGTTCTCGATCTAGATGGCCGTTTTCCTCTCGAAGAGATGATTCGTATCGCCGAAGGGTTAGTGCCAATCTCGACGCTCCCGCCTGAAAAGCTGCCTGCTCCAACGTCTCAACCGGAAACGGTCTGGCAGGAGATCGCCAACCTGGAGGAGATGGTCGCTGGGGCGAGCTTCAGCCCCTACGTCTTTGACCCCTTGCCACAGGGGTGGGGGCTGGAAAGGATCACGGCCTTCGGCCCCTCCGACAGGCCCCTTGAGCGGCGTTACCTTTTGATTTATCGTCATTCCAGGGACGCCTACATCCAGTTGATCGAGGGGTTGAGCGTGCCGTTCCTGACCTGGCCTAACTACATCGAGCGCAGTGATGGTGCGCTGTGCCACGTGGTGGACAGCGGCCTCGAAGTGTGGAGTTCCGACACGCATCAATGGGCCCGGGAAAGCAGCATCAAAGAAAGTGCCCGGCTCAATGAACTTCCAGTCCCAGACGAGGTTCAGGCTATGTTCCTGCGGACGCCCGACGGCTTTAGCATCGAACTGGTCGCCGTTGACGTTTCGTGGGACGAGACCCTGGCCCTCATCGAGCATCTTACCCTGGCCCCCGGCGCCGACCCCGCTCTCAACAGCCACCTGATGAGGGGCTGTTATCCCTGCCCATAGCCAATCTTCCAACCTCTAGGAGGCGTTGCCATGAAGTGCGTCCAACAGGTGGCCGTTCTGCTGGCCCTGCTGGCCGCCTGCTCCTCGGTGTCAGGGCCAGCATCAGAACCGGTCACCGTCACTTGCGTCGTCGTGACCCTCCCCTGGCTTTCGAGCCAGCCTGCAGACTATGAGCGGCTGGCCAAGACCTTCCACGAGGCCAACCCTCCTATCAACGTCCTGGTCAAATTCGTCAGCATCGAAGAGTTGCCCCAGGGCCTGGCCAACGCCGATTTCCTCACCGACCCCGAATGGGGCGTTGACGTGGTCATGACCGACGCCGACTCTCTCCCCGGCCTGGCGCAACAGGGTCTCCTCCGTGACCTGCAACCCTCCCTCGAAGCAGCCCAGGCTCTCCAGGGCAAGGATTTCTACCCTCCGGTCCTGGACGCTTTGCGCTGGCAGGGGCGCGTCTACGGCCTGCCTGTAGAGGTGGACCCCTGGGTGATGTTCTACAACCAAGGCCTGTTCGACGCAGTCGGCGTTCCGTATCCATCTGGCGTTTGGCATTGGAATGATTTCCTGGAGACAGCACGGGTATTGGCCGGCAACATGGGGCCGGAGCGCTTTGCCTTCGGCTCCTGGGGAGCACAAGTGACACCTTTCATCTACCAGAACGGTGGGAAGGTGGTGGATGACCCTGTCAGGCCAACCCTGCCGACGCTGGACGACCCGGCGACGGTCGAGGCCGTTCGCTGGTACGCAGACCTGGCCCTGGTCGAGAAGGTGATGCCCACTCCAGCAGACTTGGCAGGGTACGCGACCGAACGCGGTCGGAGACAGACAATCTTCGTGGCCGGCGATGAGGCGGACAAAGTGGCGAGTCAGGCTCGGGCCGACCTGGAGCAGGCGGTGGCCGATGGGAATGTGGCCATGTGGATGGGACGGCTATCCGAGCGGGGTGGCCGCTGGCAACGTTGGGACTTTCGTTGGGGCGTCGTACCTTTGCCAGTCGGTCGCAGGACAGCGACCCTGGCCAGCGTCGAGGGCTGCTTCATCACTGTCCACTCGGAGCATTTCGATCAAGCGCTCCAGTGGGTGGACTATTTGACCCGGCAGCCTGTGCTGCATGGCGGCCTACCGGCTCGCCGTTCCGCTGCCATGGCCGACGCTGCCCGGGCACAACTTGGACAGGAAGTGGAAGGTGCGCTGGACGAACTCTTGACGATTCTGGAGAAAGGCATTGTCCTCCCCGAATCGCTGGATGGGCTGACTGCTCAATGGCTACAAGGCCCTCTCTTTACCATCCTGAAGGGGGAACAGACCGTCGAGGAGGCCTTGGAGACGGCTCAGCAGCGGGCAGAGGAGATTTTGGGGCAGGAATGAGGAGCTCAGAAACCAGGTTTTTAGCAGAAAAGTATGAGTTGTCACACTGCATGGAGCCGCAAAAGCAACAGTTTGCCCACTCAAGCAGGGAAAAACCTGGTTTCTTGAGTTTGCAGGAGGTGACAAAATGGTTCATAAGGCTCTATCCATTATTCTGTTGAGCACGTTGGTGGCCGGGACACTGGCCGGATGCAAGGCGAAAGAGGCCAGCGAGGGCACACCCGTCCCCCCGGCTGATCAGACGGTTATCACCTTCGCCTACCCAGAGTACCTAACCTTTTTCACCAAAGCTAACTACCAGTTGCTGGCCGAGGCTTTCAACGCCGAGAACCCTGACCTGCGGGTCGAGCTGCGCGAGATCTCCACCCAGGAGTTAATGCAGTCGGGCACTGACTACCTGGACCTGGTCTTTGACGAAGAGCTGGGTATGGACGTCTTCTTGAGTCGGGGCTTTCAGAGCCTGCTAATGGATGAGCGCGTGCTGGACCTGGACCCGCTTATTGTCGCTGACCCGGCTTTCGACCTCAATGACTTTTACCCCCTCGCCCTCAACGCATTGCGCCAGGATGGCCGGCTGAAGGGGCTCCCGTCTGAGGTGGATCTGTTGGTGATCTACTACAACAAAGACCTCTTCAACCAGGCCGATGTGCCCTACCCGGCCATCGGCTGGACGCGAGACGACTTTTTGGAGACAGCCGTCGCCCTGCGAAAAGGGTTGCCGGAGCGAGAGATCGCCTTCTGCGGTCAGGTAGACGAGGCAATGCCCTTTATCTATGCTCACGGGGGAGCAGTGAAGCAAGGACGCGGCTACACTCTAACCGACCCCCGCACTGTCGAGGCAGCCCGCTGGTTCGCTGAACTGGCCCTGGTTCACGACGTGATGCCCCTCCCCCAGCAGGTGGAACTTTACGAGCCTGAGCCGCGCGAGGGTGTGGTATCGTCTATTACGACTGTGGGGGAGGGCGAGGTGACCGAGGCAGAGCAGCGCTGGGGGATGATCGGGGCCAAGATTGGGATGGTGGCCGACTTTGGCGATGCCGCCCTCTGGACAGGCCAACTGAGCGATCGTGGCGGTCCACAACTGCCTTGGGATTTTGGCTGGGGAATCGTCCTGTGGCCCCGCGACCAGGTGGATGTCGTCTTCAGCTACACCTTTGCCTACTTCGTCTCTGCCAACACGCCCCATCGTGAGGCGGCGCTGCGCTGGGTTGACTTCCTGACCCGGCAGCCGCCGCAACTGAAGGGAATCCCGACCCGTCGCTCCATTGCTAAGTCAGAGCAAGTTCGCCAGGCCTTCGTGGATCAGATTGGGAATGAGGCTTACGATGCCTGCCTGGTAGCGATTGAGCGGGCGACGCCAGTGGACTATCTTCTCTACTTTGGCGCCGAACGATACCTGGGCCAGGCGATGCTGGACATCTTGGAATGGGGAGAGGATGTGGAGACAGCCCTCTCCAAAGCTCAGACCATGCTTGAGGCAAGCCCCTAACTTCGCCCCTTACAGCCAAAGCATGGTGCAGTTTGCTCTCTCCATCACCAGGAGGTAGAAGAACTTCAGCCCCTGCTCTACCAGAACATCCGTCGAGATGGTATCAACCTGCTGGAACTTCTCCTGTAACCGGCTGAGGGACAATAGCTGCCTCCCATTGCCTCCCCTTTTTGGACAAACTCTCCATTCTGTGCTAGAATACTGTCAAACAGGAGTGCTGCGTGGTGCATGTTCCGTCATCGCCACGCAACACGCATCACGCATCACGAGGTCGCAAATGCTCAATAACCACAAGAAACTCATCGTGCTATTAGCTCTAGTCACCATCCTCACCGGCTGCCAGGGCCTCTTTGGCCGCCCCATCGAAGAAGAAGCCCCCACTCCTACACCCATCCCCACGCCCATAGTCCCCGAAAAGCCGACCTATGTCGTCCAGCGGGGCAAGATAACCAAGCAACTGGAGTTCGCGGGGCGGATTTCGGCGGTGGAGGAGACGGAGCTCTACTTCAAGACCAGCGGCTACGTCAAGCGGGTGCTTGTCGAACAGGGCGACCAGGTTCAGGCCGGCGATCTGCTGGCCGAACTGGAGATTGATGACCTGCTGAAGCAGATGGCCCAGGCCGAGGTCGCCCTCAACACGGCGCAACTGCGGCTGGACGAGGCAAAAAAGTCGCTGGAGCGCCAGATCGCCCAGGCGAAACTGGACCTGGCCGCCGCCGAGTCCCAGTTGGCCCAGGCCCAGAACGATAACGCCGATGCGGTCGCCCAGGCGGAATGGACGCTCCAGATTGCCGAGGCTAACCTGGATGAAGCCGATAAAGCCAACGAGCGGCAGTTGGCTGAGGCACAGCGGGCACTGGAGGCTGCCCAGATTCGCCTGGCCCAGTTGCAGCAGGAGCCAGACTCAGTTGAAATCGAATTGCTCCGTCTGAGCTGGGATCGGGCAAAAAACAACTTGTGGGATGCCCAGTTGGAACGGGACGCGGTGAAAGGCAATCCAGGGACCCCAGGACACCTCCAAAAACAGGCGGACATAGCGGTGAGTAACGCCGAGATCGCCGTTCGCGAGGCAGAACTCCGCTATCAGCAGGCGCTTCAACCGGCGGTGACTGAGGACGACATCCGGCTGCAACAGATCGAAGTCGAACGGGCCAAAGCTACCCTGGAACAGTTGCAAGAGGGCGTGGATCCCCTGCTGTCCATCGAGGTGAAGCGCGCGCAGCAAAAACTAGATCGCCTGGAAGAGGGCGTGGATCCTTTGCTGACCCTCCAGGTGCAGCGCGCCCAGCAGGAACTGGACTGGCTGAAGGAGGGCGTGGACCCGGTACTGGTCAACGAGGTAAACCAGGCCCAATTGGCTCTGGAACGCCTGCAGGCCCAGGTAGCCGACGCCCAGATCGTCGCCCCGATGGACGGCCAGGCACTATCCCTCTCCGTGTACGCCGGCCGTCCTGCTGAGGCGTTCAAACCCCTTATCGTCGTCGCCGACCCGTCGGCCATCGAAGTGAGCGCCGACCTTTCCAGCAGCGAGTTGCAAGAGATGGTCGAGGGGCAAGAGGCAGTCGGCACTCTCAGGGCCTACCCCGGCCAGACGTGGCACGGCACCGTCCGCCGCCTGCCCTACCCCTATGGCAGCGGCGGCGGCACCGAGGCCCTGGCTGGCGAGGACAAGTCAACCAGGATCAGCCTGGAAGGCGACCTGAGCGGCCTCGAACTGGGCGACCTGGCCCGTGTGACCATTGTCCTAGAGGAAAAAGACGACGTGCTGTGGCTCCCGCCAGCCGCGATTCGCCTCTTCCAAGGTCGCGAGTTTGTCATCGTGCAGGACGTTGACCGCCAGCGCCGCGTGGATGTGACGATCGGCATCGAAAGTGACGACCGCGTGGAAATCTTGGAGGGACTGGAAGAAGGCCAAATCGTCGTCGGACAATAGCCTTTCCAATCCTCAATCACCAATCTACGAATTTACCAATTTACCAATTTACCAGTTTACCAATCCACCAACATGACTATCCTATCCAATCTCCTCTCCATCGTCCTCATCGCCGCCAAACGGCTGTGGGCCAACAAGGGGCTGACCCTCAGCCTGCTGCTGGGATGGACGGCTGCCGTAGGGCTCAGCCTAAGCGTGCCACTCTACGCCGACGCAGTGAACTATCGGCTGCTGCGCGAGGAGCTAGGGACAGCACGTGAAGGAACGCCTCCGTTTGCTTTTCGTTTCCGCTACGTCGGCTCCTGGTACGGACCGATGGACTGGGAAGACATCCGGCAAGCCGACGCCTACCTTCGGGGACCAGTCGCGGCCGACGTTGGCTTGCCGCTGGAGCGTGTCGTTCGCCATTTCAAGACCGACAGTTTTCGCCTCTTTCCCACCTCCGAAGCGGCTTACGCCGACGTCCGTGACCCGCTGGAGTGGATCACCTTAGGCTTTATCAGCGACCTGACCGATCACATCACGCTACTGGAGGGAGCCTTTCCTGCGCCGCCGTCGCTGACCGACGGGGCGATGGAGGTGTTGATCCATCACAAGTTAGCCGATGAGTTGGGCTTGCAAGTGGGCGAGGAATACGTCCTTTTTGGACGTAGAACGGCAGGGGCACGAGACGGGGAGTCAGTGCAGATCCCGGTGCGTATCGCAGGTGTCTGGGAGCCAGCCAATCCGGAGGACACCTACTGGTTCTACAGCCCCGACGCCTTTGACCGCACCCTCCTGGTGCCCGAGGCCTCATTCCTCCAACGGATCGCACCGACGCTGACCGGCGAAGTCCACCTGGGCCTGTGGTACCTGCTGCTGGACGGATCGGGGGTCCACGCCGAGGACGTGCCGCCATTGCTGGGGCGAATCGGTGCCGCCGAGACCCGTGCCGACTCGTTGCTGCCCAACATCGCGCTGGACCTCTCGCCCGCCGAAGCGATGGAAAAATACCGTTTACAGGCTTACCTGCTTACTATTCTCCTGTCGGTGTTTGCTGTGCCGGTGCTGGGGCTAATCCTCTACTTTGTGGCACTTACTGCTGGCATGGCCGTGCGCCGCCAGCAAACCGAGATCGCCGTCCTCCGCAGCCGGGGCACCTCGCGCTGGCAGGTGCTGGGCGTGTACCTGTTGGAAGGGTTAGCCCTGGGTGCAGCGGCTCTGGGGTTGGGCGTGCCCCTCGGCCAGGGGATCGCGCTAGCCATGGGCCAGATACGCTCCTTCCTGACGCTGGTCAACCGCCCCCTGCTGCCGGTGCGCCTGTCCTGGAGCAGCCTGCGCTTCGCCGCCGGCGCCTTCGTCCTGGCCCTGCTGAGCACCTTGCTCCCGGCGCTGTCCGCCGCTGGACACACCGTCGTCACGCACAAGCAGGAACAGGCCCGCGCACTGCAACGGCCCTTCTGGCAGCGCTATTTTCTTGACCTCTTTCTGCTGGTTCCGCCCCTCTACGGCTACTACCTGCTGCGACAGCGGGGCACGATCTCGGTGAACCTGGGCGGCGGGGTCACGTCTGACCCATTCCAGAACCCGCTGCTCTTCCTCGTGCCGACGCTCTTTATCTTTTCCCTGGGGTTGCTGTTCATTCGCCTCTTCCCCTTGTTAATGTCGGTGCTGGCATGGTTGGCCGGCTGGCTGCCCGGTACGCCATCGGTGCTGGCCCTGCGCCACCTGTCCCGATCGTCGCGGCACTATGCCGGCCCGTTGCTGCTGCTGATCCTCACCCTGGGACTGGCGGCCTTCACCGCCTCCATGGCCCTGACCCTTGACAACCATTTGGTAGACCGCGTGTACTACCAGGTTGGCGGAGATCTCCACCTGATGGAGAGCGGCGAAACCACCCAGATGCCACAGGATCCCTTTGCGTCCCAGGTGCCCCAAATGGAGAAAGAGGCGGGTCCCAAGTGGCTCTTTCTGCCAGTTAGCGACCACCTGCTGGCCGAGGGCGTGCTGGCCGCGGCCCGCGTGGGCGAGTACACGGCGCACTCGCCCCTGGGGAGCCGCGAGGAAGGGATCTTTGTCGGCATGGATCGGGTTGATTTCCCCCGTGTTGCCTTTTTTCGGCACGATTTCGCCCCCGATTCGCTGGGCGGGCTGATGAACCTTCTGGCGCTGGACTCTCGCGCACTGCTGGTTGAACGGGGTTTCCTGACCCGCAACAGCCTGAACGTCGGCAACCCGCTCCGGCTGGAGCTGACCATGGGCAGCGAGCGGCGAACGGTGGAATTCGTCGTCGCTGGCGTGCTGGACCTGTTCCCCACCTTGTACCCGGAGGACGGCCCGTTTTTCGTCGGCAATCTGGACTATGCCTTCCAGGCTATGGGTGACGAGTACCCCTACGACGTGTGGCTCGCTACCGACGAGGCTCGCCCGTCAAAGGACCTCGTGGCCCATTTGGAAGAGATAGGCTTCCGCATCATCAGCTACGACGACGCCAGCGAGATCATTTTGCAAGAGCAGACGCAGCCAGCGCGTCAGGGATTGTTCGGCGTGCTGTCGGTCGGCTTCCTGGCAGCGGCGGGACTGACGGTGGTGGGCTTCCTGCTCTACGCCATCTTTTCCTTCCGCCGGCGATTCATAGAACTGGGAGTGCTACGGGCCATCGGCCTGTCGGTGGGTCAGATGGCTGCCTTTCTGGCTGGTGAGCAATTAGCGCTCATCGTCACCGGCGCGGCAGCCGGCACCGGTCTGGGGGTCTGGGCCAGCCGACTCTTCATCCCTTTCCTTCAAGTGCGCGGCGGCCTGCACCCCCACACTCCTCGCTTCGTCGTCAGAATCGCCTGGGCTGACATTTTCCAGATCTACACTATCTTTGGAGGGATGCTCTTCGTCGCCGTTGCGGTTATGCTGGTGCTGCTGATTCGGATGCGGGTGTTCGAAGCCATTAAGCTGGGTGAGGTGGCTTGATTGGTAGATTGGGAAACTGGTAGATTGGAAGACCAATTTACCAATCTACCAGTCTACCACTTTACCAACCTGAGGTGCGATGCCAGAGCCAAACAACATTCTTATCACTTGCGACAACCTGGTGAAGATATACAAAATCGCCGAACTGGAAGTAGTGGCCCTACAGGGTCTCGAACTGACGGTGGAACGGGGCG
>JBAWAP010000417.1:0-4109 GCA_049589355.1 Anaerolineae bacterium
GGTACAGGCTTGGCTGTGGACGTCGGGGTGGGTAGGATTGTGGGTGTGTTGGTTGGGCTAGGAACTATGCTCGAAGTAGCTGTTGGTTGTGGCGCGCTGGTGGGTGAAGCCTGCTGGCAGGCCCCCAGCAACAGCGCGAGGGCCAGTAAGGTCACGAATAGGGAGCCGATATGCTTGATCTTTTTCTCCATCATAGTTTGCCTCCTGAATGTAACGTGATTTGGGTGAACCCTGACGAAGGTCGCAAACCTTTTGGTCATACTTAACCGAACCGCCGGATGCGGACCCGCATGTCCGGTGGTGTGGGAGGGGGGCGGTCAGGCCGTCCCCCTATCCCGATTGGAAGAGATGAGGCAGGGTTCACGGCCTATAAGACAACCCGTTCAGACTCTCGGCCGTGAAGAGAAACTCACGCTGGCCATCGAGCCAGGTGCGGCTGATCTCGAAATGGCCCCGGTCGGCCTGCGGGTCGTCGGTGATCCACTCGGCTGTCAGATAGCTTTCGTCGTCCAGCCAAAGCCAGAAAGGAACCGGCATGGGGATGAGAGCCGGATCAGGACCACCGGAGACGAAGGAGTACTGTCCATCGTGGATGACGGCCAGGAATTGCCCACCCGGCGACCAACTGTGGGCCCACGTCCGCTCGTCGGTGCCGGGCACGGCGACCGGCTCGCTGCCATCGCCCTGGGCAATGTGGAGCCAGCCGACCGGGTCGTCCGCCAGGTAGGCCAACCGCCGACCATCGGCCGACCAGCAGAAACTGTGCGCAATGGGGATCGTCGCCAGGCGGACCGGCTCCCCCACGACCGGCACCTGCCATAGCTCGGCTGGGACCTCTGCCTCTGTTGTCCGCGCCAGCCGGACAATGCCAGCGACCAGCACACCGTCGGGCAGCCATTTCCCTTCGTAGAAGATCAGATAGTCGAAGAGTGGCCGGTAACTGCTGCCGTCAGCGGCGATGAGCGAGAGTTGCCCGTGCTGATAGCCTGTGTACGGCATATTAAGAGCGATCCACGCTCCGTCGGGGCTGTAGTGGGGTACGCCGCCGCCGTCGTCGAGCACCTGCCGATAGTCACCCGTCTCCACGTTCACCAGCCACAGATCTTCGCTGTAGATGGTCTTGGCATCAGCGCCCGTCGTCAGCGCCACCGTCCGGCCATCAGGTGACCAGGCAAGGTCATAGATGAGCGGGCTGCCGAACTCGGCTGGGCCAATCAGCCGCCGCTGGTTCACCTGGCAGGGAGCCGGTGAAGCCGGGCAGGTGAAGTCGGCCAGCCAAAGATCGGATAGAGGCAACTCCGGGTTGGCGCGGCGGAAGACGAGCCTGTTCCCATCTGGCGACAGGTGGGGGTTGCTCCCGTCGGTCAGGAGCACCCGCGGCGGCTGGCCTTGCTCGACAATCCAGACGTCGCCGGCTGATTCGTAGATGAGCCGACCGGGGAGCGAGATGGCGGTAGTCGGTAGCGGGGTCGGCGTCGGATGGGCCCAGCCCAGTACTTGTGCCTTGGATGGCACCGACATAGGGACCGACTCGCCGCCCGCGAGCGGAACTGCTGCGTAGCGAGGCGTTCCACCAGGCGGCGTCTGTCGCACCAACAGCCAGGCCCCGTCGGGCGTCCAGGCGATGGGAGCGTCGTCTTCATTCGTTGCTTCGGCCACTTGGCGTGGCTCGCCTGCCTCCGGCTCCCAGATCCAGATGCCATCGGCCTCGCTGGGCGAATCCCCCCAGCGGAGGAAGCCACTCAGAACCACATAGGCCAGACGCCCCTGAGACCAGAGATAGTGAGCGCCAAGGGTCCCCTTGGAATGGCGCAGGACGACAGGCGGTGCCGTAGGCTCAAGCAGGCTATAGACCCTGGTCAGGGCCTGTTCCGCTTCATAATCGTAATCCGCGATGGCCAGGTGGCTTAGATCGGAGGAAGCTACAGCCTCGCCGTAGCCGCTCACGGCAACGATGTGGGGTGACACCGCTAGCCGCTCGATGTCATAGGCGTGCACCTTGCTGATGGCCGGATCCTGACCCCTGGGGATGAGCCATACCCTCCCTGAGGCCCGGTCGTAACCCAGCACGGTGGCCCCTATCCACTCGGTGATGACGAGGGTTACGACCCGGCCTTCATCCCCCTCGAGCTCCACAACGGTCACCTCAGCGACCTGCCCCAAGGGGACCTTGGGGAAGTCGTAGGTGCCGGCATAAGCCAGGACACCTCCATCTGACCAGACCAGGTTGCTGATTCGAAAATCGGGCCGCTCGACTGGGTCAATTGTTCGGATGTCGCCGTCCTCCAGATCTATCAGCATGGCGCGCCCCTTGATAGTATAGGCCAGGAAGTGGCCTGAAATCCGGGCGTTATAGAGGGCATCTGGCGTCAACGGGCCCAGGCGCACTGCCTCAGCCCCGAAGAAGCCGCCGCGGTACAGGGTGCCGTCCAGGTGATAGATCAGGGAAAGGCCAGGATGCTGTGCCCCGGTAGCGATGCTCAGCAAGTCATCCAGGGAGAGAGCTGGCACCGGCGCCCGCAGCTCAAAGCCGACGCCGCCCACCCTCCAGTCCAACACCCACCAGTCGAAACGCTGAATGGCATACCCTGTGTTCTCCCCCACCGTCACGGGGCGGGCTTCCGGCTCATAGCGAGCCTGGCCCCAGCCAGCGCTGGCATAGTGGTCTGTCGTGACCATCTGGATCAGCTCCAGCCAGGTGTCATCCGGCAGGCGATACATCTGGCTCACGTTCGTCCAGCGGCATTCTCCTGAAGTCCTCGTTTCGACCTGCACTCCATCCAGCACGGTGCCAGTTGGCAACCAGCCTGGCCGGTAGAGGGGAAAGTCAAGCGTCGCCTGCGCTGTTTCCAACGAGTCGAAGGTCTGGCGCGTGGGGGGCTCCCATGCGCCGAACCAGCGGCGGACATCCCCCGCGCCGGGCATCGTCTGGGTGATGGCGGCGGTGACATAACCTGGAGCGGCGACCCAGGCTCGCATACTGATCTGGCTGTCGCTCTGGCTCACACGTTCACCCCACGCTCCTGACCACGTGCCGTCGGCGCTATCCTGCAAGGGGCCGGTGGAGGCGGTGCCGAATGAGACGACCTCGTGAAAGCCCCACAGCGGGCCGGGGGGCACCCGGCCAGCGGTATCGGTCACCCGCAGGCGCCAGCCGTCTCGATCGGCCTCTAACTCGGCCACCAACTGCTGCGAGGGGTCTGGTGGCATCACCTGCAACGGGATCGGCCCCGTCTCCAGGTGCATCCACAGGTTGTCCCATCCATCGGGCCTGTCCGGTGCAGGGCGGCTGAAGTGCGTCTCGGCCCAGAGGACGTGGGCGTGACCAGCAGCCTGCTCCTCGAGCGGCACCTGGAAGTTGAGGGTCTCGGTGATCACTTGACCTGGGTCCAGCCTACTCGGTAGGAGGGGGATCCCTGGCAGCCGCATCAGGGACCAAGGCCAGGGGATCGGCTCGTGGCCCTGCTCGTCCAACAATACAGGGAGGAAGAGATTCTCTCCATCACCACGGACGAAGACCGTCTCCGGGCCCTCGTTGCGCAGGATGGCTTCCGCCTGGCCGCCTTCGCCAGCCAGGTAAGTGTCTTTAGGCAGGCGGACCTGGAAGAATAGCCCGTCGCGCTGGGTGATAGCGATGGACGGCTGGCCTGTCCGAACGGTGGCCTGGCCGGCGGTGGGGAAGGGGGAGGCAGTGGCCCGGGCGACAACCGTCGCCTGCCGGGCTGCCTCCTGGGTAGCATAGGCCGCCGCGGGGGTGACTGGTGTAGAGGTGCCTGCGGGGACGAGGGTAGGCACCCCAGTAGGCGGCGCTGGCGTGTATGTAGGCGGTATTGGTGGTGTATAGGTTGGTGGAACTGGTGTCGGCGTAGGCGGCGGAGCAGTCACTGCGGGGGTGGCCGTCGGCGTTGGGGAGCGGGCGGCATAGTAGGCGTGGCAATTGGGTACCACACCGGACAGGTAGAGCCGGTCACAGATAGTCGGGTCGTCGGCGGCCTCGTAGACGGCCTGGAGGCACATATCATCCACCCACATCCCGGCCAGGCGGCAGACGTCGGGGTTGAGGTTCGTCACGGCGTGGCGCTCGATACAGGCGTAGTACTCCCCTTGAG
>JBAWAP010000418.1:0-15437 GCA_049589355.1 Anaerolineae bacterium
GGTACAGGCCGCAGTTTTTCATAGGGACGATGGATGTGACGGGGTCGGTGGTGTTGCCGGAGGGGGTGGAGATGGTGATGCCTGGGGACAGCGTGAATTTGGACGTGAAGTTGATAGATCCGGTGGCGCTGGAGCCTGGGTCGCGGTTTGCGATCAGGGAGGGTGGCCGGACCGTGGGGGCCGGTGTGATCACCCAAGTCCTCGATTGAAGGAGGAAAGAAAGGGGTAGATGGCCAGGTTGTTCGGTAATTAGCCTGGTCACTACTAGAATAAGTTATGGCCAAGCAGAAGCTTAGGATCCGTTTGAAAGCCTATGACCATCGGGTTCTTGACCAATCAGCGCGGTTGATAGTGGATACGGCGGAGCGCACAGGGTCTACCGTAGTTGGCCCCGTGCCCCTACCGACCAAGATCGAACGGTTCACTGTGCAGCGCTCGTCTTTTGTGGACAAGGATTCACAAGAGCACTTCGAGATCCGCACCCACAATCGCCTTATAGATATCATTGATCCAGACTCAAAGACCATAGATACGCTGATGCGTCTAAACCTGCCGGCTGGCGTTGATATAGAGATCAAGCTCTAGTCGAATAGTTCAAAGTCCATAGTCAGATAGTCCGAAGTCGTCTTTGGGCTAGCTGAGTAGGTACTGAGGACTAAGTGACCAAGGACTAAGGTAATGAAGGGAATTTTAGGCAAGAAGGTCGGGATGACTCAGGTCTTCGATGAGAGCGGGGAGGTGGTTCCCGTTACTGTTATCGAGGCGGGGCCCTGTTTTGTGACGCAGAAGAAAACGGTGGAACAAGACGGGTACGCGGCCATCCAGTTGGGCTTCAAAGAAGTCAAGCCTAAGCGCCTGACCCAGGCCCAGTGGGGCCATTTGCAAAAGAGCAACCTGCCCCCCCTGCGCTACCTCCGGGAACTCCGGGTGAGTGAGGGTGAAACCGAAGAGTACGAGGAAGGGCAGAAGATTAGCGTTAGCATCTTCGAGGTGGGTGACGTGGTGGATGTGATCGGCACATCCAAGGGCCGGGGCTTCGCCGGGGTGGTGAAGCGGCACGGCTTCCGGGGCGGGCCTAAGACCCGTGGCCAGTCGGACCGGCTCCGCGCCCCGGGCTCCATCGGCCAGACTTCTACACCTGGCCACGTTTACAAGGGGAAACGCATGGCCGGCCGGATGGGCAATCAGCGGGTCTCTGCGCAAAGTCTGCAGGTGGTCTTGGTGGACCCTCAGCGCAACCTCTTGGCTGTGAAAGGGAGCGTGCCAGGAGCCAGGAATGGGCTGTTGCTTATACAGGAAGCGAGAAAGACGACGATTAGGAGAAAGAAGAGGTAGAAACTGGAGTTGGCTAGAGAGATACGAGTTCCTGTGCACAACATGGCGGGGGAAACCGTCGGCGAGATCGAGTTGCGAGAAGACATCTTCGGCGTGCCCATCAACGTGTCGGCGATGCATCAGGCTTTGGTGCGCCAGCAGGCCAATACCCGCCTTGGCACCCATAAGACCAAGACCCGTGGCGAGGTTAGCGGGGGTGGCCGCAAGCCCTGGCGTCAAAAGGGGACGGGACGGGCTCGCCAGGGCAGCACCCGTGCACCCCAATGGCGAGGCGGCGGCACTGTATTCGGACCGCGTCCGCGCAGCTATCGCCAGAAGATGCCCCGCAAGATGCGGCGTTTAGCGTATAAGTCGGCCTTATCTGTTAAAGCTAGGAAGAGACTGATCATCGTTCTGGATGACCTGCAGATGCCTGCTCCTAAGACGCGCGAAATGGTGTCTATTTTGGAAGCTTTAGCTGTGGATTCCAGTGCCCTGATTCTTTTGCCAGAGAGCAACTTTAACGTCGAAAAGTCGGTCAATAACCTGCCTGGTGTGAAAACCTTGCGCGCTCACTACCTGAACATACGCGACCTTCTAGGCTATGACTACTTGCTTATGCCCTTGGGGGCCTTAGAGGTCGTCGAAGCCATATTGGGAGACTGATTACTGATCACTGATCACTGATTACTGAATACTGATTCAGGGAATGAGGTGCGATGGACGTCTACGAGATTTTGAAACGCCCTATTAGTACAGAGAAGAGCAATGTGCAAGTGGATTATTATGGCCAGTACACTTTTGAAGTTGATCGCCGAGCCAATAAGCTCCAAGTCAAGGAGGCTGTGGAGAAGATCTTCGATGTAGACGTTATCTCTGTTAATATCATGAACATGCCAGCCAAGAGAGGGCGTTTCGGGCGGCGCCTTGTGGTAAGGAAGCCTGCCTGGAGGAAAGCGGTGGTCACATTGGCGCCGGGACAGAAAATCCAGGTGTTCGAAGGAGTGTAGCGTTGAATTTCGAAATTCGAATTTCGAATTTCGAAATTGGGGATTGAGGGGATCATGCCTATTAAGATGTATAAGCCCACCTCGCCAGGGCGGCGAGGAATGAGCGGTTATGATTTCGAAGAGATAACCAGGACCGAACCCGAGGGGTCGCTTTTAGCCCCCTTGTACAAGAAGGCTGGGCGGAATGTGCGGGGTAAGATCACCGTCCGCCACCGGGGTGGCGGCCACAAGCGAATGTACCGCATCATTGATTTCAAGCGGGAGAAGATGGGTATCGCTGCGCGGGTGGACTCCATTGAGTACGATCCGAATCGGTCGGCGCGCATTGCTCTTTTGGTCTACGCAGATGGCGAGAAGCGCTATGTCATCGCCCCCCTGGGCTTGCGAGTGGGCGACGTTCTCATGTCCGGGCCTGAGGCCGAAATCCGCGTGGGCAACGCTTTGCCCATTGCTAACATCCCCGCAGGCACTCCAATCCACAACATCGAATTGAAGCAGGGGAAGGGTGGGCAGTTGGTACGTTCCGCTGGTTGTTCGGCCCAGATCCTGGCCAAGGAGGGTAAGTATGCCCACGTGCGTTTGCCTTCTGGGGAAGTGCGCTTGGTGCACCAGGTGTGCATGGCCACCATTGGCCAAATAGGCAACACTGAGCACGGTAACATCAAGCTGGGCAAGGCGGGTCGCAAGCGGCACCTGGGTTGGCGGCCAGCAGTCCGGGGCTCGGCGATGAGCCCGCGCGATCACCCTCACGGTGGTGGGGAGGGGCGCACGCCCATCGGGATGCCCTCGCCCAAATCGCCGTGGGGCAAGCCCACGCTAGGTAAGAAGACGCGCAAGCGTAAGGATACGGGTAAGTGGATCGTGCGCCGGCGGAGCAAGAAGCGAAGATAATGACCAATGAACCAATGACAAATGACAAATGACAAATGACAAATGATCAATGAAGATTGGGATTTGGTCATTGAGATTTGGAGGTTGTTGTGGCGAGATCGTTGAAGAAGGGGCCATACGTAGAGCCTAAGTTGCTCAAGAGAATCGAGGACATGAACAAGCGGGGCGAGAAGCGCGTGATCAAGACGTGGTCGCGAGCTTCGACCGTCTTCCCCCAGATGGTTGGCCACACGATCGCGGTGCACGATGGCAGGCGTCACGTGCCAATCTACATAACTGAGAATATGGTAGGGCACAAATTGGGGGAGTTCGCTCCAACTCGGACCTTTCGGGGGCATACCCATAGAGAGAAGAGGGCTCGGATTAAAAAAACGAGTTAGCGGTAGGAAACATGGCTTTTGAAGTTAGAGCAGTTGCAAAATATGTGCCCATGTCTCCGCGCAAGGTGCGCCTCGTTGTAGATCAGGTGCGAGGCCGGGCGGTGGACGAAGCTTTGGCTATCCTTGAATTCACGCCGAAGGCAGCGGCTAAACCGGTTGCTAAGGTTATCAAGTCGGCTATTGCAAACGCCGAGGAGAACTATGAGCTGTCGAGAGAGGATCTATACATCTCTCAGATATTCGCCGACGTTGGCCCTACTCACAAGCGGTGGAGGGCCGGAGCCCGGGGGAGAGCCAAGCCCATCTTGAAGCGCTCATCTCACATCACTGTTATACTTGAGGAGACGGAAGTTAGCAGTTAGACGTTGGAGGTTGGAGGACGGAAGGACCGCCGACTACCTGACCATCCGACCACCCGACCAACTGAAGGGAGGATCAATTGGGGCGAAAAGTACATCCCATAGGTTTCAGGTTAGGGATAATCAAGGATTGGCAAGCGAGGTGGTTTGCTACTGGAGAGGAGTATGCTGATCTCCTGCAGGAGGATCTGGCTATCCGCCAGTTGATACGTGATAGTATGGGACAGGCTGGCATCTCCAAAGTCGAGATCGAGCGTTTCCCTAAGCAGGTTAGCATCACCATTTGGACGGCCAAGCCGGGCATCATCATCGGGCGCAAGGGGGCCAACGTAAAGGCCTTGCGTCAGGATTTGGAGGAATTGTCGAAGAAGAGGGTTCGCATTGATGTCCAGGAGGTCGAACGGCCTGAGTTAGATGCCTACCTTTTGTCCGAGAACATCGCTTCTCAGTTGGAGCGACGTATTTCTCACAGCCGTGCGATGAGACGAGCAGTAACTCAGGCTATACGCATGGGTGCTGAGGGGGTCAAGATCATCTGTAGCGGCCGCTTGTCCGGGGCTGAGATGGCTCGCCGGGAGGGGGTCATGGAGGGGCGGGTGCCACGCAACACTCTGCGAGCCGATATTGATTATGGCTTTGCTGAAGCTCTGACCACTTATGGCCGCATCGGTGTCAAGGTCTGGATTTACAAGGGCGAAGTCTTGCCCGAAGTAGCGGAAGCAGCGGCCAGTTGAACCCGGTCGATGGGTTTTGAATTGCTGGTGGGGAGTGAATCGTCATGTTGATGCCTAAGAGGGTTAAGCACCGCAAGCAGATGCGGGGTCGGATGAAAGGCCGGGCTTCACGCGGGGCTAATGTGGCCTTTGGCGATTACGGCCTTCAGGCTTTGGAGCCCTGCTGGATGACCAGCCGTCAGATCGAGGCTGCCAGAAGGGCTATCGTCCGCCATGTCAAGCGCCGAGCGAAGGTTTGGATAAGGGTTTTTCCCGATAAGCCTGTCACCAAGAGGCCAGCCGAAACGCGGATGGGCAAAGGCAAAGGCCCTGTAGATCATTGGGTGGCGGTGGTTAAGCCAGGTCGAATCCTCTTTGAGATAGCTGGCATTGATGAGGACGTGGCTCGAGAAGCCATGCGCTTGGCTTCCCATAAGCTGCCTATCAAGACCCAGTTTGTGACTCGGCTGGAGATCTAGATGGGGGGTCTGATGGAGGCGCGTGAGATTCGAGCTGTGGCCACGGAGGAGATCCAGCGCAGGCTGGACGAAGCTCAGGAGGAACTTTTCAACTTGCGGTTCCAATGGTCAAGTGGGCAAATTAAGGACAACAACCGTCTCACCCAGGTGAAGAGGGATATCGCTCGCCTGAAGACTATCTTGCGCGAAAGGGAGCTGGCCCAGCTCTGGGAGGAAGAGTATTCACTATGAAGGGGCAGCGTAAGAGGTTGACCGGTCGCGTGACCAGCGATAAGATGGACAAGACCGTCGTGGTGACGGTCGAGAGGCTGCAGCGCCATCGTCTTTACGGCAAGGTACTGAAGAGGACCAAGAAGTACATGGCTCACGATGAGGAAAATGCATGTCGCATCGGCGACTTAGTGCGTATCGTCGAGTCGAGTCCCTTGAGCCGTAGGAAGCGTTGGGTCGTTGAGAAGATAGTGGAGACGGGGGACTAAAAGCTGGTTGCCGGAAGTTGGTCAATGACCTCGACAACCAATAACCAGCATCCGGAATTGGGGAGAATGGGGGATGATTCAGCAGGAATCCAGGCTGCGGGTAGCCGACAACACCGGCGCCAAGGAGATCCAGTGTATCAGGGTACTGGGTGGCTCAGCGCGTCGCTATGGAGGGGTAGGCGATGTCATCGTCGCTTCGGTCAAGCAGGCCACCCCCATGGGCTCGGTCAAGAAGGGTGAGGTAGTGCGGGCAGTCATCGTTCGCACATCCAAGGAGTATGGCCGCCCCGATGGTTCTTACATCCGATTTGACGAGAATGCAGCCGTTATCCTGGATGATCATCAGAACCCCAAGGGGACACGTATCTTCGGCCCCGTTGGTAGGGAGCTTCGCGATAAAGGGTTCATGAAGATCGTCTCTCTGGCCCCGGAGGTGTTATAGATGAGAAGGATAAAAAAGGGCGACACAGTAGAGGTCATCAGTGGCGATGACCGTGGGATGAGGGGAACTGTCCACCAGGTCATCACCAAGAAGGATCGGGTGGTTGTTTCAGGCGTCAATATCGTCAAGAAACACCAAAGGCCCAGGCCTACCGGTGGCCGCATGCAGACCCAGGCGGGCATTATCGAGTTCGAGGCCCCCGTTCATCTATCCAACGTGATGTTGGTCTGTCCCCAGTGTAACCAGTCGACCAGGGTCGCCTTTGAGTATCTGGAGGATGGCGGTAAGGTGCGTGTTTGCAAGAAGTGCGAATCCGTTATTGATTAGTTCATCCAAGTTGAGGAGCTTGCGCAGCGAGGCGAGGAGAAGGGGGGACACTCCCCACGCCCCCCGACCGTTCGGCTGAGCGCTCACGGCGAAGTCTGCTACGCAGGCCCGTTGAGGGAGCTAGTTGTGCCAAGGCTAAAAGAGAGTTATCGTAAAGAAGTCGTTCCTGCTCTTATGAAGGAATTTGGATATCGCAACGTGATGGAGGTGCCGCGTCTGGAAAAGATCGTGGTCAACGTGGGCGTAGGTGAGGCTCTGCAGGACGCCAAGGCTCTGGATCACACCATCCAGGACATCTCCACCATCACCGGCCAACGGCCCATCGTGACCAAGGCCAAGAAGTCCATCGCTGGCTTTAAGCTGCGCGAGGGGATGGCTATCGGAGTCAAAGTCACCCTGCGAGGTGACCGGATGTACGATTTCCTGGATCGCTTGTGTAACGTCGCCTTTCCTCGCCAGCGTGATTTCCGTGGTGTCTCCCCCGACTCCTTCGATGGCCGAGGCAACTACACTTTGGGCCTTCGGGAGCAGCTCGTGTGGCCGGAGATAGACTACGACTCCATTGACAAAGTGCGAGGCATGGAGATAAGTATCGTCACCACAGCCAAGGCCGACGAGGAAGGTCGGCGCTTGTTGCAACTGTTGGGGATGCCCTTCGCAAGACAATGAGCCAGTTTGCCAGTCAGGAGGGATAGTGGCCAAAAAGAGCATGATAATACGGGAGGAGCGTAGAAAGTACAAAGGACGGGTGCGCAATCGCTGTCAGCGGTGCGGCCGTCCCCGGGGTTATATCCGTCGTTTTAAGCTCTGCCGTATCTGCTTCCGCGAGCTTGCCCTGGAAGGCAAGATCCCAGGAGTAGTCAAAGCTAGTTGGTGAAACCAGGCCAAGAGTCGCAGTGTAGTTTTAGCTTGTAACTTGGAATTAGCGAATAGGAGTCCGATTAATGACCATGACCGATCCCATCGCCGACATGTTGACCCGCATCAGGAATGCTGCCATGGCTGGTCATAGCTATGTGGTCGTTCCCAGCTCAAAGATGAAGCTAGCCATCGCCGGAATCCTGAAAGATGAAGGCTTTATTGAAAACTACGATGTCACCAGGGATCACCCCCAGCCCATGATCAGGATCTGGTTGAAATACGCAGGAGATAGAAAAGACAGGCGGCCTGTGATCACAGGCTTAAGGCGGGTCAGCAAGCCGGGGCGTCGGGTCTACACCGACAAGAAGGATATCCCTTGGGTGCTCAGCGGCATGGGCATCGCCATCCTGTCTACGTCCAAGGGGGTCATGACGGGCAAGAAGGCCCGCCGTCTCGGCGTCGGTGGCGAGATGCTGTGCTATATTTGGTAGCTTCTAGTTTGGAGGTATTTCGGTGTCACGTATAGGTCGCATGCCTATTCCCGTACCGGAAGGGGTGCAGGTAGACGTAAAGGGCAGCTACGTAACGGTGAGCGGGCCTAAGGGCGAATTGAGCCGCTCCTTCAACCCGGACATAACGATATCCCTCCAGGACGGGCAGATCGTTGTTTCTCGCCCCACGGATAACCGGCAGCACCGGGCTCTACACGGATTGACGCGAGCCCTTCTGGCTAATATGGTTACGGGGGTAACTGAGGGCTACCATAGAGACCTGGAGATCCGAGGGGTCGGTTATCGTGCTGAGATGCGAGGCGATAACCTTGTCTTGTATGTTGGCTTTTCCCATCCAGTGGAGATAGCGCCGCCTTCGGGCATAACCTTTGACCTCGAGAGTCGTGGCAAGACCATCGTCGTCGAAGGGATGGATAAGGAATTAGTCGGCGAGGTGGCGGCCAGGGTCAGGCGAGTTCGCCCTCCCGAACCCTACAAAGGCAAGGGTATCCGCTATGTGGGCGAGTACGTGCGCCACAAGGCTGGCAAGGCGGGCAAGGTAGTGGGAGCTTAGAACCCTTGGAAGGGACGAAACGACGATGAGTGAGCGAGCCGAATTGGCGCGCCAGCGACGGCACCGGCGGGTGCGGAAGAAAGCAGTGGGTACTGTTGATCGCCCCCGGTTGAATGTTTTCAGGAGTTTAAAGCACATTTATGCCCAAGTCATTGATGATGACAAGGGGCATACCTTGGTGGCGGCTTCCACTCTTGACCCTGAGCTGCGTGGAAAACTAAGTGGCATCACTAAGACCGAGCAAGCCAAGCTGGTGGGAGAGCTTTTGGCCAAGCGAGCCCTGGCGCGGGGTGTGAAGCTGGTGGTCTTCGACCGCGGCGGTTACAAGTATCATGGGCGCGTGAAGGCCCTGGCCGAGGGCTCGCGTGGGGCCGGACTGAAATTCTAGAAGTTGGACGTTGGAAGCTGGAAGTCGGATTGCAGAAGTCCAGTCTCTAGCGTCTAACATCTAACTTCTAACTTCCAGAATGAGGAGGACGGATGGCGAGGGAGGATTTCCAGGAGAGGGAAGAGCTGGATGAGCGGGTGGTACACATCGCACGCACGGCCAAGGTGATCAAGGGTGGCCGGCGTTTCGCCTTCCGTGCCGTTGTCGTGGTAGGCGATAATCAGGGCAGCGTGGGTATCGGAGTGGGCAAGGCCCGCGGGGTGCCCGATGCTATCCGCAAGGGAGCAGAGCAGGCTAAGAAGAACATGAGGAAGGTCCCCTTGGTTGGCACGACCATTCCTCATGAGGTGATAGCTCAATTTGGCGCGGCCAAGGTCCTTTTGAAGCCAGCCTCGCCGGGCACGGGGGTCATTGCTGGCAGTGGAGTGCGGGCGGTGGTGGAGGCGGCGGGCATCCACGATATCCTGACCAAGTCCCTGGGCAGCTCCAGCATCCTCAACGTTATCAGGGCTACGGTAAAGGGGCTGTCTCAGTTAAAGGATATCCAGGAAGAGGCCAGGCTGCGTGGTAAGAGCGTGGCCGAGTTGACGCCTTCCTGGGCGAGGGAGCGGACCGGTGGCTGACAAGCAGGTTAAAGAGAAGGCAAAGGGACGAAGGAAAAAGAGAGAAGCGAAGCTGCGTATCAAGTGGGTCAAGAGCAGTATCGGTTATTCCCAGCGACAGAAGGTGACCATTAAGTCCCTGGGCCTAAAGCGGCTAGGGGACACGGTGGAGTGGAAAGACGACCCGGTGACCAGAGGGATGATTGACAAAGTGAGGCATCTGGTCGAGGTTGAAGAATTAGTTGCTGGGAACTAGGAATACCGATTACTGGATACTGGACACTGAATACTGTCATGGGGGCGAGGATGAAGCTACATGAGTTGCGTCCTGCCAAGGGAGCCAACAAGAATAGGAAACGGAAGGGACGCGGGATTGCTGCTGGCCAGGGCAAAACCGCTGGCCGGGGCACCAAGGGGCAGAATGCCCGATCTGGCGGGGGTGTTCGCCTCTACTTCGAGGGCGGCCAACTGCCCCTGGTGCGGCGTTTACCCCAAAAACGGGGCTTCACCAATATCTTCAAGGTGCACTACACCCCCGTTAACCTAGATCGGCTAGACGATTTCGCGGCGGGAGACGAGGTTAGCCCGGCCACCTTGGCCGAGGCAGGTATAATCAAATCGCCACGCGAGCCAGTGATTATTCTTGGGCGCGGCGAGTTGGATCGGCCTCTTACTGTCAAGGCCTCTCGTTTCTCCGAAAGCGCCAAGGAGAGGATCCTGGCTGCCGGTGGCACGGTGGAAGTACTCCCGCTTCGATGACCGGTGACCATTCGAATTGGGGAGATGATTTCAATGGATGAAACATTGGAGGACTAAATGATAGAAGCTGTCCGTAACGCTTTCAAGCTGCCTGACCTAAGGCGCAGGATCTTGATCACTTTTCTTATCTTAGTTGTATACCGCCTGGCTTCCCACGTTCCGGTGCCCAACGTGGACCCAGTGGCTCTGCGCCAGGTCTTTGAAGCCAACCAGCTTTTGGGCCTGCTGGATATGTTCTCAGGCGGCGCCATGTCCAGCTTTTCAGTTATGGCGGCGGGGGTCTACCCTTATATCACAGCTTCTATTGTCATGCAGCTCTTGCAGCCCATCATCCCCAGATTGGAGGAGATAGCCCGAGAGGGCGAGGCCGGGCGCAACAAGATAGAGCAATACACTTATTACTTGGCCATCCCCTTGTCGGCTCTGCAAGCCTATGGCCAGTCCACGATATTGCAGACCCAAGGCGTCATCACCAACTTTGGCCTTTCCGGGCCGACACTCTTACCCACAATCGCTACTGTCCTCACCATGACGGCGGGCACTATGTTCGCCATCTGGCTAGGTGAGTTGATCACAGAGCAGGGCATAGGCAACGGCCTCTCCATTATCATCTTTGGCGGCATCGTGGCCCATGTTCCACAGCGGGTGGGCGCCTTACTGGTGGGTGATGTGCGAGGCCTGATAGCCTTTCTCATCATCACGGCTATTACAGTAGCGGTTATCATCATTGTGCAAGAGGGACAACGGCGCATCCCGGTCCAATACGGCAAGCGAGTGCTGGCCATGCGGGGCACCCGCTTACGCATTGCCGGCGGTCAAAGTACCCATATCCCTTTGCGAGTCAATGCAGCAGGCATGATCCCCCTCATTTTTGCCCAGTCCTTTTTGATGTTCCCTGGGGTGATCGCCTCCTACCTCGTCTCGGTGCAAAATAAATGGATCTCCAGTATCGCCAACACTGTCTACCAGACTTTCAATGGTCAGGGCAATCTCTACTATATAATGTACTTCCTGATGGTCATTGGCTTCACCTATTTCTACACCGACGTAGTCTTCCAGCAGCAGAACCTTCCTGAGAACCTGAAGCGTCAAGGGGGGTTCATCCCTGGCATCCGACCAGGCAAGCGTACCGCCGATTACTTAAACGGGGTTATGCGGCGCATCACCCTGGTGGGGGCTATCTTCTTGGGCGTGGTAGCTGTCCTGCCCTGGATAGTGGACGTGCTCGGGATCGTGGCTAACCCTGGGGCGATGCTCATCACCAGTGCTGGCTTGCTCATAGTGGTTGGTGTGGTGCTGGATACTATGAAGCAAATGGAGGCGCAGCTTTTGATGCGCCACTACGAGGGCTTTATCAAGTAATGCTCTATGATAATCCTGAAATCGCCCTCGGAGTTGGCACGCATGCGCCGGGCCGGTTGCATCGTGGCCGAGGTGTTGGTTGCCCTGCAGCAGAGTGTCAAACCCGGTGTCAACACTGCTGAGCTAGATGAGCTGGCTTACCAGATCATTACCAAGCACAAGGCAGTTCCTTCCTTCAAAGGTTATCGTGGCTTCCCGGCCTCTTTGTGCGTCTCGATCAATGAGGAGGTCGTGCATGGCATCCCTAACAAAAAGCGATGCTTGAAGGAGGGTGATATCGTCAGCTTTGACGTGGGTGCCATCTATCAGGGGTATCACGGCGACGCAGCCGTGACCGTGGGGGTGAGGGAGATCGCCGAGACAGCGAAAGAGCTGTTAGCGGTGACGGCTGGAGCCCTGGCGGCGGGCATTGCGCAGTCACGGGCAGGTAACCACACTGGTGACATATCGTGGGCCATCCAGGATTATGCCGAGAGTAGGGGCTATTCGGTAGTGCGCGAGTACACCGGCCACGGTATCGGCCTTCAGATGCATGAGGACCCTCAAATACCCAACTATGGCCAGCCTAAACGGGGCTTTCTTTTGAAGCCAGGCATGACTTTTGCGCTGGAGCCCATGGTCAACGAGGGGGATTGGCGCACGCGAGTCCTGGCCGACAACTGGACGGTAGTCACCAAAGATGGGAAGCTCTCGGCTCACTTCGAGCATACCATAGCCGTCACCAAAGGTGAGCCAGAGATATTGACTCGCTCATAGGTGTCGGTTATCGCCTACGGCTTGACGAGTGGCGACAAGCTATAGGCTGAATCGGAGGTCTTAGCAATGAAGGTTAAAGCATCGGTTAAGCGTCGCTGCTCTAAGTGCAAAATCGTCAAGCGCAGGGGCGTGGTTTACGTGATCTGCGAGAACCCCAAGCACAAGCAGCGGCAAGGATAGCGTCCTTCGACGGCTCGACTGAGCTCGCCGAAGTCAAGCTCAGGGTGAGGATAAAGGGAGGTTTAGCATGGCACGAATCGCCGGAATTGACTTACCCCGCAACAAACGGGTGGAGGTTGGCCTGACCTACATCTACGGCATCGGTCGCTCGACCAGCCGGGAGATTCTGTCCCAGACGGGGGTTGACCCCGATACGCGGGTCAAGGACTTGGCCGAGGCTGAGATTAGCCAATTGCGCGAGGCTATTGACGCCAATTATAAGGTTGAGGGCGATCTACGGCGGGAGGTCAGTCAGAACATCAAGCGCTTGCAGGAAATCGGTTGTTATCGTGGGCTCCGCCACCGTTATAACTTGCCGGTGCGTGGCCAGCGGACCAGGACCAACGCCCGCACTAAGCGTGGCCCACGCAGGACAGTGCCTGGCCGTGGCCGCAGGCGCGGAGCGAGGAAGAAATAGGTTGGTAGACTGGGAAACTGGTGAATTGGTAAATTGGTCCAGTTCACCAGTTTACCAATTTACCAATCTACCAACTTAGGGGAGGAAGGATGGCGCAACAAAGGGGAGGGAAGAGAGCGGCTCGTCGTGCACGCAAGAATGTCCCTTATGGGCAAGCTCACATTCAAGCCACGTTCAACAACACGATAATCACTATGACCGATCAGCAAGGCGATGTCATCACTTGGAGTAGCGCAGGCACCGCGGGCTTCAAGGGATCGCGTAAGAGCACCCCTTATGCGGCCCGCATGGCCGCTCAGCAAACGGCAAAACAGGCCATGGATTACGGCGTGAGGGAGATTGACATATTCGTCAAGGGGCCTGGGCCTGGCCGGGAGGCGGCCATTCGCGCTTTGCAAGGGGCGGGTCTCAAGGTGAAATCCATCACCGATGTTACCCCCGTTCCTCACAACGGCTGTCGTCCACCCAAGAAGCGAAGGATGTAACAAGGGAGCAAGGGAGCTGGGGAGCAGAGGGGAAGTTGCCTTTGCTCCTTTGGTCCCCTGTGACTTTGCTCCATTGAAAGAGGAGGTAAAATGGCCAGATATATCGGCCCGGTTTGTAAGCAGTGTCGGCGGGAAGGGGAGAAGCTTTTCCTCAAGGGGGAGCGGTGTTTGACCGCAAAATGTGCTATTGATAGGCGCTCCTATGCTCCTGGCATGCATGGCCGTGAGAGCCAGTTCCGCCGCAGGCGACAGTCGGAATATGCCCTGCAGCTCCGGGAAAAGCAGAAGGCACGCCGTATCTACGGCGTCTTGGAGAGACAGTTCCGACGTTATTTCCGAGAAGCTGAGAGGGGCAAGGGGCTAACTGGCGTTAATTTGCTGGCCATTCTGGAAAGCCGGCTAGACAACGTCGTATATCGGCTTGGATTCGCCGATTCGCGGGCTCAGGCCCGCCAACTGGTATGCCATGGCCACTTCAACTGCAATGGGCAGAGGGCTGACATCCCTTCAATGCTGGTAGAGCCAGGAGACGTGATATCGGTGCGCGAGCGGAGCAAGGGGTTGGTCTATTTCAAGGACCGGGCAAAGGAGCTGGAACGCAAGGTTGTGCCGGACTGGATGAGCTTGGACGCTCTCAACATGTCGGGGCGAATCTTGAATCTCCCTTCACGGGAAGAGATAGATTTGCCTTTGAACGAGCGGTCGATTGTCGAGTACTACAGCCGTTAGTGGTGCTGGGCGCTAGCTTCATCCTTCTGGAGGGAGGGACTTAGGCCAATGGCAAATCAGGAGGACAATTCTTTGATGGGTATGGTTTTGCCCAAGGTCGAGTGCGAGAACAACTCGAGAGGCTATGCGCGTTTCGTTATCGGTCCCATGGAAAGTGGTTATGGCATAACTCTTGGCAATGCTTTGCGACGTGTTCTCCTCTCGTCCATGACGGGAGCGGCAATCACAGCAATCAAAGTTAGCGATGTGTACCACGAGTTCTCCACCATACCTCATGTCAAGGAAGACGTGACCCAGTTGATCCTCAACGTGAAGCAAGTGCGGCTGAAGATGCACTCCGATGGTTCTGATTCGGCGTACTTACGTCTAGAGGTAAGGGGCGAGGGCGCGGTGACGGCTGGCGACCTGGAATGTCCCAGCAATGTGGAAATCATCAATCCCGACTTATACTTGTTCACCGTAGACTCCGATGAGGCCAAGGTGGAAATCGAAATGACGGTCCAAAGAGGTAAGGGTTACTCACCCGCTGAGGAGCGGGACAAGCTGCCCATCGGAGAGCTCCCCATTGATGCTATCTTCAGCCCCGTCCGCAAAGTCGGTTACCAGGTGGAACGAGCCCGCGTTGGTCAGATGACCAACTTTGATCGGCTTATCGTGGAGATATGGACCGATGGTACCATTGAGCCTCAAGAGGCTTTGAGCGAGGCCGCCAGCATCTTGGTGAAACACCTGTCGTTGGTGGCTGGTGTCGAGGAAGAGATCCCAGAGGAAAAGGCTGAGGAAGAAGGCATACCCTCCCGTGTTTACGAGATATTAATCGAGGATTTGGATCTCAGTGTGCGGGTTTATAACTGCCTCAAGCGGACTGGGATAACCAGTGTGGGAGAGGTGCTCGAGAAGCTGGGGAAGGGCGACGATGAGATGATGAGTATCCGGAATTTTGGCCCCAAGTCGTTAGCTGAGTTAAAGGCAAAGTTGGAAGAGAGGGGCTTGTTCTTGATCGAGGAAGAAGAATCTGAGGAGTGACCGCTTCATGAGACATCGGAAAGCAGGCCGCAAGCTAGGTCGCTCCAGCGGCCAGCGCAAAGCTCTATATAGAAACCTGATAACTGAACTGTTTCGCCATGAGCGGATAAAGACGACTGAGGCCAAAGCCAAGGCCATTAGGGGGCAGGCAGAGAAGCTGATCGCTTTGGGTAAGCGTGGCGACCTACACGCTCGTCGGCTGGCTGCCGCCAGGTTGAACGATCCGACCGTCGTTACGAAGCTCTTCGATGACTTAGCTCCTCGCTATGAAGAGCGTTCCGGTGGTTACACTCGCGTATTCAAGCTAGGACGACGTCAGGGCGATGGGGCACCTATGGTTCTGTTGAAACTAGTGGAGTAGCTGGGGACTGGA
>JBAWAP010000419.1:0-3505 GCA_049589355.1 Anaerolineae bacterium
GCGCGTTTGCGGGCGTTCAGTTGGTGATCCAGGATTCCGCATCCTTCCAACTGGCCTTGCCGTTGTTCAAAAGTTGCGTTTTTTCGCCGATATGAACGATTCAGCTCCTGGTTGCACAACCGTTACGTTAGTACCCATCTCTCCCTCCTTTTTTGCTTGACGCCTAGTTATTTCTTGGGGATTTCCTTCTGTCTTCATGCTGACCTCCTTTTCATAATTTGCCAATGATTGACCTCCATATTGTATCACCTGATAAAATTCGCTCTGCGTTCTGGTATCTTTCCTCACCTCCTTTCTACGCTACGGGAGTGCCGGATTAGGTCACCCGATACGCCGGCCATCCCGTCTGCAAAACCTACACACCACGTTGCGTGCGGCCACAATGTTGGCGCTAGTCGTCGCCTCCCAACCATGGGCCCCCATCTACGGTATCGCCACCACATTGGACAGCCCCAGCAGGGGATTGTCTCCGGGCGGCTCCTTTTGGGGGTAACGCGCCTCACTCGTAGCGGTGCACACTCGATAGGCTATTCCACCACAATATTGCTTGGCGGCAGTTCAGGAGGCAAGATCTCTTCGATAGGCCCACGCGGCCTCCTTCGGCGGATTAGCTCGACCTCAAATCTGCTACGATCACCCCTGTGCTTGGCCTCAAAATACTCGATAGGCCCCCCATCTTCTAGATAGCTAACACTCTTGAGAAGGATGAGCGGATCGCCCTCTTCGATCCCGAGCAATTTGGCCTCCTCTTCACTGGCCGATATAGCTTCCAAAGTACGCCTACCTCGAGCTATTTCTAAGTTGTATCTACCCTCTATTACGGCGTATAGCGATTGATTAGTGAGGTCCTCCTCCAATAAGCCGGGACAGATCTGATGAGGTATAAAGGTGGTCACTATGAGAATAGGTTCATTACCAACTGACCTCAAGCGATCAATCTTGATCACCTGATCCCCCTCCCTCAAGTTCAGCATACCAGCTACTTTCTTGCTCGCAGGGATCAGTTTCTGTTCCAGCACTTGTGTGATGGGCACCAGGCCCTTCGCCACCATGTCTTCGTAGAAGCCCGTTAGATTCTGCACCAGGCTCTCAGCGATCTTCGACCTAGTCACAAAGGTCCCCTTACCTCTCCTCCGGTACAATAGACCTTCGTTAACCAGTTCGTTCAGTGCTTGCCGTACCACCGTCCTGCTTACGCCAAGCATTTCGCAGAGTTCCGGTTCTGAGGGAATCTGCTGATCCGGCACCCATTTGCCGCCCTCAATTGCCTCTCTCAAAATCTCCTCAAGCTGAAAGTAGTAAGGAATGGGACTATCTTTTTTGATAAGTTCTTTCTTCAGTACCCCCTCCCGCAATGCTGTCCTCCTGTAATGATGTCATCTTGAAATACTGTTTATCATTATACACAGTTCTCTGACATTTGTCAAGCCAAATCTGGTGAGATACTGTATCCTAAATTCCATGAAATTAGAATTCCCCGGACCTGACTACCGGAAGGTAGCTTCCGCTTCACCTAGCCTGCGAATGGAAGTTCGTAGGCCAAAAGCCAAAGTCGGCTAAAAAGCCGACTCCTTTTGAGTGCGTCTTGCCGCACTTGAGCTTTTAGCATGGGGATTTCTATCCCCATGCGGGACGGTAGGCGGAAATCACTTCATGGAACAGGTTCTGGTTTTATGAACTCAGGAAGTTCCGCGCTACAAGGATAGTAGCGTAAGCTGGTCGGTTTCTACCCTAAAAATGCCCCGAAATGGGGGGCGGCGCCCCTGACGGCCTCCCAACACACCCGCACGCAGATGCCGCACACTTCATCCTCCAGACCCAAGTCTCTCAGGCGACGGCGACATCTCTCCCGGTAGCCCTCTTGCCGGCGCAGGATAGGACACACCTCCAGACAGGCGCTGCAATTGCCGCACCCGGGCAGGTCCCTGTTGTTCGAGGAGAGCCGCTGAGGGACGAACACCGTGGCGAAGCGCAGCGCGGGACCGGCCTCGGGCGTGATCACCAGGCCACTCCTCCCTCGCCAGCCCACACCCGCCGCCTCGGCGAAGGCACGGTGCGAGACGCAGTGGGGGAAGTAGTCGTTGACGCGCTTCACCTGCCCCACCCAACCCTCGACTGTAGCCGCCTCGGCCACGCCGCCGAATCGCCCGACCAATTGACTGGCTATGTGATTGAGCAACCGATTCAGCTCTGTGTAGGCGCGAGCGTACTGGTTCCAGCGGCCATCCTCAGGCAGCTTGCTCACCCAGCCAGCGGGGATGGCCAATATCTCCTGCTCGTGGTACAACAGGCCGATGGAGACGGCGGTGATGTCCGACCACTCTCCCAACCCATCCAGCTTGCGCCGAAGATAAGCCGACTGCACCGGCAACAGCCTCACTTCCTCGATAGGGGTGAAACCAATCACCCCCTGTCTGCCGGCCCGCTCGCATAGCCGACGGAACTCACTCTCAATTTTCTTCTTCAACGATCTCCTCCGTTGCACATTTGCTCTTTTGCTCCCCTGCTCCCTTGCTTCACACCCCACTGAACGCACTGAACCCGCCATCCACTGGCACCACCACCCCGTGCACAAACTGTGCCGACGGCGACAACAGCCACAGCACCGTGCCAATCAGATCATCCGGATGGCCGAAGCGACCCATCGGGGTGTGATCAATGATCGTCCGCCCTCGGGGGGTCAGCTCTCCCGTCCCCTCGTCGGTGAGGAGGAAACGGTTCTGCTCAGTTAGGAAGAAGCCGGGGGCGATGGCGTTGATGCGAATCTTGGGCGAGTATTCCTGCGATATATGCACCGCCAGCCATTGAGTGAAGTTGCTCACGGCAGCTTTAGCTGCGGAATAGGCTGGGATGCGGGTCAGCGGGCGGAAGGCGTTCATTGACGAGACGTTGAGGATGATCCCCTCCCCCTGCTCGGCCATCACCTTGCCGAACACCTGGCAGGGCAACAGCGTGCCGATAAAGTTGAGATTGAACACCCATTGTACCGCGTCGGCGGGCAGGTCGAAAAAGGACAGATCGGGCGAGGTGGTGGCTTCCTTTTTGTTGCCCCCCGCGCCGTTGATCAGGATATCCACCTGGCCAAACCGCGCCAGTACAGCGTCACGGGCGGCCTCCAGACTGGCCTTGTCGAGCACGTCACATCGCACAGCGATGGCCTCGCCGCCCGCGGCCGCGATCTCTTCAGCCACTTTCTGCGCGGCCTCCGGGATCAGGTCCAACACAACCACCTTGACGCCTACGCGGCCCAGCGCCCGACTCATCACCCTGCACAGCACCCCCCCGCCACCGGTGGCCACAGCGACCTTCCCCGATAACCCAAAAAGACTCTCCAGATATTCTCTGTCCATGTTGCCTCCTCATTAACTGGAAGTTAGAACCTTTGGTTCGCTCAAATTTGGACAAGTTTCGAGAATTGTGGTAAGCTCTCGGTATGACCGAGATGCTTACCGTGATTAGTGAACGAGTTGATGACATCCCTCTGTTGCTGGCTCAACAAGAGCAC